>CAYPXN010000116.1:0-5677 GCA_964414715.1 uncultured Pseudomonadota bacterium | reverse complement strand
ATTGGGGAGTATTTGTAATCTTCAGTACACAGAAACACGCCTTGCTTGTAAAACTGGAAAACTTTTCCTAATTTCTTTTACTCGATTCAAATTGATTTCTAATTCCAGAATTCCGGGTTTCGACTTGAGTTCTCCATAAACTTCTCCCCAAGGTCCGATCACTACACTGTGTCCACCATATTCTATTCCTTCCGTATTTTTTCCGACTTTGTTAGAAGAAATTACAAAACATTGATTCTCAATAGCGCGAGTCCTTAACAAGGTTCGAAAGTGTTCAATGCGCGCTCGCGGCCATGCAGACGGAATCACCAGCATTTCAGCCCCTTCCAAAACTTCCTTTCGGATAAATTCCGGAAAACGAATATCATAGCAAATTCCCAAACCCAATTTTCCAATTTTTGTTTTACAAACCAGGCTCCTGGATCCGGCAATAAACTTTTTAGCTTCTCCCCCCATTTTAAAAAGATGAACTTTGTGATATTCTCCAATAGTTTTACCTCGGGGGCTTATCACAGAGGCCGTATTATAAAAACCACGAGGGGATTTCGTTAAATGAGACCCGACAACATAACAACTTTTCTTTCGTGCAAAAGCTGCAAGTTCTTTCATAACTTCCTGAGTTTCCCGAAGTAATATTTCTCCGTTAACCACACGAAACCCCGAAGGCCACATTTCTGGCAAAACCACCAAATCGGGTTTACGCCTAATTTTTTTTAATAACCTCGATACTTTTTCGAAATTTTCTGAAATTTTTCCATCTGAAACCGCAAATTGTAAAACTGCGACTCTGATTTTTCGAGCGTTCGACATGAAGACTCCCAAAGAAATATTTCTTGACTTCAAGCGTCAAGAGCAGACAATTAGGCATTAGTAAAACTGTTTCCAGGCTGGCATTGCAAGCCTATTCATGGAGGATTTATGTTTCGTAGCAAATTTTTTGTTCTTTCTACTGCAGTAGTCGCTCTTGCTTTAAGTAGCAGCGCCTGCTCTTCCAAAAAAGGTCCTAACTCTTCAGGTGTAAATGTTGATTACAACAGCCCTGTTAAAACAATCCACTTTGACTTCGACAAATATGATATTCGTCCCGATCAAGTGGCTACCATGCAACAAAATGCCTCATGGATGAAATCAAATCCCAACGTAAATATTGTTGCTGAAGGAAATACGGATAACTGGGGAACCAATGAATACAATATGGCCCTGGGTGAAAGACGTGCCAAAGCCGCAAAAGATTACCTGGTCAACTTAGGCGTCGATGCAAACAGAATTTCTACTGTGAGCTATGGTGAAGAAAGACCCGTCAACCCTGCGAACAATCCGGAAGCTTGGGCTCAAAACCGACGAGACGACTTTCCGATCAGAAAATAGTTTCTGACTAAAGCCTTGATTTTTTCAAACCACAGGACAAATACTTACGTTCTGTGGTTTTTTATTTGTGGAAGGAATCCTTATGAAAAATAAATTTTTATTCTTTGTTTTTGCCTCCTCCCTCTTCCCTCTTCTCTCTTCCCCTCTCCATGCTCAATCCCTAGATCAACTACGCCAAGATGTAGCTGCTCTCAAAATGAGCGTACAGAATTCCAATCAAAAGTTGGCAGAAGCCATGAATTTGCTAACCAGCATGCAACAAGAGTTTGCTTCCATCAAAGGAGTCACTGAAAGTGGTGGCCATTTTTACGAAGAACAAAACCGCTCCCTTCGGGAGTATGATCAGCGTTTATCTGCCATGGAAGACAAACTGAATGTTCTCACCAATTTATTAAAAGATATTAAGGATAAAAATGTCAGCTCCGGAATCCCAGACAAGGTCGGGGGAGCCGACTTGGGTCAAACCCAGGAATTTCAAAAGTTGCTCGATTATGTGAACAGTGAAGATTGGAACAAAGCCCTTCCCGGTTTTCAGGGATTTATACAACACTATCCCCGAAGTCCCCTTGCAGACAATGCCCAATATTGGGTTGCAGAATCTTACTATGGCTTGGGTAATTACAAAAAAGCGATCGCAGAATATCAGGTGCTCATCCAAAAATATCCCCGATCGAGCAAATCAAAAAACGCACTCCTCAAACAAGGTTTATCTTTCTTCAATTTAAAAATGTATGCCGAAGCAAAACCTTTTCTTGAAAAAGTAATGGGAGATTATCCTGGAAGTGCAGAAGCGGCCCAGGCCTCTGCCAAAATAAAGGAAATTCAAAGAATTTCAGCTACTCCTGCAACCGCTTCTCCTGCCTTGGCAGCAAACCCTGTAGCTCCGGCAAGCCCAGCTCCCACAGCAGCTCCACAAACCACTAATCCCCAAGCTCCTTACAGCATGCCTGTGGATCCACGATTTAGTAACACCCCTACGAATCCTGCGCCTCCGGCTATAAGTCCCAGCCCCGCTCCCCCGAGTTCGGGAGTTACGAATTATCCTCAACCCACACAACCTGCACGTCCTTACTCAGGAACTTATTAAGGAACAACTCATGCGTATTCTTGCCATTGAATCTTCCTGTGATGACCTTGCTTGTTGTGTGTTAGAAGATCCAGACCTGATTTTAGCGAGCCGTGTTGCCTCTCAGGAAAAAATACATTCTCAATTTGGCGGCATCGTTCCTGAAATTGCCTCCCGCGAACACCTGAATTCCATTTCCACTTTGGTAAAAAACACAATCGAACAGCTCCCCGTAGAAAAAAGAAAATTGGATGGAATCGCGGTCACTTATACTCCAGGTCTTGTAGGCTCTTTGCTGGTAGGATTAAATTTTGCGAAAGGATTTGCTCTTTCACAAAACATTCCACTGATTGGAGTAAATCATCTGGAAGGCCACTTAATGAGCGCTTTTTTGGAACAAAAGAAGCCTCCTTTTCCCTTTTTAGGTCTCGTCATTTCAGGGGGACACACCAATCTTTATTGGGTGGAAGGAATTGGAAAAAGAAAACTTTTAGGCATGACCGTCGATGACGCTGCCGGCGAGGCTTATGACAAGGTCGCAAAAATTCTCGGTTTGGGATACCCTGGTGGACCCATCCTTGACAAGCTTGCGAAACTTGGAAATCCGAAGGCCGTTCCATTCACTCTTCCCAAAGTAAAACGTGGAAAATATTTCACCAGTTTCTCAGGCTTAAAAACAGCGGTGATGGAATATGTCCGAGATCACAAGCTCGAAGAAAAAGTAAAAAGCACTCCCATCGAAAACTGCAAGGAAGCACTCGACTTGATCGCATCCTTTCAAAAAACGGTGGTCCAAATTATTGAAAGACTTATCCTGACTGCCTATGAAGAATTTAATTGTCCTCATTGGGTGATTACAGGAGGAGTCGCCTGCAATTCAGAAATCCGAAAAACACTGGAAGCAACGGCTCAAAAAATGAAGGCAGAAGTTTTTATTCCCGCTCCCAAATTCTGCACAGACAATGCCTCCATGATTGCATGGGTGGGAAAAGAATATTTGAAGCAAGGAATTCAATCCGATATTTCTCTCAACGCCATTCCTTATGAAAAAGTGGATTTGCTCTAATGGCAGACTTCATCCATCCCAAAGAACTTGCAAAACGCTTTCCCATTCTCGCCAAGAAATCTTTCGGACAAAATTTTTTGGTACACGGACCCATTCTCAACACGATTTCACAAAAAATTCTGGAACATCACCCCTCAACCATTCTCGAAATCGGCCCTGGACCCGCTTCTCTCAGCCAACACCTTGTTCCTCATGTGGAAAAATTGATTTTGGTTGAGAAAGATGTTCAATTTAAGGAATTATTGGAAACAGTTCTCAATGCAGAGAGCGGGTCCTGCCCCTCCTCACCCCCAATTTCGGCATCGCCCGAATTACGGGCTGCCGGCGGAAATTTAGACAAGCCGAAGCCTCTTCGGCGCGTAGAAAACTCGTTAGAGTTTGCGGAGTCAATATCCCCCACTCGGGTCACCCGCTCACCGGTAGAAATCCATTTTGGAGATTTTCTTTTTTGTGATTTGGAAAAAATATTAAAAGATAAGCCTCAACCTATTTTTGCAGCGGGGAATCTTCCTTATAATGTTTCGGTTCCCATCTTCGAGAAACTCCTTCTCCACAAACATTTATTCTCCAGATTCTACCTCATGTTTCAAAAAGAAGTGGCCGAAAGAATTTGCGCAAAGCCCAACACGAAGGCTTATGGATCCTTGAGTTTGTTTTCCCAAATGCTGGCAGATTGCAAAATCATCCTTCCTATTCCTCCCTCTGCCTTCGATCCACGTCCCAAAATTCAATCTGCCGTGGTGGAAGTAATCCCCCTCAAAACAATGAGGTTTGAAGTTGATCTGGATTTCTTTCAACAAGTCATTCAAGCTGCATTTCAAACAAGGCGAAAAACTTTACTCAATTGTCTGAGTGGAAAGTTCAAAAGGGATAAAAACGAAATCGAAAAACTATTACAATCTATCAACATCAATCCCCAACGCCGAGCTGAAACACTTTCCCTGGAAGAATTTGCAAAACTCACCCAATCTCTTTTTAAAGGCTGAACTGAAGTACATTCTTTCATTCGGATCAGAACTCGCGAAATACCCAATCCTCGTCTCGCTCTGGTCCAAGGCTTCCCGACGCTCGACTCGGATGTTGCAAAGTTTCGCTCAAACACGCTGATCCTCATTACAAGAATATACTTCAGTTCAGCTCAAACTCCCACTTTACGCCAGCAAAGCCCCTATGCTAGAGAGGGGAGAATGACCGAGTCCGGGTACCCGCATGCGGCGGGTGGACAAGGGAATGCTTAGAGACGGAGTCGGAAACCATGAATAAACTCCAATACATCGCAATCGAAGGACCCATCGGAGTCGGCAAAACCTCCCTTGCCCGTCTTTTGGCGGAAGAATTCAAGCATCGACTCATACTTGAAGATGCTGAAAACAACCCTTTCCTTCCCGAATTTTATAAAGATCGCAACAAATACGCCTTTCAAACACAGGTTTTCTTTCTTCTCTCTCGCTATCAGCAACAAAAGGAAATGGCACAACAAGAGCTTTTTCAACAAGGCGTTGTCTCTGATTATATTTTTGCAAAAGATAAAATTTTTGCATCACTGAATCTTTCCGAAGATGAAATGAGCTTATACGATTCTCTCTACAACTTACTGGATGCTCGCATTCTCAAGCCCGATTTGGTAATTTTCATGCAAGCTTCCAAAGACGTATTGAAAGATCGAATCAAGAAAAGAAAAATTGCCCACGAGAAAAATATCAACACAGAATATCTGGAAGAACTTGCTCAAGCCTACAATCGCTATTTCTTTACCTATACGGATACTCCCCTCCTCGTGGTAAATTGTTCCGAAATGGATTTTGTCGAAAACCCCGAAGATTATCGCGGCATTTTAAAAGAAATTGTTCACATGACTAAAAATAAACTCGATAAACATTATATTTCAATCAGTAGTAAATAATGAAAAAAGTCACTTTACCCGAAATCCGAAGAAAGAAAAAAGAC
Source organism: uncultured Pseudomonadota bacterium (assembly GCA_964414715.1). Classification (GTDB taxonomy): domain Bacteria; phylum UBA10199; class UBA10199; order JADFYH01; family JADFYH01; genus CAYPXN01. The sequence goes on along the minus strand of CAYPXN010000116.1, from coordinate 230 downwards.
GGTGAAAAAATTGCCGTTCTTACTGCCTATGATGCTTCCTTTGCAAAAATTATTGATCAAGCGGGAGTCGACATTATTTTAGTGGGCGATTCGTTGGGCATGGTTTTTCAAGGGAGACGCGACACGCTTTCAGTAACAGTCGAAGACATGATTTATCACTCCCGCGCAGTGGCTCGTGGTATTCAACGAGCACACCTTGTTTGCGACATGCCTTTCATGAGCTATCAAGC
>CAYPXN010000115.1:0-12478 GCA_964414715.1 uncultured Pseudomonadota bacterium | reverse complement strand
AATATCTTTTAGATGTATCACTCCCAATACCTTGAAATTTTTTGCAACCAGGAGAGGCGTTCCCCCTTCTCTTGCAATTTTCTCAATAGCGGCCTCCACTTGAGAATCCAGTTTTCCCTCTTTTTGTTTTACCCAATTTTGCACGGCATCCACGGCTCCCTTACGAATGGAATTTCCATCATAATCCACACCACTCATACGGGTTTCTGCAGTAAACGGAACTGCTTCTGATGTAGAAGGATAGCTTGATAAAGCCCCCATCTTCTGGTCAAGTTCCACAATAGACCTACCTTCGGGAGTTTGATCAGAATAGGAAGCCAACAAAGACGCTTCGGCAAGATCACTCAACAACACATTTTCCGAGGGAATAAATGCAGTCGCCATGCGATTACCAATCGTAATCGTTCCGGTTTTATCGAGAAGAAGAATATCAATATCTCCTGCTGCTTCCACGGCACGACCCGACATCGCCAAAACATTGCGTTGCACCAAACGATCCATGCCCGCAATTCCAATCGCAGATAGAAGTCCGCCAATGGTGGTCGGAATTAAACACACCAAAAGTGAAATCAGAATCACCAGAGAAACATTGATCTTGCTATAAAGAGTAAAGGGTTTGAGGGTCACCACAGCCAAAAGAAAAACAATCGTCATCCCTGACAACAAAATGCTCAAAGCAATTTCATTGGGGGTTTTCTTTCGTACAGCCCCTTCCACAAGAGATATCATCCGATCCAAAAACGACTCTCCCGGATTTGTGGTGATTTGTATGAGAATTTTATCGGACAAAACAGTCGTGCCACCTGTCACCGCACTTCGATCTCCACCCGCTTCACGAATCACGGGAGCAGACTCACCCGTAATCACCGATTCATTCACCAGAGCGGTTCCCTCGATAACCGTTCCATCTGCGGGAATCAGTTGTCCGGCCTCCACCACCACAACATCTCCCTTGCGGAGCTGGGAAGATGAGATTTTTTCAATCTGCCCCTGGGAATTTCTCCGAAAAGCTTCCGTATCCGTTCTTGTTTTCCGGAGTGCATCTGCCTGGGCTTTTCCTCTTCCTTCTGCGATTGCTTCCGCAAAGTTGGCAAACAAGACCGTAAACCAGAGCCAAAGAGAAATTTGACCATCAAAATTTGCCGCATGCAAATTTTGAACAAACAGGTCATGGAAAAAAGCAATCGTCGTCAATACACTTCCTATCTCCACCACAAACATCACCGGATTTTTCATGAGAATTTTTGGATTCAGTTTTTTAAAAGAATCTTTGATCGCACCTTGAACCAAAACCGGATCCCAAATTTTTCTTTTCATTATTTTTGCCATAAATTCTCCATTTTACCCTCACCCGTCTTTTTTCATCAGACACCCTCACTCTCGAGGGACAAGGGTGAATGATTTAAAACAAGTGACCTTTCAACATTTCAAAATGCTCGACAACAGGACCCAAGCTGAGAGCCGGAACGTAAGTCAAAGCCCCTACCAAAAGAATAATCCCGATCAGTAATGCGATGAAAAACCAGCCATGAATGGGAAAGGATGTTTTCTCATTTGTAGGATGAACTTTTTTCTCTACCAAAGATCCCGCAATGGCCAATACAGGAAGCATCATGCCAAAACGGCCAATGAAAAATGCAATGGCCAAGGTAAAATCATAGAAAGGGGTGTTCGCATTCAAACCCGCAAAGGCGCTTCCATTATTTCCCGTCGCAGAAGTGTAGGCATAAAAAATTTCTGAAAAACCGTGGGGGCCCGCATTATTCAGACTGGACAAACCCAGCGGGGAAACCACTGCATAGGCTGCAAAACTCAAAATGGAGAGGCACATCAGCAGAATACCGATCATGGTCCATTTAATTTCCGTTCCCTCGATTTTGTTACCCAGATATTCCGGAGTGCGACCTATCATTAATCCTGCAATGAAGATTGTCAGGATCACAAACAAGATCATTCCATATAACCCAGAACCCGTTCCTCCATAAATAATTTCCCCCAAAAGAATATTCGTCAGGGGAACAAATCCGCCCAAAGGCGTAAAACTATCATGCATCGCATTCACAGCCCCACAAGAAGCCGCCGTTGTGATACTTGCAAAGAGTGAAGAATTAAAAATTCCAAAACGTACTTCTTTGCCTTCCAGATTCACAGGGGAAGAAAGTCCCGCCGAAAGAAAAGCGGGATTTCCCTGGTATTCATAATGAGCACAAAGAAGCACTCCCGCCACAAACACTATGGCCATAGTCCACCAAATTGCCCAACCATGTTTTATGTTATGAGTCATTCTACCCAGCAAATAGGCCAAACCGCCGGGAATCAAAAAAATGGATAACATTTGTATAAAATTTGAAAGCGCGGTGGGATTTTCATAAGGATGGGCCGCATTGGTGTTAAAAAAACCTCCTCCATTTGTACCCAACATTTTTATGGCAACCTGTGAAGCGACAGGACCCTGAGCAATAATTTGCTCCGCCCCTTCAAGCGTTCTGACATGAATATAAGGAAGAAAATTCTGGATCATCCCCTGGGAGATCAGAAAAAGTGCATATAAAAAACATAGAGGAAGGAAAATATACAAATTGCAACGCACCAAGTCCGCCCAAAAATTTCCAATTCCCTTTCCTTGTTTTCTTGCAATTCCACGGATCAAGGCAACGGCAGCTACAATTCCCACGGCTGCAGAAATAAAATTTTGAAAAGTAAGTGCCAGCATCTGGGAAAGGTAAGTCATCGTGGACTCTCCCCCATAAGATTGCCAGTTTGTATTCGTAAGAAAACTTGCCGCGGTATTGAAGGCCAGGTGAAAACTTAAAGGGCCCATGCCTTGGGGATTCAAAGGAAGCTTGTGCTGGAAATAAAGGATAAGAAAGCTGAAGATAAAAGTGACCCCGCTGAAAATCAAAAGGTCCGCGGCATAACGTTTCCAGTTTTGATCTTTTTCGGGATCAATACTGCTCACTCGGTAAATCCCTCTTTCGAGCCATCCCAAGACAGGTGAGAGAAAATGCCTTTCTCCGGAAAAAACCTTGTCCATGAAAATTCCCATTGGCTTTGCAGTGGCCCAGAGAACTGCCATATAAAAAATCAATAGAATGTAATCGATGAAATGCATGAACATCTCCCTTTAAAATTTCTCAGGCAAAAGCAGGGTAATGCTGAGATAGATAAAAACCAGAACAGAAAGTAATAGTAGCAACCAATCCACCATCATATTCGTCTCCTTTATTTCTGATAACTTCGCGCCCAACGCCTTCTCTTGAATTCTTTTAAATCGGTGAAAAATCTGCCCCATGAAAATCATGACAAGCATTATGTTGATGAAGGATTTCATGATTGGCATCTCTCTTGCTGCACAAGAGAGCAAAGACCAGGCCAAGGCGGAGACAGGTTAATAAGTGATTGTAAACAAAGAAAATTTAAAAAAATGTCATTTCAGGAAATCAGGATGGATACTTATTTTTTTAATCTCAAAATTACATTTTGTAATGTATAATTATAAAATTACTCAAACTCAGAGAAATAAAACAAAGTTATTTTATGAACAATTTTGAAGAACTCATTGCAAAACGCAAAAAAGGCTCTTTAAAGATTTATCTGGGTTATGCCGCAGGTGTTGGGAAAACTTACGCCATGCTTCAGGAAGGACATCGACTCAAAAAAAAGGGGGTTGATGTAGTCATTGGTTATCTGGAAGCCCACGCACGCCCTGAAACCATGGAGCAAATTAAAGACCTGGAAATCATAACTCCCCGCAAAATTGAAATTGGAAATTATCCCTACCAAGAAATGGATAGCAATGCCATTTTGCTTCGCAAACCCCAAGTAGTACTCATTGATGAACTTGCTCACACCAATTTGCAGGGCATGAAACATGAAAAACGTTATCAGGATGTTTTAGAAATCCTGGACCATCAGATCAATGTCATCAGCACTCTCAATGTTCAGCATCTCGAATCCATTGCTGAAAAAATAGAGACCGTTACCAAAACCGATATTCGGGAAAGAATTCCGGACAATATTCTGCAACAAGCGGATCAAGTCGTCAATGTGGACGTCACTACCGAAGAATTACGCGAACGCCTTCGTACCGGAAAAATTTATGAAAAAAACCAGGCTGAGCGTGCAATGGTAAATTTTTTCAGCCATAAAAATCTTTCCGTTCTCCGAGAAGTTGCGCTCCGGGAAGCTGCAGGCGATCAGGTCAGAAAGATTCGTGAGCAGGAGCTGGTCGGTGCTCAAGAAGGAGCCTTGACTCAAGAAGCGGTAATGGTTGCCTTGAGTTCCAATCCGAACAATGCAGAGGATCTCATCCGCAAAGGCACGCGCATTGCCTCACAGATTTCCTCGAAATGCTACGTGGTCTATGTTCAAAAAAATAATGAATCTCCCACGGAAATCGATTCAGAGCTTCAGAGAAAAGTCCAAAACAACTTAAAGCTCGCTCAAACTTTAGGTGCTGAAGTAGTCATCCTTAAATCCAACAACGTTTCGGAAGCACTCGTCGCCTTTGCCCAGGAAAACAATGTGTACCATGCCGTGTTCGGCAAATCACGACTTTCCCCATTACGCGAAAGACTTCGAGGTTCTGTCCTGTTAAATTTTTTACACGATTCTGTGGGAATCGATGTTCACGTTCTCAGCACCACACCGGACTAAATGTATGACACATCTTTTCACATATTTTCCTCCCCTTCGACAAAAAATACTCCGAAATTTTTTGGTAATTATTTTAGCTTACGGTTTGCTGGGTTTTTTTCTGATGAGCGGGGTTTTCCTGGCAAGTCGTCTTACTCCCCAATTGATTCATGTAAACTATGATTCCATCATGATGGCAAATCGCATGAAAGAAGCCTTGCAGGCGCTCTACCATCCCCAGGATCAATCGCAAATTCCCCCCGAGGAATGGAGCCGACAATTCGAAAAATCACTTCAATTTGAAGAAGGAAACATCACAGAACCCGGCGAAAAAGAAGTGGCAACAGAAATTCGAAAACTTTGGGAAAGTATCAAAAAAAATCCCTCCGGAATGAGCCATGAAGAATTTAGACACATGCTTGCCTACTTAGACCAGCTCGTACAAGTAAACGAGAAGGGAATGTTTTCTATTGTCAGCAAAAGTCATGCTCTCAACAGAAAAATTCTGATCAGCTCCCTTCTCTTCTTTCTTGTCACCTTCATTTTGTCCTTTTATCTCGCAGATAATCTTGCAAGTCGTCTGGCAACTCCCATCAAAGAAATTGCTGAAATATTAAGAAGCAAACCAGACCTCCAAAAAAGACTCAAACTTCCAGAAGCCAACACCTTGGAACTATCCATATTAAATCGTGAATTAAATGAATTATGGTCCCGCTTGGGAGCTTTAACCAAACTCAATTTAGATGAAATTGTCACCCGAAGAAATCAATTAGAAACCATTTTATCTTCTGTGGAAGATGGAATTCTAGTCTTAGACAACAAGGGCAAAGTGGTTCTTTGCAACGAGGGAATGGCAAACTTCCTGGATTTGAATTTTCAAGATATTCTCAATCAAAATTGGCGGGATTTACCTTCTCTGAATCCAAACTACCTCAAACTCAGAGATTTCCTGGTTCCGGAACTTAACACTTTCAATTCTTTGGAACTCAGCCTGGATGGAATCAGAATGATTTTAGCTGCACGTTATCGCCCCATTTTTGGAAATGAAAACCAACAAAAAGGATCTTTGTATCTTCTTCATGACATTACCCAAAAGGTTCAAAAACAGCGCCTCAAAGAAGAGTTCATTAGTGTTCTTTCCCATGAACTCAAAACCCCTTTACAATCTCTGGGAACAGCTGCAGAACTTTTGGAAGGTAGAAAAGAAAAAATGGATGAAAACACTCAAATTCTCGTCGACACCTTGAACGAAGATGTATCGCGCATTCGCGCCATCGCAAATGATTTTATTCAGGTGGGACAACGTGAAATTTACACTCTAAAACTTCGCCTTCAAAAAATTGCCTTGAATGAACGCTTGCAAGAATGGATCAAACCCTTTCGTCTTCTGGCAAATGACCGTCATATGGAAATCGAACTTCATGTTCCCGAAAAGGAATCTGTTTGGGCAAATTTGGATGAAATAAAATTTCCCTGGGTCATTTCCAATCTTTTGTCGAATGCCATCCGACTTTCTCCGCCCCATACAAAAATCGAAATCAATCTTTCAGTCCAGAATCAGACAATCCATTTGGATGTAAAAGACGAAGGACCTGGAATTCCACAGGAAATACGGAACAATATTTTCGAACCTTATTATCAGGGCCCTGTCAAAAACGGGGCATCCCAAGGTTTTTTGGGAATAGGTTTAACTATCGCCAAGGAAGTTGTAGAAGCTCATGACGGAAAAATTTCCTATGAGCCCCGTCAACCTACAGGATCTGTCTTTAAAATCGAACTTCCCGTAGCCGATTTTCATGCTTGAGGTCTTTATGATGAAAAATCAAATAATGCCTTTACAAGTACTCCTCGTCGACGACGACACGAATATTCGCAAAACTTTGACTCTTTCTTTAAAAGAAGATCGCTGCATCGTCACACAAGCTTCATCGGTAGAAGAAGCCATTCCACTCCTCCGAAGTAAAAAATTCGACTTCATGCTGACTGATTTCAGAATGGGAGAGCAAACCGGATTGCGTCTCATACAAGAGGCAAAAAACCAGGATCCCCATCTCCTCACGGTAGTCATGACCGCCTACGCCTCCATCGAAAATGCAGTGGCAGTCATTAAAGAAGGAGCTTTTGATTATTTGCCAAAACCCTTTACCACGGCCCAACTCTTTCACCTGACCCACAAGATTCGGATGCTGCTACAACTACGCCAAGAAAATGAACAGTTCCGACAAGAAAAAGTAAAACAAGACTTCTTTTTGGGTTTTACTTCTCCTGCCAATCGAAACCTAGAAGAGTTTGTACGTAAAGTCGCACCCACCGATGCCACCTTATTGTTGGTGGGAGAAAGTGGCACCGGAAAAAGTGAACTCGCCCGTCTCATCCACAATCAATCAAGTCGTGCAAAAAATGCTTTCATCACCGTCTACTGCACCACTCTCGCAGAATCCTTGTTAGAATCGGAATTGTTTGGACACATGAAAGGCTCCTTTACAGGTGCTCTGCAAGATAAAATGGGTAAGTTTGAAATGGCAGAGGGAGGAACCTTGTTTTTGGATGAAATCGGAGATATTTCTCCTTCCGCCCAAGCCAAACTTCTACGTTTTCTGCAAGATCATATCATTGAACGTGTGGGAGGAAATGAGGAAATCACGGTTAATACCCGCGTGATTGCCGCCACGAATAAAAATCTTCAGGAAGCAGTCACCCAAGGAAAATTCAGGGAAGACCTGTATTTTCGCTTGAATGTATTTGAATGCCATTTGGTTCCCTTAAGACATCGCATGGAAGATCTTCCCATTTTCATCCAACATTTTATGGAAGAATTCATAAAAACAGGTCTGTTAAAGAGCGGGCTTTCCTTTTCCAATGAGGTGATGACTTGTTTCAAAGAATACTCCTGGCCCGGAAATATTCGTGAGTTGAAAAATGTGATGGAAAGACTGGCCTTGCTTTCCCCAGACCGCGAAGTAAGCGTTGCGGATCTTCCGGAATCGATTCGCCAAAAGAAAAATTGGATGCAAATTGAAGGGCAGCCCATGATTTCTTTGGAAGCACTGGAAAAAAAGCATATCGAATATGTCCTGCAACATGAGAAAAACTACGAGAAAGCCTCTGAAATTCTGGGGATTACCCCTGTTACCCTCTGGAGAAAAAGAAAAGAATATGGCCTATAGGCCAAAATTTCTGGACGAAGCGCCCCATCTAAAATAGAAGTACTTATCTATGTCAGACTGTATCTTTTGCAAAATTGTCAAAAAAGAAATTCCCGCACAAGTCATTTATGAAGACGACGCAGTCCTCGCCTTCAAAGACATCAGCCCCCAAGCACCCGTACATGTATTAATCATTCCTAAAACTCATTACATCAATGTAAATGATGTTAAGCCGGAAATGGCAGAAATTTTCGCTCACCTGTACAAAGCCGCAAAAATTGTGGCTGAAAAAAGTGGGGTGGCTCAAAAAGGTTATCGTTGTGTGATGAATACCAATCCCGAAGGCGGTCAAACCGTCTATCATCTTCATTTGCATGTGCTGGGTGGCCAGCAAATGGGGCCCAATATGGTAGGGTAAAAGAAGGGTTGACTTAAGAACAGATCTGCATAATATGCCGACTTTCGTTACTTTAACCATTTTCGGAGGTTGTTTTAGACATGCCAGGAATTAGAATCAAAGAAGGCGAATCCTTTGAAGGCGCCATGAGACGTTTCAAAAAGCAATGTGAAAAAGCAGGGATTTTGTCCGAGCTCCGAAAGCGTGAAGCCTACGAAAAACCCAGTATTCGCAAAAAGAAAAAATCCAGCTCTGCCCGCAAAAGAGCCATGAAAAAAACCCGTGGTGGTAGAGAATATTAGTCGTTGGAAAAAGATATCCTTTTCCTTCTTTTAAAAACATTTCCCGATCAAAAATATTTAAGCATTGCTTTCTAATATTATTTGGCATTAGTCTTTAATTTGCTTTTTCAACTGGGGTATATCTCTTTTATCCATTTAAATTTTGGGGAGTCTTGAGTGATCTCTGATTCTACCGTCAATGAAATAAGAAGTCGGGTTGACATCGTCGATCTTATTTCTGAATACGTCCCCTTGAAAAAATCCGGACGAAATTTCAAGGGTCTATGCCCTTTTCATTCAGAAAATACTCCTTCTTTCATGGTCAGCGCAGACAAACAAATTTTTCACTGTTTTGGATGTCATGAAGGCGGCGACATTTTCGGATTTATCATGAAAATGGATGGACTTACTTTTCCGGAAGCGCTCGAAAGACTTGCTGACCAAGCCGGAGTAGAAATTGCCCGTCAAAATTCCAGTCCCCGCATTTCAAAGGAAGAAAAAGAAAATCTTTACCAAGCAAACCGGGTGGCAGCCTGGCATTATCATGAAACCCTCAAAAATGCCCCGGAAGCAGAAAATGCCCGAAAGTATCTGGAACAGCGTGGAATTCGTCCCCAAGAAATCGAAAAATTCAGGCTCGGTTATGCCTTGCCCTACTCCCACAATTTAGAAACTGTCTATAAAAGTCGCAATGTCCCTCTCGAAGCTGCACTCAAAACTGGAGTTCTCAGACAAGGGGACCGGGGTTATTTTGAAAGTTTCCAAGGGCGTATTATTTTTCCGATTTTTAATCGTGACAATCGTGTGGTTGGCTTGGGAGGCCGAATTATTGAAAGCCAGGAAAACATGGCGAAGTACATCAATAGTTCAGACTCTCCCATTTATGACAAAAGTGCCAATTTGTTTGGGCTTCCTCAAGCACTTGAGAGTATTCGCAAAAAAAACCGTATTTTTCTCGTGGAAGGCTACTTAGATGTCATCACCCTTCATCAATATGGTTTTTCGGAAGCCGTTGCGCCCTTGGGCACCGCACTCACTCCCCGTCAAATCAGCCTGATAAAACGATATGCCGATGAAATTATTGTGCTATTTGACGGCGATGATGCGGGTTGGAAAGCGGCCGAAAGATCACTCGACCTGTTTTTGGATCAGGAAATTTCACCGAAAGTGTTGGTACTCCCCAAAGATGAAGACCCTGACACCTTCCTGAAAAAATTCGGGGCAAAAAGTTTCCAAGAAAAGTTGAAAGAAACAAGAAACCTTTTGGCAGTGATTATCGATAAAACCCTCACTAAAAATTCTACGGATATTCCAGGAAGAGCCGCTGCCTTAACAGAACTTAAACCATATTTGTTAAAGCTTCACTCCTCCCTTGAAAGAAATTTGTACATCCGCAAATTGGCAGAAAACATGGATGTCCCGGAAGCTTGGGTGTTTGAAGAACTCGGAATAAAAGCGAATAAAGCGGAAAGTATTTCCTACAAACCCGATATCAAACAAAAAGAAATGTCGGGCGCAGAAGAAATGCTTCTAGAAATTTTTCTAAAATTTGAAATGACTCGAAGTAAAATTATTGAAAACATACAACCCAGTGATTTTATCACCTCTCACTTTCAAGCATTCACTGAGTATTTGTGGGGAACAGACGGCGTGAGGCAGCTTCAACTGACTCAACTCCTGGAAAAAGTGGAAGAAAGATTCAAAAATCTCATCACCCAACTTTCGATACGAGAAACACCCCTGGATCCACTTACTGCAGATACCATGGTCACGGATTGTATTAAAAAAATTAAAAAATTGAGCCTCAAACTCAAACTCGGAAACCTTTCAAATCAAATCAAAGAAGCGGAAAGTTTCCAGCAAACAGATAAAGTGTTGACACTTTTAAAAGAAAAGCAAAATATCCTAGCGGAAATGGGGATTAACAAGTAATAGCCGATATATAGCAACACTTCTCCATGAAAGAAATGTCCGTCATTTAGGGGTCTTATGAAAAAAGATAAAGCAAAAGAAATTCAACAGCTCATCGATCTCGGAAAAGAGAAGGGATATCTTACCTATGAACAGGTAAACAACACCCTCCCTGAGGAACTTATTTCTGCAAATCAACTGGACGATGTACTGGCCATCTTTGATGAGATGGATATTGAAATTGTGGATAATGAAGAAAGTGCCAAAAATCTTCCCAAGAAAAAACCCAGCAAAGGCACTCCTGCCTCTAAAGGCAAAGCAGCCCAACAGCAAGATGACGTGAATCCCGATCTTCCCGATATGGATGAGGGAGACGAAGAAGGGAATGAGGAAGAAGAAGCCGAAGAAGTTGTCACGACAGAGGCTGAGGAAACCTTTTCAAAATCCACCGACCCTGTTCGCATGTATCTTCGAAAAATGGGCAGCGTCGCACTTCTCACTCGTGAAGGCGAAGTGGAAATTGCAAAACGCATCGAGCAACACGAAGATGCCGTTCTTCACATGCTTCTTACTTCTCCTATTGGAATCAAGGAAGTATTGAACTTGGGTGAATCCCTCAAGAAAAGTAAAATGAGGGTCACGGATATCGTAAAAGATCTTGAAGAAATGGCCCAGGATGAAGAATTCGATGAAACCGAGCACCGCGCCCGCATCATGAAACAATTGCTCAAGTTCAAACAATTATCCAGCCATCATGCAAAAATCGCCCGCAAGGTTTCCTCTCTCAAAGAAGGCAAAGCACTTGAGAAGCAAAAAGGAGTTCTCCAGGATTCCCAAGAAAAAATGGTGTTATGCATCAAGGAACTCCGATTCAACCGTAAAACTATCAACTCCATCACCAGCAAATTCAAGGAAGTGGTGGATATGATTGATGCGGAAGAACGCCTGATGAAAGAGCAAGGCAACAAGCTCAAAATTCCTTTTGATGAACTCCGGGAAAAACTTAAAACCATCAAACGCAGTGACTACGCTCTGCGCAAGCTGGTAAAAGACATAAAGCTCCCCAAGGATAGCGTAAATGAAATCCTGAAAAACATTCAGGCCAGTGAAAAGAAAATCAGATCTTTTGAAATTGAATACGGTCATTCCAATGAAGGTTTGAAAAAGATTTACAACCAAATCAACCGTGAACAGTATTTTGCCGATATTGCGAAATCAGAACTCGTTCAAGCAAACCTTCGTCTTGTGGTCAGTATTGCAAAAAAATACACCAACCGCGGTTTACAATTTTTGGATCTTAGTCAGGAAGGAAACATCGGCTTGATGAAGGCCGTAGACAAGTTCGAATACAAAAGAGGTTACAAATTTTCAACTTATGCCACCTGGTGGATTCGCCAAGCTATCACCCGAGCCATTGCAGACCAGGCAAGAACCATCCGTATTCCGGTTCACATGATTGAAACCATCAACAAGCTGATTCGTACTTCCCGATATTTGGTACAAGAGTTGGGTCGCGAACCCAATCCCGAAGAAATTGCCGAAAAAATGGAAATGCCCCTCGAAAAAGTTCGCAAAGTTTTAAAAATCGCAAAAGAACCCATTTCTCTCGAAACCCCTATTGGAGAGGAAGAAGATTCACACTTGGGAGATTTCATCGAAGACAAATCCATTATGACTCCTTCGGAAGCTGTTGTGAACATGGGGCTTTCCGATTCCACCAAACGGGTTCTTTCCACCCTCACCCCTCGTGAAGAAAAGGTATTGCGCATGAGGTTCGGTATTGGAGAAAAATCAGATCATACCCTGGAAGAAGTTGGCCGTGATTTCCAGGTTACCCGCGAACGTATCCGACAAATTGAAGCCAAGGCCTTACGCAAGTTGCGCCATCCCTCAAGAGCAAAACAATTGAAGACTTTCGTGGATTGGTAGGATTTGTAAAATTATTTTAAAAAGCCCCGTGTAAACGGGGCTTTTTATTTTGTGCTTCACAAAGTTTTAAAAAGTTGTTTATGCTCTCCTTTTATCGAGCTTGCTGAAAAAGCGACTCAAGGGCCTATAGCTCAGTTGGTTAGAGCTCCCGGCTCATAACCGGGCAGTCCTAGGTTCAA
>CAYPXN010000114.1:0-12533 GCA_964414715.1 uncultured Pseudomonadota bacterium | reverse complement strand
ACCATCGCATGCGCAGAAGCAAATTCTCGCAAAATAAAATTCTGATGCGCAAAAGCATGACCCACAGACTTTAATGCTAAAATATCGACCGTCGTTCCTAAAAATCCCTGACGTTCAAAAACTTCTTCTCCACTTCCTTCTCCTGACAATTTCGCAGCAAGTTTATTGCTCGCACGCAAAGTACTTACCTCTGCCACCAAACCCAAGGCAGAAGCTGCACTATTCATCACAAATTTTGGAAGAAATTTACCAAGACTCGAAGCCGTCCCAGACAAAAAGGCAAGGCGTGTTGCTTTGAACGCAAAAGAGGCCGCCGTCATTCCCGCAAGAGATCCCAGATTCGTCGCCTCTTTGGAAAAGTTCTGGTTGAGTAAATCCATCTCCTGCTGACCTGCAGTCAGATGACTAGAAAAACTTGAAATGAGTCCTCTTCGATTTAAAATATTCACCATAAAAAAACACTCTTCAATTGAAAACTATTGGACTAAATTAATCAGGATCTCCACTTCGGAAGGAATCGTTTGAATTCCAAACTCTTTTCTTTGTTCTTCAGGAATTTGATTCAATATGCTTGTCAGCAAGGCATATTCTGCACGTAAATTGTAAGCAGGATCATTAAAAGCAAGGACAATGAAATGGCGTGAATATTCTCCCTTATTGGTTAAAAGAATTCGTCGATATTCTGCCGCATCCAAGAGTGCCTTTCTTAAAGTGTTTTGAATACGTTGAGCACGAGCGTCTGTAGATACTTCGGAAAGCATTTTCTGAACAGACATGTCAGGACCCATTAAGGTAAGCATACTGACAGCTGTCTGAAGGGAGTTTATGCTATTTTTAAAAGTATTGACGAAGGCATAAACCATAGCTGGAACAGATTCTGGAGCAAAAATACTTGCCGTTTCGGAAACACTTCTTGAAGTATTTGGGAATTGAGTGGAGAGGTTTGTCCGAAGATGGTCAGCTTGCGGCACCACATAGATTCCCGGAAGATCCAAGGACATTTCATCGTGAGTATAAAAATGGTCTTTATCTGACACGTGAACATTGGCCTGCTGAATGAGAAAATCCATATAGCGACTGACTTCAGGATCTACATTTTCTCGGTAACTCCGAAGCATGTCGAAATCGAATCTTACGTAAGCGAGCTCCAACATCCTCTGCACTTTAAAAAGTGCGCGTTGGCAATCGGGATAGGGAGTTTTCTGAAGAATGGTGCGGGCCACTTCTGCCAGAGTTTTTCCTCGAGTAGCGGAATCCTTGAGAGCTTCGTCCGAACTGAGCCTGACTACTTCTCCAAATATTTTTTTCCAATCAGATTCCTCATTCTTGAGGGCTATTTGCGAATATTTTCTTCCACGCCCCCCTTCGTCGGTGGCCACAGATGTCTCCGCTGAAATTTTTTCATCAATACCCAGAGAAGGATCAAAGGGATTCAATTTAATTCTGAAAGTGCTGCCCTCGCCAACAGTGCTTTCAATTGTAAGTTCACCTCCATATTTCTTTATAATTTCGGAAGCCATATAGAGGCCCATTCCCGTACCGATCGGTTCTGTTCTATCTTGACCTTCTGAAGTTGTGGAACCCGCACGGCGTTTCGTTGTAAAATTCGGTCTAAAAATATCCAACCGATGCTCTGGCAAAATTCCACTGCCCGTATCTCTTACTTCAATGATAATTTGGTTTTTGCCCTCAATCTCCATGAGATGACCATGTAAACGAAGCTGTCTTACTGGCCTGCCTCTCATGGCATGGCAGGCATTGACTAAAAGGTTCTGAATGGCAGACATTAAAGAATAAGAATCAATGTGCAGGTGGAGATCTGTCGGAAGCAGGTCGGGTTGTTCTGTTTCCACATCTGCAATCACCCTTTCCGCTTCACTAAAATTCCAAGCTTCTTGAAGCACAGTATTGAGTGACACTAAAGCAGGTAAACTTGTTTCTTCCAGCTCCTTCAGTTTTGCAACTGCAAAGCCTTCTAATTTTTCGAATACGCCTTCTAGCTTCTGATAATTTTTATACCCCATGAGAGCAGGGCGCTCAGCGTAGGCTTGTCCAAGACTGAGGTAGGATTCTTTAATGGGATGAATTTTGTGAAGAAATTCTGAAATTTTCAAGCGGACCATATCAGTATCTCTCTGTACCAAATCCGATTTATCCTCGAGGCTCTCGGCCACCGTTCTCATCTCCGCTCGTTGTCTTCTTATTTCATCAATTACTGCGATCGCAATACTGAGTTGATTTAACAAATTTTGAGCTTGAACTCTAAAAGGATGGTCTTCAGCAAGAGATAAACGAGCTGTTCTTGCAATAATACTCACGTTCCCTAAGGGAGTTGAAAGTAAGTTTGCAAGATCATGGAGAAAGCCATTATTTCTGTCGAGAATTTGCTCTGCCCTAGACATTTCTCTTTGGGCAATCACAGAATCTGAAAACATGTGAGCAATTTGGGCATTCTTGAAATCAAAGGCAAAAGAAACATTCCGGGTTTCAAAATCGAGAGAACTTTCCAAACTTGAAATTCTACCACCACTGAGAAATCCCATGCAGGCCATTCCTGCATTCAACTGGAAGTTCGTCACCGCAGCTTTAGTGAGTCTATCCAGGTAAGTCCCCTCTTCCTCTCGCGTCCATCCGTAATGTGCTGAAGCCGCATGTCCAAACACCATCGCATGCGCAGAAGCAAATTCTCGCAAAATAAAATTTTGATGCGCAAAAGCATGACCCGCAAACTTCAATGCTAAAATATCGACCGTCGTTCCCAAAAATCCCTGGCGTTCAAAAACTTCTTCTCCACTTCCTTCTCCCGACAACTTCGCAACAAGTTTATTGCTCGCACGCAAAGTACTTACCTCTGCCACCAAACCCAAGGCAGATGCCGCGCTATTCATCACAAATTTTGGAAGAAATTTACCAAGACTCGAAGCCGTACCAGACAAAAAGGCAAGGCGTGTTGCTTTGAACGCAAAAGAGGCCGCCGTCATTCCCGCAAGAGATCCCAGATTCGTCGCCTCTTTGGAAAAGTTCTCATCCACCACATCCATCTCGCGCTGAATCGCGCTCAGATGACTCTGAGATAAATTATGTCTGCTATATAAATTCGACACAGGTGCCCCTTCAAATTAAAAGACGCCGAGTCTCAAGAGCCATTTAAAGCGGGGGCACGAGCTTCAAATGACCTTCGTTTCCTCATTCACCCTCTTCAAAAGATTTAAAGGGAATCAGGAAGCGACGAGACCCACCAAGGTTTCTTATTTAAGGGAAAGATAAAGCAAGGGATGTGCCAAAAGTATCCGAATGGTTATTAAGCAAACAAAACTTAAAAATATCCAAATAAATTCAAATGGTTACCAAAAATTTCGCGGGGTCTCTGGTAAAAAAGTCGGTCATCAAAAGACCTTACTTTGAATTTTTTTACTTCAAAAATGTAAAAAATTACTTCAAAAGCTACAAATCACTTTCATCTTCACCATGCCCTTCGGGGTCGGGATGGATGATTACATGCACATTGCCCATTTCTGTACGGATTTCCTTGGCGATTTTTTCGGTAATCTCATGCACATGCTCAAAACTCAGGTGCTTTTTCATTTCCAAATGAAACTGGATAAATCGTTTTCCCGCAGCCCTGCGACTTTTAAAATTATGCATGCCTAAAACCAAAGGCTTATGTAATGAAATAATCTCATGTACTTTATGACGAATTTCCGGAGAGGTTTCTCGGTCCATCAACTCATCCACCGCCTCCCTCCCCACTCCCAAGCCCTGCACACCAATATAGAGCGCGATAGGCAGAGTCATCAAAGGATCCCAAGCTTTCCAACCTGTAAACTTGATCAAAATGAAGGCAAGCAAAATGGCTACATAAGAATAAAGGTCGACCGAATAATGAATGGCATCTGATTTTAACACCATCGATCCTGTTTGTCGGGCAGTCTTTTTCAATCGAAATGAAATCCAGAAACTCATCAGAATGGAAAAAACAATTACTGCCATTCCCAAATCAAGGTGATCGAGGACAAAAGGATGATGAAAACGTTGAATGGAAGAATATATCAAAAAGCCGGAAGTCAAAATCAAGATCACAGATTGAAACAAACCACCCAGCGCTTCCGCTTTTTCGTGACCAAAAGGATGATCCGCATCGGCTTCCTTGTGTGAAACCACCAGCGCAAACAAATTTACACTCGAAACGAGAAAATCCATCAAGGAATCCAAGGCCGAGGCAAGAAGAGACAAGGTACCCGTTGCAATCGCCGCTCCCCCTTTGAGAAGGGCGAGACCCAAGGAAACAAGAACAGCAATCAGTTCCTCTCTCTGTTTTTTTTCCCTAAACATGAAAAAGCACCCAACTTATCTAACATGATTAACATCATGTTTACTTTTTAAAATGAATCATGAAGGCTCCCTGTTTTATAACACAATTCCAGAGTAGAAGCCTATGAATTCCATTCAAAATCTGATTCAATTTCTTCATAAACACCACATTTTCATACTTTCCACTTCTTACAACAACACTCCCCATTCCACTCCTCTTTTTTACGCCTTCGATGCTGACAATATGAGACTCATTTTCACTTCGGAAGCACACACACGTCACATGCAGGAAATCTCACAAAACAATTCCGTATCTGCAGGCATTTATCTTGAAACAGAAAAGATGGGACTCATCCAGGGTGTGCAAGTCTGGGGAAAAGCGGAAACAAACCGAGATTCTGAGCTTCAAAAATGTTATTTTCAAAGATTTCCGATGAGTCGGGCATTTCTTCTCACCCAAGCCAAACATGAGTTTTGTGCACTCAAAATGGAAAAAGCACGGCTCATCGATAACAAGCTGGGATTCGGAAAAAAATTGGAGTGGAGTTTCGATGTTTAATGTCGTTTTTAAAAATAATGCTTTTCAACTCCTGAACCTGGAAAAACTCACCCTTGCGGAACAAGAATATCTTAAAACTTATCTCTCACAGGCTTCACGCTACAAAGTGATTGGGTCTCATCAAAAGGCGCCCGTATTTTCCCTGTATCAAGCTCCTCTCAGTTCTCCTCCGGGAATTCGCTCTCTTGCCATGCGCCTCAAGCGACGTTTTGAACAAGTTAGAATTCCCGCCAATGCCACCATTGCAGTCAACCGAGCTTGTCAGTGTGAATGCGAACATTGTTCTGCGGTATTTTACAATCATAGTTTGAAAAAAGATTTGAACACTTTAGAACTCAAACAAGCTTTGAAGGAAAGTGTGGAACTGGGAGTCACGAATGTCATTCTGTTAGGGGGTGAACCTTTGTTACGAAAAGATTTATTTGAACAAATACAATCAATCGACAAAACAAAATCGGTGGTCACCCTTTTTACCAATGGAGAATATCTTAGTGAAGAAAATTGCACGAAACTCGCAGAATCAGGTCTGATGGGAGTTTTTGTTTCCCTGGATTCCCTCGATGAAAAAATCCATGACTCCCTAAGGAAAAGATCCGGCTTGTTCAAAAAGGCTCTTCAGGGAATTGAAAATCTGCAAACAGAGGGAATTCTCACAGCCCTCTCTTCTTATTTGAGCCCGACAAGGCTTCAAGAAGGAGTCTTGGAAGGAATGATGGAATTCGGAAAAAAATTGGGTGTGAATGAAGTCACTTTCTTCGATGCCATTCCCAGTGGTCGCTGGATTCATTCCACCGAACAACTCCTTCAGGAAGCAGATCGAAAAATCATTGCTGAAAAAGTGAACCATTACCGCAAAAATCCCGATTATCCCGGCATTTCTGCACAATCGACACTCACCAGCGAAAAGGGTTCCGCCTTTTGTTTTGCCGCCAATACCCAGTTTTATCTTACAGCTCACGGAGAAATGTGCCCCTGTGATTTTACTCCTTTAACGATCGGAAAATTCCCGAAAGAAAACATCAAAACACTTTGGGAGAAAATGATTCGTACTCCCCCCTACAATTGCCGTGCAAAAAGCTGCCGGATGCAGGACGCATCCTTCAGAAAAAAATATATTGATCCCCTCGACACGGGAAAAAGCTTCCCCCAAAAACTCATTCCCTCTACAATCTGAAATCTATGAAAGTCAAAATAACTCCCTACCCTTTTTTACTCATGGGTCTTGTGTCACTTTTATTGGCCATTTTTGCCGGATTGTTACGCATGGGATGGAACATCTCTTTCATGAATCCGGCATGGGCGCTCTATCACGGTCCCTTCATGGTATCTGCCTTTCTGGGAATTCTCATCAGCGTGGAAAGAGCCGCCGCTCTCCAGAAAGAATGGATGTGGGCCGCACCCTTTCTTTGTGGCTTGGGAGCCATTTGCCTTGTTTTCAACTTTAACAATCACGTCGCCGCTCTCCTGTTTTCAGGAGGTGGTATTTTCATGTTTCTGATCTTTACCTGGATTTACCAAAAACAAAAAAACCTATTCCACCTCCTGATGCTGTGTGGTGCTGCCTGCTTTGGACTGGCAAATCTTTTCTGGTTTTTGGGAAACCCGTTTTCTCATATCGTTTTTTTCTGGATGGCTTTCTTACTTCTTACAATCTGTGGTGAAAGACTCGAACTCACGCGATTCCGAAATCCTTCTTTGAGCAGCCAGTATCTATTGGTGGGATTCAACTTCCTGTTTGTTTTGGGAAGCTTCTTCCAATATTTACAGGCTCCTCTTTTCCCTTTTTTAATCGCCGTCAGCCTCTGGGGGATTTCCTTTTGGATGCTCACCCAAGACATGGCTATGCAAAGCCTGAAAGCTCAAGGCTTGACCCGCTATATCGCCTCCAGTTTAGTGTTGGGATATCTCTGGTTATTTATCACCGGAGTATTAATTTGTTTCTTTGGAAAACAGGAAAGTGGTTGGGGCTATGATGCCATACTTCACAGCTTCTTCCTGGGTTTTGTCTTCAGCATGATTTTCGGCCATGCACCCCTGATATTGCCGGCTGTTCTAAAAATCAAAATGGACTACTCGAAGAGATTTTACTTTCCGCTTCTCTTTTTACACTTCAGCATTATCTTGAGGATTGCGGGAGATTTGTTACATTCCTTTTCTCTCAGAAAGACTGGCGGACTACTCAACGCCATCGCCATTCTCTTTTTCTTCATCAATATGAAAATTTCAAGCCATCGCGACTAAATCTAGTAGTTTCATTCCCGTATTTCGTGCAAAAATTTTGCACCCTCTTCTGCTGAAAATCATGCCTTTCTCATACATAAGAAAGTTATGAAACTTTATAAGTCTCTCTTCTCAAAACGCCTCATTCCAAAATAAGCCGGGATCGCAATCCACAGAAGCAGGGCAATGTTACCCAAAAGCATCCCCTGCCAATGACCAAAATATTTTTGGAATAAGGCCCCTGAAAAACCCATCATGGCTGACAAATCAATCTGCATTAAAAGCAAGACTCGTACAAGATCTATCGGATTCAAAAACACCAAAACCAACATGGGAATTTGGAGAGGATAATTTCCAAAAAGAAGAGCAACTCCCATCACCAAAAAATCGTAGAGAACGTAAAACATGAACCAAAAAAGCAAAACCCATCCAAAAATGAGTTCGCGTTTGCGAATCAAATTGGCCAGAAAGAATGCAAGTCCCACAAAAACAAAAGTAAGCAGAACACCCAGCCACAATAAATAAAAATAACTTAAGAAACCCCGTTGACTTAAATTAAACTGAAACAAGGAAGCGAAGCCCATACCAATCACAAAACTTGAACTTAGTCCCAAACTTAAACCCAACCATTTCCCGAAGAATATCGCTCTCCGTGTCACAGGCTGGGCAATCAATACTTCGCTGAAAGGGAGAGAGCCCGTAAAAGACAAACTTCCGAATACAAAGGAAAACAGGGGCACCAGAAGCAATACCAAATTAAGCAAGGAACCGCTTGCCTGCAAGGGGTCGGAAGCTCCCACATACAGAATAATTCCACACAAGAGAAAGAATGAAAGCCCATAGATAAAAAGCCATTTATTCCGAATATTTTCACGAAATTCGAAATAAAGAATACTCCACAAAGGATGGACCTTTTTGGAAATTAAATCTCTACTTTTCATGGAAATCCCTTACCCAAAATTGTTGCAATGCCTGTTCTAAATTCTCTGCTTTGTTTTCTAAAATCAAACTTTTTGGGGATGTAAGAGCATAAAGTTTTCCTTCCACGAGCAAAGCCATTTCTTCTGCCAACTCTTCCACCTCCGACATCATATGAGAAGTAAACAAAATGGTTTTACCTCGCTGATGATCTTTCTTGATCCATTGTTTGAGATAGAAACTTACCGCCGGATCCAGACCCTGGCTGGGTTCATCCAAAATAGCCAAAGGGGCATCGAACATAAAACACTGCAAAATATTCACTTTCTGAGACATGCCACCTGATAGGGTTCCAAAAGACTGGTCCCAAAAACGGGCTATTCCCAGTTCTTCCACAAGCTGCTCTTTAAAAATGGCGGGATTCGTCCGAAGGGTTTCAAACAAGGCAATAATTTCACTCACCTTAAGATGGGCAGGAAAATGAGGAAATTGCGGCATATACGTCACATCTTGTTTATAAGACAAATCCCTGAGAACATCTTTTCCGGAAATGCGGACACTACTTCCTGCATCCGGCAGAACGGTTCCCAACTAACACTTGAGCAAGGTTGACTTTCCAGAACCATTAGGACCTGAAAGGGCAAACAGTTTTCCGGAAGAAACATCAAAGTTAACTCCTTTCAGGACCGCTCTCTTATCAAAGCTTTTTTTGAGATTTTGAATTTGTATCATCCTTTGGTAGCTCCCAACAGTTTCATGCTCGGATGATTATCCTGCAAGGTTTTGGGCGTTAAAACCGGAAATATTTTTTCTGCAACTTCCAGAAATGAAATCACGGGAGATCCCAACAATATCACCAACTCCGGATACTGACTCACCCACAAACTAAATATCTTCATGGGACGAAAAGGCACATCTCCCGCTCCATCACGATCGAGATCATAACCTTGATAATCATTCCAATAATTTCCTTCGAACTGGTTTTCATTTTCGTGCCCATTGGTGGCAACATTGAAATAATTGTTCAAAAAGTTGTTTCCCACAAAAGAATTCTGAGAGGAACTTCCCAATATCTGAATTGCCCAACCATTATCTTGAAAAGTGTTGTATTGAAATTGATCCCGGCTGATTTCATCGGCGAAAAGCCCAATTGTATTCCCTTTAATAAAATTGGAATCCACCACACTATCACTGATATCCTTCAGAAGCAGGCCATAAGAACTTCTTCCCCAACTTTTTTCAAAAGTATTTTCCCTCATCTCTATTTGACGGGAATACATCACTGCCACTCCGGTTTGATTATCAATAAAACTATTTCCAAAATAACGGTTCCGATGAGAATACATGAAGTGCAAGCCATAACGTATATTTTTTGTACTCAGATTTTTTTCGATATTAGAATCCGTTGTAAACTCCAGATAAATCCCATCACGATGTTTTTTGAATTGGTTATTGGATATTTGCAGATGCAATGAATACCAGGCATGAAGACCGTTCCCTCCCGTAACCTCTCCTTTTGCATTCCCTTCCGCAATATTATTTTCAATTTTACAAGTATCCACCTTCGCCAAATAAATCGAATAGTTGTTATTCTCGAAAAAATTGTTTCTCAGTTCGCAATTTTTCACTTTTTCTGCGCGAATTCCCGCAAATTCTTGAAGTAAACTTTGACCGCTGTTTCTTATGATAAAACCTTCAACTTTCACCTGATCCGCTACTATCAAAATAACATTTCCCAGATGTTGCCCGTCGATCACGGGCTGATTCAGTCCTTTCAAAGTAAGGGGTTTTTCGATGCGAAGAGCAGGCTCTGCATATTCCCCTTTTTGCACTTCAATGACATCTCCCGCTTGCGCTTGTTCCACAGCCCGATGAATAGAGGAAAAATTGCAAAGAGGACAGACTTCAAGAACAGCAGCTTTTACATTCGAAAGAGGAAAACACAAAAAAAAGAATAAGAAAAAAACTGAAAAGTATTTAGAAAGAATGCTTCGACTAATGAGTTGACTCAAATACATGTTGAAGTTCCGATGCATGTAGTATTTCACCACCGTACTCCTGAAAAGCTTTTTTTGCATCTTGTTCAGTTTCAAAAGCAGCCAAATGAGCGCCCATGGGTGAATGGATTTGATCGCTCCTCAAATAAAATGCTTTATCCTCACTGATCCAATGAGAAGGATCGAAATAAAAAGTTACCCAGGCATTTTTTATTTCTCCAGGATGTTCTTTTTTCCATTTTTGCAAACACTCGATACTATCAAAATAATGGACTTTCCCCTTCGAAGAAATGCCTTCTGCCTTGAAACGCAGGTCAACAATGTCCATTCGACAAAACTCGCAAGAATGTTCACCAGCCACAATATTTACAGGATTCGAACGGGCACATCCCATCATTAAAAACAAAACAAGCAGCAAGGCAAAACAACGAAATGAACACCTAGATTTTTTTTGCATTCTTTCGATATTCGCTGAATATAACATAAAAAAGAATTGCCACTGACAAGAAAAGTAAAATTCCACCCCAATAAGGCCAACTACAAGCCGTAATATTCAACATCTGCTTGCAACCCATTAATGGGGGCTGATAACTCATTCCAGGAATAGAAATGGGAGCATGGGGATTCAGATGATGCCCATAATTGTACTCCCATCTCCAAAAATCATACAAACCTGCCGCACCTACCAGAAAAAAATTCAATACTCCCAGATAAACCATCACCAAGCGATCATAAAAAAATGCAAAGAAAGCACCTGCAATCATAAAGGCAAGCACATATGGCATAAACAACAGTTCAGGAATGGATTCTTCAATAATAGGCTCCATCCCAACATAATGATTCAGTAAATTGATGTTTTTAAGATCAAACTCATCATGCCCCTGAATTTTATTCACACCAATATACATGCCAAGTCCCTCAGGATATTGCGGAGCTTCCAGGCGAATGGTCCATAAAGGAGTAAAATAAATGAGAAGAAGTAAAACACCCACCAGCATTATTAAATATCGATTCAAATTTGATATTTTTTTAAACATAAAAAAAATATCCCCCCAAGTTCTCAGGGAACCTGGGGGGCTCTATAATTTTATTACTTACTCACCCTGATGTACTGTTGCATTTCTTGATGAAGTGCTGAGCAAAAATCCGTACAGTAAAAAGGGAAAATACCTTCCTCTTTAGCTTCGTAACGGATTGTTTTTGTTTCTCCTGGCATAATCAACAAGTTGGGTTGAGGAGAGCCTTCAATTGAAAACCCGTGATCGATATCATAATCCTGCTCCAAATTGGTGACATGAAAATATGCAGTATCTCCCAACTTCAACTCCACCACATCCGGCTTGAAATGAGAACGAATGGAAGTCATGTAAACATGCACCTCATTTCCATTCCTTACTATTTTAGCATCCTCCTCTTTTTTGGTTGCATAAGGATTCTCATTTTTTTCGAGTGAGTAAATTTTTTGGGATTTTTCCATTAAAAGCTTGGCAGGCAATCCTTGTGCATAATGGGGTTCTCCAATCGTGGGAAAATCGGATAGAAGTTTTATCTTCGATCCATCAATGTCATACAATTGGGCGCTTTGAGCCAACTCAGGACCCACGGGCAAATACCGATCTTTTGTAATTTTATTCAAAGCAATCAAATATTTTGGATCCGGTTTTGCCGAATCACCACCCGCAATACTCAAATGACCAACGCTATAATAGGTAGGAACTCGATCCAAAACTTCCCAAGTTCCCAGTTTCCATTTCACAATCTCTGAACTCACAAAGCAGGAGGTATAGGCATTTCCTCTTCCATCAAATTCCGTATGCAAAGGTCCCAAGCAGGGTTTCTGTACTTCTCCTGCCAAAGTCGATTCATATTTCAACACCGGAATTCCGCTTTCTTCTTTTATGATATTCGATTTATCCTGAATTGCTTTTTGAAATTTGCTGAAGGAATGTACAGGAATCACCGTCGCAAGCTTTCCACCCGCCACAATATATTCACCCGTGGGATCTACGTCTGCACCATGAGGACTTTTGGGTGTAGGAAGATAATACATCATGCCCGGACAATCGTTCGGATTCAAAAGTTTTACACCGCTTCTCTTTTCAGAAATCGCCGCTTTATTTTCGGGATGAAAATTATCCACATAGTTTCCAGTAAAGTCTTTTGCCTTTCCCTGGTCAGCACACTGTTTTGCCATAACCCAATTAAAAGCCAACACGTAGTCCTTGTCATTTTTTGAAGCCTCAATCTCCAACATTTTATAGGCTTGTTCTGTATTATAAGTCGTAAAGAAGCACCAATCGTGAGAAGGACCTTTGCCGCAATGGGCAATATCATAATCAAAACTCGGCACCAACACTTGCAAATCAATGCTCATTTTTCCGGATTCAGGATCCACCTTCACCATAGAAATGGTCCCATTAAACTTCCCTTCACTACGACTTTCGACTGGAAGAGGTTTTTCCGGAATGGGTATTCCAAAACGTGTTGCTGCCATCAAATATTCCGTATTCTCCGTGAGCCAGGGAGAA
>CAYPXN010000113.1:0-25303 GCA_964414715.1 uncultured Pseudomonadota bacterium | reverse complement strand
TTCATCGCCGCAGTTGGGGCAAACGCCTTCGCCGCCGGTATATTTACCGCAGCTAGGACAATATTCTTCGAAAGGATTATCATCACGCATTTGAATGGCCATAAAGAAGATCTCCTGAAAATGATATAAAGAAAAGCGGAGTATGCGTCAAAATAAATTTGTTCGTCAATTTTAATTCATTGGATATTTGTTCCTTTTGATTTAGCGTTATTTGATGATGAGACATAAACATAAAAATAAACACAAAGAGAAAAATAAGAATTCTAAAAACAAAAAGAAGGGGCCTGCTTTCCTACGTGTCATTGGTATCTTGAGCCTGCATTCAGAGGGTTATGGCTTTGTCCTTCAGGAAGACCGTTCCAAGCCTGATGTTTTTATTCCTCCTCCAGCGACTCTCAATGCAATGGATGGAGATACGGTAGAAGCGGAGATTACAAAATCAAAGTCAGGGAAAAAGTTCGAAGGGAAGATTACTAAAGTTTTAAAAAGAGCTCGATCTGTAATGGTGGGGCGTTTTGAAATGATTTCTAATAAACCGTTTTTGTTTTGTCAGGATAACCGGAAGTCTTTTCGGATGTTATTGGATCCTTCGGAAACAAAAGATTTAAAAGAAGGACAAACTTTGATTGGGCATATTACAGAATATCCTTCGGATACCCATCGGGATTTTAAAGGTCATATTCTCCAGGTTTTGGGAGAAAGGGGAGATCCTGCGACGGAAGTTGAAATTACAATCGCAAAACACCATCTCTTGACTGAATTTTCGGAAGAGTCTTTACGTGAAGCCAAAGAGTTGGGTTCTGAGGTAAAAGAATCAGATTTGGAAGGGCGGGTAGATTTGAGACATCTTCCCATTGTGACCATCGATGGGGAAAATGCCAAAGATTTTGACGATGCCGTGTTTGTCCAAAAAACAAAAGAGGGTTTTAAGCTTTATGTCGCAATCGCGGATGTTTCACATTATGTAAAATTGGGGACTTCGATTGACGAAGATGCCTATGCCCGTGCAACCTCGGTATATTTTCCGCATCGTTGTATTCCGATGTTGCCCGAAGCTTTGTCTAATGAATTGTGTAGTTTAAAGCCACATGTTCCTCGATTGTGTTTCGTGGCTGAAATGGATTTTAACAAAAAAGGAAAGAAAACCCGAAGCAAGTTTTACAAAGGGGTTATCAAGAGTGCTGCAAGATTAACCTACACCCTTGTTAAAAAGATGATGATTGATTTGGATGTGGAGCTTCGTAGTGAATACGCTCATTTAATTCCTCATCTGGATGATGCCATGAGCTTGTTTCGGATTTTGAGAGAACAGCGCATCGAGCGGGGAAGTATTGACTTTGATTTGCCAGAACCGGAAATTATTCTGGATGTAGAGGAAGGGATCGCAACGTCCATTTTGAAAACAGCACGTAATGAAGCCCACATGTTGATTGAAGAGTTCATGATTGCAGCCAATGAGGCAGTTGCAGAATTTATGGAAGAAAAGGAACTTCCCTCCATTTATCGTATCCATGAAACTCCGGCACCAGAGAAGATGGAAGATTTTAAAGCACTTGCTTATCACTTTTCGTATTCATTGCCGGACATTGAGAGTATTACTCCAAAAAAACTGGCAGAAGTTGTGAAAAAAGCAAAAGGTAAACCTGAGGAAAGGTTGATTAATACCATTTTGTTAAGGTCTCTCAAGCAAGCCATTTATGCGACAGGGAATCTGGGGCATTTCGGTTTGGCTTCCGAATGTTACACTCATTTTACATCTCCTATCCGTCGATATCCCGATTTGATTGTTCATCGTTTGTTGCAGGAAGCCGTTTCTAAGTCTTCCAACAAAGAAAAATCGGATGAAGAAAAGGCTGCGCTTGATGAAATGGCTCAACATTGTTCCCAAATGGAACGAAAGGCAATGCAAGCTGAGTGGGAAATTCGGGATTTGTATGTTGCTTTGTTTATGAGGGATAAGTTGGGCGAAGAATATGAGGGAATTATATCCAGCGTGACCCGTTTTGGTTTTTTTGTCGAGTTGGAACCTTATTTTGTGGAAGGTTTGGTGCACATTACGACCCTGAAGGAAGAGTCTTATGAGTTTGATGAAAAGCATCATGAGTTAAGGGGGCGTCATTCCAAGCAAACCTTCAAAATAGGAGATTCTGTGAAGGTAAAAGTGGCCAAGGTGGATATTGAAAAAAGACAGATAGATTTTGTAATGATTTCATAAGCTTATTCAATCTTGACAGAGGGAAAATCTTCAGGTATGAGCGAGCAAAAAAATAGAGGAAGGAATTCACCTTTCTTTAGGGAATATTTGGGGATTTTTACTCTTTTAGAGTGAAAATAAACTATGGATACATTTTATATTTTTTTCATCGCACTTTACTTTCTTATTTTAGTAATTTTAGCGGTGTTTGGAATTCATCGATATCATTTAACTTATCTCTACTACCGTCACCGTAAAAATAGAATTACAAATCCTGCCAAGTTTGAGGATATTAAAGAACTTCCCTTTGTGACCATTCAGTTGCCCATTTATAATGAAAAATATGTTTTGCCCCGTTTGATTCAGGCGGTTTCGCAAATTGATTACCCTAAAAACCGTTTCGAAGTTCAGGTCTTGGATGATTCCACAGATGAAACTACAGAAGTTGCAAGAAGAGTGGTTCAAACTTACGCGGGTAAAGGTTTTCCTATTACTTTAATTCATCGTGACAATCGTGAAGGTTACAAAGCAGGAGCTTTGCAAGAGGGTATGAAAGTTGCCAAGGGTGAATTGATTGCGATTTTTGATGCCGACTTTGTTCCTCAGGCAGATTTTCTGAAGAAGTTAGTGCCACACTTTTTATGTTCTGAAAAAATTGGAATGGTGCAGGCTCGTTGGGGCCACATCAACCCTGATTACTCACTGCTTACTAAAGCACAGTCGATTTTCTTGGATGGTCATTTTGTAATTGAGCATGCAGCAAGAAACTTTTCAGGTCGTTTTTTCAATTTTAATGGAACTGCGGGCATGTGGAGGAAAAAGTGTATTGAAGATGCAGGTGGATGGGAACATGATACTCTCACTGAAGATCTTGATCTTTCTTATCGTGCTCAGATGAAAGGTTGGCAGTTCGTGTTTGTTCCGGAGGTGGTGGTTCCCGCAGAGCTTCCTGTTGAGGTAAATGCTTTCAAATCTCAGCAACACCGTTGGGCGAAAGGTTCTATTCAATCTGCGCGCAAGTTGGTCCCCAGAATTATTATGGCTAAAATTCCCATGAAAGCAAAGATCGAGGCCTTGTTTCATTTGACCAACAATTTTGCTTATTTGTTAATGATTGTTTTGTCCATGCTTATGCCGTTTTCAATTTATTTTCGATATCAGTTGGGCTGGATGCATTCATTTTATATAGATTTGCCCCTGTTCTTGTCCGCTACTTTTTCTGTCACATTCTTTTATACTTGTGCGCAACGGGAAGTATATGCTGACTGGAAGAAGCGACTTAAGTATATTCCTTTTAATTTAGCTTTGGGAATTGGACTATCTGTGAATAATGCCAAGGCGGTGATGGAAGCTATCTTGAATCATAAAACTGAATTCAAGAGAACTTCTAAATACGGAATTCAATCTAAAGCCGATCAATGGAAAAATAAAAATTATTTGCACCAGTTTAATTGGGTGACCTTTCTTGAATTGTTCTTGGGGCTCTATTTTTCTTTCGCCTTAAGTTATGTGATTCAACAACAAATCTATATTTCCATTCCTTTTATGTTCCTTTTTCAGGTGGGATATTTTTACATTGGGTTAATGGGTTTGTTTCAATCACGTTCTCTCATGGCTTTTGCTCCCAAACAACAACCGACTTCCTAATTTTTTTCCTTTTTGTTCTAGAAATCTACAAAAGACATTGACACTTTTTTTGTCTGAAGATTATAGTTTTTTCAAAAATTATCAAAGGTAGGGTAAAAAAGTGAAACGAACACATGAAGTCTCAATTCTCAATCAAAAGTTTGTCTTAAAATCAGATGCTGATGAAAGATATGTTCAGAAAGTTGCAGACTATCTAAATAAAAAGCTCCATGATATTATGAATAATAGTAAAAGTGTCTCAACTTTAAATGTAGCTTTACTTGCGGCCTTGAATGTTACGGATGATTTCTTTAAAATGAGAGAGAAAAATAAGGAATCTCAGCTGTCGGTAGAGCAAAAACTGAAAGAGTTAGTTACTTTTATTGATTCGCAAATTTCTTAGATCTTTGTAATTATTAAGTATTTTAAAGATTCCCTGCCTTGTACGTGATTGAGCTTCACAGTTTTTTGAACCTATGGATTTGACTCGGGAATTGTGACTTGCTGTGGTGTGCACGCCCTTCGGGGAAGCCTAAAGCAGCAATACGATGCCCACCTAGTATTAGGTTTCAAATCTCTAGCTCACGCGGCTATGGTGGGGTTTTTTATTTTTCAGCTTTAAATATTAATGTTTGCGCTGGTTAGAAAATTTTGTAAACTATATAAAGAAGCAATATTTTAACAACCTGATGGAGGGTTGAGAATTTCGGCTAATGAGTTCATGAAGAGCTCTTAATTATCGGAAGGTTTTTTTAATACATTGTTTTTAATTGTTATTTTGATTTCATCGTGATTTTGCAAAAGTTCATGAAACAATATAAAAAAGGCATTCAAATCATAAGATTATCTATACATTGCAGGAACTTCATTGATTTTGTTTAGTTGCCGACCTTCTTTTATATTCTATTAGCTGAGTTTCTCATCTAGAAACTTGCAAGCAGATATCAAGGCTCAAAAATCTAACCTAAGATCACAGATTCTTAGTCACTTGAAGTCTTTTGATTTTTCCCAAAAGGAATCTTGTAGTTCCATGATTCAATCTCGAATCATGGCCTCCGAATATTATTCCTCTTCTCAATCTGTTGCCTTTTATTACTCAACTTCTGATGAAGTTTTTACCCAGGGTTTGTTTCAAGAAACTCGGAGGGCAGGAAAAAAAATTGCTTATCCTAAAGTAAAAGGCAAACAAGAAGCTTTGGATTTCTTTTGGGTTCAAAGTTTGGAACAATTTCAGACCTCTCAATGGGGAATTAAAGAACCCGATGAGAAGTTGGGAGCTCAAAAGGCGACTCTTGAAGAGATTGATTTGATGTTGCTTCCTGCTTTGGCATTTGATTCGCAGGGTTATCGATTGGGGCGAGGAGAGGCTTTTTACGATCGAACTTTAAAAAAATTTTCAGGTAAACGTTTGGGTTTAGCGTATTCATTTCAAGTACTTCCCGAAATTCCACACGAAGAATGGGATGAAAAAGTGGATATTATTGCCACCGAGAAGGAATGGTTAACGATTCGCTGACCCTATTTTATATTATGAGGAGGCCTTTGTGCTTATCACTATTTTAGTTTCTCTTGTTACACTGATTGTGGGGGTGGGGAGTGGTGTTTTAGTCAGAAAGAAGATTGTCGAAGGAAAAATTCGTGCTTCACAACTTCAGGCTCAGCAAATTTTGGAAGACGCCAAAAGAAAAATGGAGTCCATGAAGAAAGAAGCTGAATTGGAAATCAAGGATCAGAAACTCCAGGCTAAAACCCAACTCGAAGAAGAAATCCGTAATCGTAAACAAGAAGTGATGAATTTGGAAAAAAGATTGATTTCCAAAGAAGAAAGCTTGGATAAAAAATCTGAAAATCTCGATACAAAAGATCAAGATCTCTCCCGTCGGGCAAAGACGATAGATTCTAAAGAAAAAGAATGTGAATCGCTTCAGCAAAAATACACAAGTTTGGTTGAAGAACAAAAAAAGAAACTGGAACAGGTTGCGGGCTTGTCTGCTGATGAAGCAAAAGCGAAGTTGTCTGAAAGCATGATGGAATCCGCGAAAGTGGATGTGGCCAAAAAGATGAAGCAGTACGAGGAAGAGATCAAAAACGAATCCGATAAAAAAATTCGTCGCATCTTGAGTTTGGCATTAGAGCGTTTGGCGGGAGAATATGTCGCAGAACGAACGATTACAGTGGTTAATCTGCCGAATGATGAAATGAAGGGTCGCATTATTGGTCGTGAAGGAAGAAATATCCGAACCATTGAACAAATGACTGGAGTTGATTTGATTGTGGATGACACCCCCAATGCCGTGGTGCTTTCGGCTTACAATCCGGTTCGTAGAGAAATTGCTCGATTGGTTTTGGAAGGTTTGATCCAGGATGGACGTATTCATCCTACTCGCATTGAAGAAATGGTAGAAAAAGTGACTCGTGAGATGGATCAACAAATCAAGGAAGCTGGAGAGGCAGCAGCTTTTGAGTTGGGTGTTCACGGAATGCATCCGGAATTAGTAAAGTTGTTGGGAATGCTCAAGTTTCGAACTAGTTATGCTCAGAATGTTTTAACCCATTCCATGGAAGTAGGTTATCTGTGCGGAATTATGGCAGCAGAATTGGGTGTCAATGAGAAGCTTGCGCGTCGTGCCGGACTTCTTCATGATATCGGAAAAGCAGTGAGTCATGAAGTGGAAGGTTCTCATGCGATTATTGGGGCTGACTTGGCGAAGAAGTATGGGGAAGATCCCCGTGTGGTTCATGCAATTGCTGCCCACCATGAAGATGTTCCCCAAGAAACTGCATTAGCTCATTTGGTAGATGCTGCAGATGCTCTTTCAGGAGCTCGACCTGGTGCCCGAAGCGAAGTGTTGGAATCTTATGTGAAGCGAGTGGAAGATCTTGAAAAAATTGCGACTTCGTTTGAAGGGGTTGGAAAAGCCTTTGCCATTCAAGCAGGTCGTGAAGTGCGCGTGATGGTTGAAAATGATTCAATCAAAGACGAGCAAGCTCTGGTGCTTTGTAAAGATATTGCTCGCAAGATTGAAGATGAATTGACTTATCCCGGTCAAATCAAGGTAACCGTTATTCGCGAATTGCGAGCTGTAGATTACGCAAAATAACAGGAAGCAATAGGTTTTTTTCAAAAGCATCCTGTTTCTCTTTTTGAAACTTATTATGAAAATATTATTTGTCGGCGACATTTTTGGAGAAGCGGGAAAGAATTGTGTTCTTAAAAAAGTGCCGGAATATCGTTCCAAGTTCGCTATCGATTTTGTAATCGCGAATGGCGAGAATGTCTATAAAGGCAAGGGAATCAAGGTTCGTGAAGCCGAAGAGTTGTTTGCTGCAGGAGTGGATGTGATTACGACAGGTAATCATGCCTTTGATCAGCACGAGACCATTGATTATTATAAAAAAGAACCGAGAATTCTTTATCCCGCAAATTATAATAAACAATATGGGTGTAAGGGGTATGTGGTTCGAGAAGTATATTCTGGAATCAAAGTGGCAGTTTTGAATCTTGCAGGCAGAGTTCATATGGAACCTGCAAACTGTCCTTTTGAAAAAGTGGATGAGATTTTACAAGATATCAAGGGCGATGCAGATATTATAATGGTAGATATGCATGCTGAAGCAACCAGTGAAGCTCGAGCCATGGGTTGGTATTTGAATGGAAAAGTGTCTGCTGTCCTGGGTTCTCATAGCCATGTTCAAACTGCAGATGAAGAAATCCTGCCCGAAGGGACTGCTTTTATAACAGACGCGGGAATGACAGGGCCTTATTATTCCATTATCGGAATGAAAATCGAGGCTCCCTTGCGAAAATTTCGTACAGGAATTCGAACTCCCTATGAAGCCGCTACGGAAGGAGTCCGTTTTTGTGCAGTGATTGTGGATGTGGAAGAAAGTAATGGAAAAGCCCGATCGATTCAGAGAATTCAGGAGAGATTGTAATGAAGTCCATTCAGGAACAAATTCAGGAAATCAAAAGAGGTTGTACAGACCTTATTTCGGAGTCTGAATTAATCGAAAAATTGAAAGAAGGAAGACCCCTTCGAATCAAAGCTGGGTTTGACCCCACCGCTTCTGATTTGCATTTGGGCCACACCGTGCTCATTCATAAGTTGAGACAATTTCAAGAGTTGGGTCATCAGGTGCTTTTCCTCATTGGGGATTACACAGCGACGATAGGAGATCCCAGTGGCCGTTCTGAAACGCGTCCCATGTTGAGTGAAGAACAGGTGAATGAGTATGCAAAAACCTATGAAGATCAGGTTTTCAAGATTTTAGACCGGCAGAAAACAGAGGTTCGTAGAAACAGCGAATGGCTGAAAAAAATGACGGCCCGTGATTTTATTGAGCTCAATTCTAAATTTACCGCGGCACGTATGCTTGAAAGAGATGATTTTGAAAAGCGTATGCGTGAAAATAAAGACATCGCTTTGTCAGAGTTTACCTATCCTTTGTTGCAAGCCTATGATTCTGTGATTTTGAAGGCAGATGTGGAATTGGGCGGAAACGACCAGAAGTTTAACTTGCTCTTGGGAAGAACTATTCAAAAAAGATACGGACAAAATTCCCAAGTGACTTTAACCATGCCCTTGCTTGTCGGGACTGACGGGCAACAAAAAATGAGTAAGTCCTACAATAATTATGTAGGAGTAAATGAAATTCCCAAAGACATGTTTGGAAAGTTGATGGCTATCAGTGATGATTTGATGTGGAGTTATTATGAGTTGTTAAGTGCCCTTTCTTTGGATGCAATTGCCCAATTGAAAAGTCAGGTGCAAAAAGGTGAAGTGCATCCCAAACAGGCAAAAGTGAATCTTGCGAAGGAAATTGTAACAAGATTTCATTCTGCTCAAGCTGCACAAGAAGCTGCTGAAGAATTTGACAAACTTTTTAAGAAAAAAGAAATTCCGGATGAAATTGAGGCAGTGTCTTTGCCTGCTTCTTCAGCTAAGAAAAGTTTGGCCCAGCTCATTGCCGAGCAGGGGATGGCAGCCAGTAATTCCGAAGCGCGTCGCCTGATTGGGCAAGGCGGAGTAAGTCTCAATGGGGAAAGATATACCGAATCTACTGGTGAAATCCTCATGAAAGGGGAATATCTGCTCAAAGTAGGCAAAAGAAAGTTTAAAAAGATCATTTTTAGCTAATATTCCCTTTGAAATTTCCCAGCCTTCCCGCTATGTAGTGGGCTCCAGTCAAGGAGCCACAATGCCTGATAAGGCCGTCTCAGAAACACAACTTCAAAAATACAAACTTTCCTACCGGGGCAAAGTAAGGGATCTGTATGATGTGGGATCTGCTTTTCTGATGGTAGCAACAGACCGTATTTCGGCATTTGATTATATTCTTCCAAGTCCTGTTCCAGGAAAAGGGAAGCTATTGACCCAGCTTTCTGTGTTTTGGTTTGGACAAACCCAGAACATTATCCCCAACCATTTAATTTCTACGGATGTGTCTCCTTATGTGGTGAATTCTGAAGAAAAGGAAATGTTGGAAGGGCGTACGATGGTAGTCAAAAAAGCAAAACGCTTAGATGTGGAAGCCATTGTACGAGCCTACTTAACGGGTTCTGCTTATAAAGATTATCTCAAGACAGGTTATGTGAACGGAATTAAATTGCCGGCAGTAATGAAAGACGGTGATGTCTTGCCTGAGCCTTTGATTACGCCGAGTACGAAGGCGGAAGTGGGAACTCATAATGAACCTCTCACTTACGCACAAACGGAAGACTTGTTAGGCAAGGAAGAAGCAAAACAGGTGAAGGAAGCGGCATTAAAAATCTTCAGGATTGCTTCTGAAAAAGCGAAATCAAAAGGACTGATTTTGGTGGATACCAAAATGGAGTTTGGAATTTTGGAAGGACAGCTTATTTTGATTGATGAACTCCTTACCCAAGACGCTTCTCGTTATTGGTTGGCCTCGGAATATCAGCCTGGAAAAGCTCTCAATCCTTGGGATAAGCAACTTGTGAGAGATTATCTGTTGAAAAGTGATTGGGACCGAAAATCTACTCCTCCTGCGCTTCCGCAAGAGATTATAGATGAAACGTTATTTCGATATCGTAGCATTGCAGAAAGGTTGATGTCATGATTCCCCGTTATTCCCGCCCTGAGATGGCGAAACTTTGGAGTGATGAAGCAAAATTCCAGAAGTGGCTCACGATTGAAGTGGCTTCGGCTGAAGCTTGGGCAAAGTTGGGAAAAGTTCCCGCTGAGGCAATCCCTGTCATTCAGAAAAAAGCGAAGTTTGATGTGGCAAGAGTGTTGGAAATCGAAAAGGAAACCAAACATGATGTGATTGCCTTCGTGCAAAACCTTCAGGACAATATTGGCCCTGAAGGACGTTTTTTGCATTTGGGTCTGACCTCTTCGGATGTGGTGGATACAGGATTTGCCGCGCAGTTGAATGATTCCGCAAAACTTATCCGGCAAGGCATTTTGGCTTTGTTGGAAGTTTTAAAAGAAAAAGCTTTTCAGTATAAAGATGTTCCCCAGATGGGACGTACGCATGGAATTCATGCAGAACCCATCACCTTCGGTTTAAAATTTGCGCTGTGGTATGAAGAGTTTACACGTCATCTGATTCGCTTTGATGCGGCTCATGAGCAGATTGCTTATGGCAAGATCTCGGGTGCGGTGGGTACTTACGCAAATATTGACCCTCAAGTGGAAGCGTATATCTGTAAACAATTAGGGCTCAAAACGGAGATTATTGCGACTCAAATTATTCAGCGAGATCGACACGCTCATTACTTTACAACTCTTGCGCTGATCGCTGCCTCCATAGAAAAAATTGCATTGGAAATTCGTCATCTTCAACGTTCGGAAGTTTTGGAAGCAGAAGAATATTTTAGTCCTGGCCAGAAGGGTTCTTCTGCGATGCCTCACAAACGCAATCCCATTTTGTCGGAAAATTTATGCGGTTTGGCGCGTATTGTTCGCTCCAATGCAATCGCAGCGATGGAAAACGTGGCGCTTTGGCATGAGCGCGGTATTTCCCATTCTTCCGCAGAACGAATTATTGGGCCCGATAGCAATATCTTGGTGGATTTTATGTTGCACCGCCTGACCAGTCTGCTTCAAAAGCTTTTGGTTTATCCTGATCGCATGTTGGAAAATATCAACAAGTTGAATGGTTTGGTTTGTGCTCAACCCGTCATGTTGGCTTTGGTCCAAAAAGGTATGCAGCGAGATGCGGCTTATCGTTTGGTGCAGGGGCATGCGATGAAAACCTGGCAAGACCGAAAAGATTATCAGGAACGCTTGTGGGAAGATCCTGAAATACAGAAACACTTTACCCGGGAAGAGTTGGCTGCCTTATTTGATCCGAAATATTCTTTGAAAAATATAGATATGATGTTTGAAAGGATTTTTTCATGAAAGCAAAAGTCTATGTTACCTTAAAAAACGGGGTTTTGGACCCGCAGGGAAAAGCGGTTGCTCATGCTTTGGAAAGCATGGGACATAAAAATGTAAAAGACGTTCGGGTGGGAAAGTTTTTTGAGATTGAAATGGACGCAAACCCGGAACAAGCGAAAGCCCAACTCCAGGAAATGGGAGAGAAGCTTTTGGCAAATACCGTGATTGAAAACTATAAGATTGAACTCAGTTAAGGAAAAAAGAGAATGCATTTCAGTGTGATTGTTTTTCCAGGTTCGAATTGTGATCATGATTGTTATGACATGGTTCGAGATGTTTTGAAGCAGAAAGCCGATTTTGTTTGGCATAAGTCCACTCAATTACCGAAAACAGATTGTGTGATCATTCCTGGCGGATTTTCTTATGGAGACTATCTGCGTTGCGGAGCGATTGCCCGTTTTTCTCCCATTATGCAAGAGGTGGTGAAGTTTGCAAATGCCGGAGGAAAAGTGATTGGTATTTGCAATGGTTTCCAGATTCTCACAGAAGCCCATCTGCTTCCGGGAGTGCTGCTTCGAAATAAAAATCTGAATTTTATCTGTAAAAATGTTTATTTGCAGACGGGTGAAAGAAAGATTCCTTTCACACAAAAATTGAAAGCGGGACAAGTAGTACAAATGCCCATTGCTCACATGGAAGGAAATTATTTCATTCAGGAAGAGGGCTTGAAAGAACTGCAACAAAACAACCAGATCATTTTCCGTTATTGTAATGAAAATGGCGAAGTGTCTGATCTTTCTAATCCAAATGGGGCTTTGGAAAACATCGCTGGTATTTGCAATAAAGAAGGAAATGTTTTGGGTTTGATGCCTCATCCGGAACGCGTTGCAGAATCTTTGCTGGGTGGAACGGACGGAAAAATTTTATTTGAGTCACTCTTATAATATTATGAAACAGATTAAAATTACCTCTGAAATTGTTGAACAGCACGGATTGACTTCCGAAGAATATCAAAAAATTCTCAAGCTGATCGGACGTGAACCTACTCTCACAGAATTGGGAGTATTTGGTGCCATGTGGTCCGAACATTGTTCTTATAAATCTTCAAAGATTCATCTGAAAAAATTTCCGACCACGGGCAAAAGAATTATTCAGGGGCCAGGAGAAAATGCCGGGGTTATTGATATTGGTGAAGGAAAAGCCCTGGTTTTCAAGATGGAATCTCACAATCATCCTTCATTTATAGAACCTTATCAAGGAGCTGCCACAGGAGTGGGCGGAATACTTCGAGATGTTTTTACCATGGGAGCTCGTCCCATTGCATTGATGGATTCTCTTCGCTTTGGAGAACCTAAACATCCAAAGTCCAAATTTTTGGTAAAGGGTGTTGTGGGGGGGATTTCGGGTTATGGAAATTGCATGGGAATTCCGACCGTGGGAGGAGAAACCTAT
The DNA here is from genome assembly GCA_964414715.1 of uncultured Pseudomonadota bacterium. Taxonomy (GTDB): domain Bacteria; phylum UBA10199; class UBA10199; order JADFYH01; family JADFYH01; genus CAYPXN01. Next base: position 12,682 of record CAYPXN010000113.1, on the reverse strand, counting down.
TTTCATGACTGTTATAATCAGAATATTTTAGTGAATGCAATGTGTGTGGGCTTGGTAGATAAGGGTTCAATATTCAAAGGAATTGCATCTGGAGTGGGAAACCCTGTGATTTATGTCGGGTCCAAAACGGGTCGTGATGGAATTCACGGTGCGATCATGTCGAGTGCGGAGTTTGATGATAAGAGCGAAGAAAAACGTCCGACCGTTCAAGTGGGAGATCCTTTCACCGAAAAACTTCTTTTGGAAGCTTGTCAGGAGTTAATGCAAAAAAAATTCCTGGTGGGAATTCAGGATATGGGTGCTGCAGGGCTGACTTCCTCATCCTTTGAAATGGCTTCACGTGCAGGAACAGGCATTGAAATGAATTTGGATTCGGTGCCTGCCCGGGAAGAAGGGATGAGTGCTTATGAATTTATGCTTTCCGAATCTCAGGAAAGAATGTTGTGCGTGGTAGAAAAGGGTCACGAGCAGGAAACCATTGATATCTTTAAAAAGTGGGATTTGGATGCGGCAGTCATTGGAAAAGTGACAGCCGATGGTTGGATGAGAATTTATCATCAGGGTGAGAAGGTAGTAGATCTAGAAATTGCACCGTTGGTTTCGAGCGCTCCGGTTTATGAACGTCCTTTTAAGGAACCCGCGTATCTTCAAGAAAAAAATAAGCTCAATCTGGATGAATTGGGAATTCCCAAAAATTTTAATGAAGTGTTTCTAAAAATGATTGAGAGTCCGAATCTTTGTTCTCGTCGTTGGATTTGGGAACAATACGATTATATGGTGATGACGAATACGGTTGAGTTGCCAGGATCTGATGCCGCAGTACTTCGTATCAAGGGAACTCAAAAGGGTGTGGGGATCGCCACAGATTGTAACTCCAGTTATTGTTATTTGAATCCACGTTTGGGTGCAAAAATTGCGGTAGCGGAAGCGGCACGTAATTTGGTTTGTTCTGGCGCAGAACCTCTTGCGATTACAGATTGTCTCAATTTTGGAAATCCGGAAAAGCCTGAAGTAATGTGGCAATTCAAGGAAGCGGTGGAAGGAATCTCCGAAGCTTGTCGTGAACTGGATACGCCTGTAACGGGTGGGAATGTGAGTCTTTATAATGAAACAAAAGGGGAAGCAATCTATCCCACTCCCACGATTGGTATGGTAGGGGTTCTTGAAAATGTGGAACATCACACCTCCCAGTTTTTTAAAAAAGAAGGCGACATTATTTTGCTTCTCGGGGAAACATTGGAAGAACTTGGGGGCTCTGAATATCTGAGAATTATTCATCAAAAAAATGAAGGTCCGATTCCTCAACTCGATTGGAAAAAAGAAAAGACCTTGCAAGCATTGGTTTTAAATTTAATTCGCAAGAAACTGCTTGAAAGTGCGCATGATCTTTCAGAGGGAGGTTTTGCGATTGCTTTGGCAGAATCTTGTGTTAGCGGCAAAAAAACTTTTGGTGCAGAAGTGGAATTAAAAGGAGAGCTTCGTTCAGACACCCTGCTTTTTGGAGAATCCCAGAGCCGAGTTCTTGTCAGTGTAGATCCTCAAAACTTGAAAGAAGTAACAAGTTTGGCGCAGAAAGCAGAAGTCCCTTTGTTTCAAGTGGGAAGAGTAGTTTCTGAGCGGTTTAAAATTTCAAATTATATTGATCTCGGTATTGCCCATGTGAAGCAAATGTGGGAAGAAGGATTTCAAAAGGCAGTTTTTGGTGCTTAGTGTCGGGTGCCTAGAAGAGTTTTCTAAACACTAATCATTAGACACTACAGAGTGTAATTTATGTGTGGAATTGTCGGGATATACAATCATAACGAAGCTTCCAAGCTTGCTTACTTGGGTCTTTATGCCTTGCAACATCGAGGGCAGGAGTCCGCGGGTATTGTAAGTAGCGATGGAAAAAACCTGCATGCTTATCGTCAAATGGGTTTGGTGGCGGATATTTTTTCCGAAGAAGTATTTAAAAAGCTTCCGGGAAAGTCTGCCATTGGACATGTAAGATATTCCACGGCTGGATCTTCCGAATTAAAAAACTGCCAACCCTTTGTAGTGGATTATGCTCGAGGGGGAATTGCAGTTGCCCATAACGGCAATTTGGTGAATGCGGTAGCATTGCGTTCTGAGTTTGAGGCTCATGGTTCGATTTTTCAGTCTACCATGGACACTGAAACCATTATTCACCTTCTGGCATCTTCTCATCAAAACTCTTTGCTGGATCGTATTACCTATGCACTTCAGAGAATTAAAGGAGCTTATTCCTTATTGTTTCTCACTGAAACACGCATGATCGCTGCGCGAGATCCCCATGGTTTCAGGCCCTTGGTTTTGGGCGATCTCGATGGATCTCCGGTGATTGCATCCGAAACTTGTGCCTTGGATTTGATTGAAGCCAAGTATGTTCGGGATATCGAACCGGGTGAAATTGTGGTGTGTGATCCTCAAGGAATACATTCCTTTAAAACTCTTCCTCCCAAAAAACATGCGAAATGTATTTTTGAATACATTTATTTTGCGAGACCGGATTCCAAAATCGATGGATTGAATGTTTATGAAGTTCGAAAAGGTTTTGGTGCTGAGTTGGCAAGGGAGCATCCCGTAGAGGCGGATATTGTGGTGCCGGTTCCGGATTCCGGAGTTCCTGCTGCGATTGGTTATTCAGAAGCGTCCGGTATTCCTTTTCAGATGGGTTTGATTCGAAATCATTATGTGGGGAGAACTTTCATTGAACCCCAGGAAAATATCCGTCATTTTGGGGTCAAAATAAAGCTGAATGCAGTACGTGAAGTTTTAAAAGGTAAGCGCGTTGTTTTAATTGATGATTCCATTGTTCGAGGAACGACTTCTCGCAAGATCATCAAAATGATAAAAGAAGCGGGAGCGAAGGAAGTACATTTTCGAATTTCGTCTCCTCCGACAGTTTGGCCCTGTTTTTATGGAATTGACACGCCTAACCGAAATGAATTGATTGCATCCACTCACTCCATTGAAGAAATCGCAAAATATACAACCTGCGATAGTTTGGCTTATCTTTCTCCTAAAAGTCTTTACTATTTTCAAGGTGGAAAGTCCGGCGGCTATTGTGATGCCTGTTTTACCGGAAAATTTCCCGTTCCTTTGATTGACCATCCTGAGTTGAAACAGATAGAATTGTGGGAAGAATAATAGCTCGACTGCTATTTTAACTTTAATTCAATTTTATTTGAGGAGGGGTGGCGTGATTCCTGAATTTTTTCAATTTTATCTACCTACCAAAATTTTGTTCCAAGCTGGAATATCCAAAGATTTTTCAAATGAACTCGCAGAGTATTCCCTTAAAAACATTTTATTTATTACAGATTCTTATTGGGTGTCTCAAACGAGTACTCAGCAAATTATAGAAGGCTTGAAAAATGCGGGAATAGAAAAGGTTGAAGTTTATTCCGAAGTTCCCCCGAATTCAGAAGTGAAAATCGTGAAAAAAGCAGCAGATTTGGGTGCCCGAATCAATGCCGATGCGATTGTAGCCTTGGGTGGAGGAAGTGTGTTGGATACTGCCAAGGCAGCCAATATTTTATTGAGTCATGGGGGAGATCTTGTAAATGATTATTCAGGTGCTCAAACCATCACAGCTCCCTTAAAACCTTTATTCGCTATTCCGACGACTTCAGGAACAGGAAGCGAAGTGACCAAAGCTGCAGTCATTTTGGATGAAGATAATTCTGCCAAACTTTCTTTTGTGGACCGTTATCTTTATCCCACTCTGGCGATTTTAGATCCTGAACTCACCTTGACCATGCCTCCCAAGCTAACAGCCATGACAGGTATGGATGCTTTAACTCATGCCATTGAAGCTTACACCTCATTGGAGCAAAATACTTTTGCGCAAGCTCTGAGTTTGAGAGCTATTTCCTTGATTCGTGAAAATTTACTCAAAGCGGTAAAAGAAGGGGATAACCTGGAGGCGCGTGCAGCGATGATGGTTGCAAGCAACATGGCAGGGGTTGCTTTTGATCATTCGATGGTAGGGGTGGTGCACTCGATGAGTCATGCCGTGGGAGCTATAGCCCATGTTCCTCACGGTTTGGCAAATAGTGTTTTATTGCCTTGGGGCATGGAATATAATTTTCCTGTCAGTTTTGAAAAATATGCGGATTTGGCTCAGCCCCTTGGAATTTCTGGAATTGCTGATCTGGAAGAAAGAGCCAGGAAAGTGATTTTGAAGGTCCGTGAAATGAGATCTGATTTGAAAAACGCTTGTAACTTATCAGATACTTTGAGAGACTGTGAAGTCCGGGAAGAAGATTTACCTGCAATTGCGGAGCTGGCTGTTGCAGATGGGTCGAGTTTTTACAATCCGAGAGAAGTGCTGTTTGACGAAGTTTTGGAAAGTTTGAAAAAAGCTTATTAAATAATCATCAATAAAAGGAGAATAATCATGGCATACTTTACGAGCGGTGAAAATTTGCAGGATATATTGGGTGGTTTTTTTAGAAAGCTTTTGGCAGATCCTTCTATTGGTCCAAAACTTCAAGAATCTAAAATGGTTATTAAATTCATTTATTCGGATCCTTCTCTAAGTATTACAATTGATTGTAGTAAAAATCCCGTAGAACTTTTATTTAATGATTCTTCATTGAAGCCTGAAGTGGAAATGTCCATGAAGGCGGATACCGCCCATAAATTCTGGTTTGGAAAAGTGAACCTTCTTGCAGCACTTACACGCCGGGAAATGGTGGCTAAGGGACCTATTCCGAAAGTTCTTAAGCTTTTACCTGTTATTAAGCCCGCCTATGATTTGTATCCTCAATACCTTACTGAAAAAGGTCTGCAGAATTTGTTGATTTGAATCGTAAATCCTACTAGTAGATTTTGACAGACCCTCAGAAATTTCTTTCGCTAATATTTTTTGGCTGCGCGCCAATAAATGAGCCAGATCGAGTACGCATTTGTAGATTGCGAATAATGTGTATGCTTGCTCTGAAGCCGCTCAAAGAAACATCCGAAGGTCTGATTTGATAGATAATTAAGTAAGGAGAAAAAAATGTCACTTTCATTTGATTTAACACCTGAACAAGAAATGTTGCGCAAATCGATTCGCGATTTTGCGGAAAATGAAATCCTCCCTGTTCGTCAAAAGCTGGATGAGAAAGAAGAATTTTCTCTCGATCTCACTCGCAAGATGGGAGAGTTGGGTTTGTTTGGGGTGACGGTTTCTCCGGATTATGGTGGGCAGGGTTTGGATTATCTTTCTTATGTGCTTTGCGTGGAAGAGTTGGCTCGCGTGGATGGGTGTCAGGCTGCAACGGTGGCTGCAGAAAACACCTTGGGAATTTGTCCGATTTATTGGTTTGGAACTGAAGCACAAAAACAAAAATACCTTCCGGATTTATGTTCTGGTAAAAAGTTGTGGGGCTTTGGCCTTACAGAGCCGGACGCAGGTTCGGATGCGGGAAATTCAAAAACCAAGGCAGAACTGAAAAATGGTCAGTGGATTATTAATGGTTCCAAAATATTTATCACAAATGCCGCAAATGCCATGACCGCCGGGGTAACCGTCCAGGCCATTACTGGTGAGAAGAATGGTAAGAAGGAAATCAGTTGTATTATTGTCGAGCACGGGACTCCTGGTTATACCGCTCGTGAAATGCATAACAAAATGGTGTGGCGTTCTTCCAATACTGCAGAACTTTATTTTGAAGATGTAAAAGTGCCGGAAGAAAATTTGTTGGGTGTCCGTGGAAACGGTTTCAAAATGATGCTTCAAACATTGGATCATGGAAGATTGGGAATTGCAGCGATGGGTTTGGGGGGAGCTCAAGGGGCTTTTGAGGCGGCCTTAAAATATTCCCAGGAAAGAAAAGCTTTTGGAAAAAGATTGTGTGATTTCCAATCGAATGCCTTTAAACTGGCAGATTGTGCCATGGAAATTGAAGCCGCTCGTACTCTTCTTTACAAGGCTGCCTGGTTAAAAGACCAAGGGCGGCCATTTGCAAAAGAGGCGGCCATGGCAAAACTCTATGCCTCTGAAGTGATGCACAATGTTGCCAATCATGCCGTCCAACTTCATGGAGGTTACGGTCTGATGGAAGAATATCCCGTTGCCAAATTTTACCGAGATCAAAAACTTCTCGAAATTGGAGAGGGAACCAGCGAAGTTCAACGCATTGTTATTTCGCGAAGCTTGGGTTGTAATCCGAGTTAATATTTACTCACAACATTTATCCATATTTGCCGAACTCGTTTTCAGAGGGCTTCTTTCCTTAAAAGAGGCCATATGGCGAATATTTTGGAGAGGAGGCGTTATTCTTCCTCTTTAAATTCAATACAATCAGGTTTTGATACTAGCTTGGAGAACTTTTCACGCCAGGCAAGTGACCCTTTCAGTTTGTTGGCCATGACAGCGGGTTCCTTTGCTTTTCAGATGACTCGTTTGAGTGTTTTAAAGCTGGGTTCTTCTTTTGCCTCCTCCGGGTTTTTACCGCAGATTTTTACTCGACTTTCTTCACAAGCTTTAGGCCTTTTTTCTGAAGTGGCCGCCTTTCGTAGCGTGAACAAACAATTCGATCTTTGGACAGGCAAAGCAACACAAGATGTGTTTGATGTAAAAGGATGGTGGGCTACAAGTCTGGACTTTGGCATCCTAAAATTTTTTGCTCCTTTGGCGAATGGAAATCCTATTCTGGGACAATTTTTTCAGGCAAATGCGGTTGTTTTGGGTCATGAACTTTCTGCGCAGTTTCATTTGGTGGAGGAGGAAAAAGGAACTTATTTGGAAAGATTGATTGGGGCCCAGGTTACGAATATGGCGATGAGCGCAGGACAGTCCTTGTTCCATTCGCTGACTGGTCATGCGGTGTTTGAGAAAGAAAGAGCTTTGTTCTTAAGGGGTGAAAGCCTAGTCACCACCCCCATAAATAATAGTTCTTTTTTAGTGAATAGAATTTTAAGCATGCATGATCAGACGAATGTACAAACTACAGCAATTGTGGAGTTAAATCGTGAGTTGAAAAAATTAGGAAGGAAATCAATCCATCTTGTTGCTTTGAAAGGGTTGAGTCCCTCAGGTTTGGCAAGTTTAAGAGAATATTGTGCGAGAACAGGGTTTCCCGTCATAGCGAAATTTATAGAAGAATTAGAAAAAAGAAATGAAACTGTTTCACTTGCTAATATTAGCCCCGGAAAATTTGGAGAGTTTAGAGCGGTAATGAAACAAGCTCTAGAAACGGAATCGACTACTGCTTTTGATGTTTATGCTGTATCACGTCCTGTTTCTGATCTGGATGCAGAAGCAGTCTATCGAGGTCTTGTACATTACAAAGCGTTTGCCCGTCATCTACAGGAAGCTACAAATACCAGTGAAGTGAGAAAAGCTTTGTTAGAACTTCCCCCTTTGCCAAGTGCGGATGTTGTAAAATTGAATTCTATTAGAAGTGCATTGCAATCAGAAAATATATTGAATTTTAAGTCTGCCCGAAATTTGTTAAAACTTCGGGCTTATAATATTTTTGGTGTTTATGAAGTAATCACTCGGATGCATGCAGAAGAGGTTAGAGAAAGATCTATAGATTGGGCGGAATTGAACTTGGCTTTAGATAGGGATTATTTAGTAAATTTGTTTTCTGACTCATTTTTTGGAATTAGCCATCTCCAAGTATTGTCTAATGAAATTCGTAAAGTTTTACTAGATGATGAAAGGGGAAATGTCGAAACTGTTTGGTCAAATGCTTCTAAAAAAGTCAAAAAAGAAATGCTTCATCTGTTATTTGAAGACGATGGAGTGGTAGTTCAACGTGTTATTTCTATTTCAAAAGAAAAAGCCCGGAAGTTCAGTAACTTGTTAGGTCGTTATCATTCTCCTTTAGAAGTGGGGCTTGTGGTTCCTGTAAAATATTATGACAGAAATGGTTTTCGGGTCGAACGTACATTGGGACCCTACAGTGGAGCCATTTATACGGATGATCTTCATTCAAATAAAATACAGATTTTTTATGCAAATTGTGAAAATGATTTCAGACCTTCAAAGAATGCGACTAGAAGTGGGCGTGTTCGTGCGCTCAGTCAAGAAATTGCAAAATTAACTTTTCGTGTTCGTTATTTTGAAAAAGTAAGAGAATGGTGTAAGCGTGAAGGGGTAGAGTTTGAATATTTTGAAGTTCCTTACGAGTGGATATTGGATCGGAGAATTGCCGATCTGAGCGATTCAGAGAGGCAAATCTATCCTCAAATAGATCAAGCCATTCCTTCTTTTCGTAAAGCAGTACATCAATTGAATGATCTTCCACCCGTGGTTTATTTGGCTTTGGGTAATGAGGAAAATATTCCTTTAAATTATTTTCATCCTGCAAGATGGCAAATTATCGAACATAACCATCCTTCTTTTTTCCCAGAACCTTATTTATATGTGGCAGGTTTGCCAAGTCGCTCGTCCGATACTGGAGGTGATTTAAAGGCTATTCATTTGAGAATACCTTCGACTTCTCGTGCTCAAGGATCTTTGCTTAAAGTAAGAGCTAATCATGACGGCGAATTTTTGTATGCCCTTACAAAGCAAAGAGCTCAAACACGATTGGCAGAAGCCTTGCTAGATCCCGCTCCGTGGATTGTATCTGCTCAAGAGAATCCATTTATTTTATTTGATACTTTGACAGGAGAAGTCTTGCCAAACACTACGCTATTTGAAGCTTTCCCTCAAAGTGTATTGTCTTTAAGAGTCGAAGCAGGGCGAATAGTTCTCGAAGCTGCTCAAAGAGAGCAATTATCAATCTTGTTGGCGGATGCAGCCACTTCCCCCCTAGCACGAGCATCGCTTCAAGGCCTTTTGAAAATGGCTCCAGAAGTTTTGCCTGGAATGAGAAGCCCCCAAGTCATGAGAACTGCAGTGGAGCCTTTGCTTCTAGAACGTTTGGAAGACTTGAAACGAGATTCCTACAAACTTCTTTCGCATGGTGACTTGTTTTTGGAATATTCCAGAATTCTTAGAGAGCTTCCAGCATCGTCTCCCGAAGTTATTCAAGAGTTGAGAAATTTGGCACTTTGTTACCGTGAGTTGGTTGAAAAACCTCTTTTGTTGGGTTTTGGAGAGGAGGGAGGGGGTGAGGAAGTGGGAAGGACAAGGGTAAACGCAGATGATTTGTTACCTTTATTTTTGGAGAATGTTCGTCATTTGTTGCATGGATTAGCTGAGGGACATCCGGTGGTGTATGATTTTGCCAAGACTCTTCGAGACCTTGCTTTTCCGAACGGAGAAGCAACGATTTCGGGAAGATCTTTTTTGGCCCCTCGAGTGCGAGAATTGGAAGAGCAAATCTATCTTTTATTGAGTAAAAAATTTAAGCCGGGAGATTCTGAGTACCCAGATGCCGCAGGGTATTTTGTGTATTTGAATAGTCCTGTAGCATGGAAAAACGAATATGATTTGTTGAATCGAGAGCTTGTCTCTTATGATGCTATTGTTCCTGAGAAAGAAGACATGAGTGAACGTGAAAGAGAAATAAGAAATAATCCTCGATATTGGCAAGCCGAAGCCAGAAGAAGAGCTCTTGTTGCAAAAATGAATGTAGCAATTTTGTCAGCCAATGAAGAAGTGATTAGAAGCATGGCCGTAGATTATCCTAGAATTTGGGATCGTATTACTTATGTGGGAGGCTATTTTAGTTTTTTTGTATATGTGGATCCTCAAACAGGTTTGATTAGGCAGGTCCGCACATCAGAAGAGGATGATTCGGCAAATCCAAGTTTTTCCAGAATAGGTGTGATGGTTGAAGAAGATGCCGATGGCGGAATGAAAATCTTAAACACTCATATTTCAGGAAAAAGAACAGAGCTTTTGTTGAGTGTTGCCATGGGAATTGCTCTAAAACCTTATGTGGAATATTCTCCAGCTGTGGAAAGTGTGGGAGAATCTTCTAAGCCTGTTGTAGCGGATGTATCCACAGATTCTGCGGGGGGATTTCTTGGCTTACTCAAGAAAATTAAGAAGCTCTTCTGATTCAATAATCGTTTTATTCAATACGCAACTTCTCCCTCAAATACCCGATAATAGAGTTATCGTTTGTAAAATATTGATGGGTTTTTTCCTGTCATGAAAAGTTTCATACCTGGGGCACCACGGGTATTGAATTATGCGTATTCAAGGTGCCAATTTTCCTCTTTCCAGACTTAATTCCAGGGCTTCTCCACTGGATTCTTCCCATTTAGCATTAGATGCGCAATTAGATGCCTTTGCAAGACAGGCCACAGATCCTTCGAACTTATTGCTTCTTTCTGCTGCGGGTTTGTCTTACCAGATGGGAAAAACAGCGACACTTGTGGCTTTTTCCAATTCTTCTCTTCGACTGATTCCCCGAGTATTGGCACCTTTGGTGGGGCTTAATATGGAAGTGGCAAGCTTGCATGCCGCCCATCGTTTGGGGGCTGGAAATATTCCCACAGAATCTTCTGCAGAATATCGATCCTATCTTTCTACGCTTCTGGATGTGGGAGTCTTGAAGGGGATAGGGTCCAGTTCGCATTCGCTGACTAGCCCTGTTCGTCACTTGATGCAAAGTGCAGGAATGGTGGCGAGTCATCGCCTGGCTTCTGCGATGAGACTCATACCTGAAAATTCTTCTTCAAACTTGTTTAGAGAATTGTTGGATGCAGAAGCGACCAATATTGCCATGGAGTCCGGTTCTTTGGCTTTTCAATTTGTGACAGGAGGAAGAATTCATCTCTTGGAAAGATCTCTCGCGGCTCAAGGGCGTATGCTAGAAGCTCTTCCCGTAGAATCGGCAAGAGAACCTTTGCAATCTTTTGCTGCTCACGAGCTGGCTTCTCGTGAAGTTTACTTAAGGTCTTCTACTGTTGCAGAATATTTTTCTGCGCGACGGTGGAAATTTTGGGAGAACGCTTATCGTGTTTTTAGAGTTTGGAGATTTGAGAGAGCTTTGGCAAGTCGTTCAGAAACTGAAAGAATTACTCCTGTTCGTTCTCTGTCAGAGGCTTTCAATTCGACAATCATATCCTCTTCGCAAGAAGCTTATTTGCAAGATGCTTTGATTCGTTCATTTCGCCACTTAAAGCCTGGGCAGGTACGGGAAATTTCTGATTTGAGTCTGAAGTATTTGGAAGAGTGTCAGGGAAATCCCGTTTTGAGAAAACGCTGGATTCCAGTGCTGAAGGCTTCATTTCAGAGATTGGACCCGCCTCAAAGAGAACGGACTCTTGGATATATGAGAGAAGCTGCATTTTCCTCACTTCCTGAATTAGCAAGAGTTGCAGAAGAGAGTTTGAGATATGCCCTGAATCGTTTGTCACGTGAAGAAATGGAAGTTTTTGCACGTTCAATGCAAAGTCTTGATTTTCAACCTGTGAATGCAATGGAGAGTGTTGAAAAGATTTTTGAGGTGGTCTTTGATCGTCTTGAAAATTTGCGAAGCGATGAAAGAAGACAAGAAGATATTCGTAGGGAAGCAGCCATTTTGGGAAGCTACTTGGGACATCCGGTTTATGAATTGTCAGTTTTGGCAGAAGGGCGTTTTTTAAGATTACTTTCTTCGATGGACGAAAATGAGGGGCTTCGGGTTTTAAATAATCTGGAAGGGGATATCTCTGACAATTTTTCAACGAGATTAAGAGCTGTAGAAGACTCTGTAAGACCCGCCAGAGATGTTGCAAGCTCAATTTCTTGGCTTCGGGCTTGGCAAATTCATCGAACAGAAAGAGTGTTGGAAAGTATTCGGGAGGATCTAAGGTCTTTGTCCATTCCTTCCGAATGGAGAGAGCTTGCTGCAGCAGTAAAAAACATCAATGGTATGGATGCACTCACGAATGTGGTCGGATTATTCCGAGCTCGTTTTTCCTCAGAAGACCCTGCTGTGCAACAAGTGGCAGAGGCCTGGTTTAGAAATTCGAGCTCTTCTGAAAGAATGAGAATATTGCAGATTTTGGTGGGGTCCCGAGAATATTGGAAGTTGAATTCTCGGGCAGCTTTGCGTTTGAGAAATTGGGTGCTTTACGGCATTCAAGGAGAAGTAGGGATTGCCGCCAAAAATCCGGTCATTCAGGATAAGGACGATGTCGTTTTTGTTTTGGGAAATCACACGAGCGTGAGCATGTCTCTGGGTTTTGTGAGAGATTACAGCAGAGAAGAAGCTTTAAGATACATTATGGTTCACCATACCCATCCGGAAATGGGGGGGGATGATATCAATCAAATTTATCCTTCAACCTTTGTGGAAGGTTGTGGAAGTGGAGATCTTCATGCCTTACGTGAAACCTTTATGAAGTTGGGAGTATCGGAGCTTGCTTTGTCCCAATTACATGGAAAGGGAGGTTCCATTTTTGTCATGAAAGATAACTCTGGAAACTTGGAGCTGAATATTTATACGGGAATTCGTGATGGAGCATCGGATCTCGGAATACATCCTTTGCTTCAGCGAGTGAGGGAGCGTATTCGTCGTTACGGAGAAACTTCGGATGTTCGTGTGAACTTTTTTGAAATGCCTTTTGATCGTATTTTACGAATGGATGATCAGGCGAGCCATCCTCGCCGCATCGTTCAAGCTTTGAATAGCACTCCCATTCCCTAAAAATATTGTAGAGTTCCCACTCATTTAGTACTGGTAGTTGTATGAGCGTAGTATGTTTAGGCTGCATGTTTGAGGGAGTAGAGTTTGTGTTTTTCATGTTTGTTAATCCTTTCTAAGTTATAAGCATAAGATTTTAGTTTTTGTAC
>CAYPXN010000112.1:0-15862 GCA_964414715.1 uncultured Pseudomonadota bacterium | reverse complement strand
TTTAGGTCATTTTGCCCAAGCCAATGCCATGGTGATTGGACATGAGTTATCTGCAAGAGCTGGCTTTACGTCTCATGAAGAAGGAAGCTACATCCAAAGACTTGCCAGAGCAGAAGCTTCCAACATCTCCATGGGAGCAGGAATGGCCTTGGCAGGACATCTCACCGCTGGACGCATCCACGCCTTCGAACGCGCTCTCGATAACAGAATTGAAGCGATGGGAGCAAATACTCACCCTTTCAATTTGTCCGAACTGAGCACACGGCTTGAAAATTTTCTTCCCACCATGGCCCGCGACACCTCAATTTTCAGTTCTCATTCCCGAAGTCATGAATATCACAAAGTCAATATCGGCCAACTTAAGGGAAAAGTAATTTTGATCGCCAATCGTGGTGAAGCGGCTCTTCGTGCTGCCACTACCGCACAAAGACTAGGCTTAAAAACTGTCGTGCTTGCCTCTGAGGCTGATCGAGGATCTTGGCATGCAACTCTTCCGGGAACCATCCGCTATGACCTTACGGGAAACAGCATGATGGACACCTACGGAAATATCGAAAAGATAAGACAGGTCATCCGTCGTGTTGCACGTGAACAAAGAGTAAAAACCGAAGATATTATTGTATGGCCCGGTTGGGGAGGAAGTGCAGAAAATCCCGCTCTTCCCGCCATGATTGCAGAAGAGAAAGCACAGTTTGCAGGTCCAGACTCTTTTGCGATGAATCTGCTAGGCCCCAAAACATCTTCCAACCAAGTGGCAACAGAAGCAGGACTTCGTCCCGTTCCTTCTTCCGGAAGAATTGTCTACAAAACTCCCCAAGATATTGAAGCCATTATCCGAGAAGAAACTAGAGGAATCGAAGGAGAAGCCCTTCTGAGTCGAAGTGCTGAAATTCGAAGCCGAATCGAAACAGAAAATGCACGGGCAAAAGAGCAAGCTCGCCAAGAATACCTCCGCATATACGAAGAGTTTGGTCGAGGCCCCGTGATGGTGAAAGGAGCTGAAACCGGAGGAGGACGCGGAATCCGAGTCATTGAAAGCCCCGAAGATTTTGACAAGTATTTCGATGAAGCGGTCGCAGAGTCTCGCTCTACATCGCCCAGTGCCGACGTGTTTATCGCCAAATATATTCGTGAAGCTGCCCATCTTGAAGCCCAAGTCATTGTAGATGCCCATGGAAATCGAAGAATTTTAGGAATTCGAGAATGCTCCCTGCAACGTTCCCAACAAAAAGTGCAAGAGAGAGATATCACAGCCCTTCTTCCTGAAAGAACAAGACAAATCATGTTCGCTCAGGCAGAGGCTCTCATTGACAAAGTAAAAGAAAAGGATCCAAACGGCATAGGATATACCGGCGCTGTTACGATTGAATTCATTTGGGATCTGGCAGGATGTGATGCGAAAAACCCTTATTCTGCAGACCCAAACACCCAACTCTTCATCCTGGAAGCCAATACCCGTTTACAAGTAGAACATTGTGTCACCGAAGAAGCCGTACGCGTCAGAGCCGCAGATGGCTCTTATCAAATGGTCGATTTCGTAGAACTGATGTTACGAATTGCAGCCGGAGAAAAACTTTGGTTCAAACAAGAAGACCTGCGTTGGCCTTACGCCACTTTACAAGTCCGGGTTTGTTCAGAAGATCCTTACAACAATTTTCTTCCTTCTCCTGGAATGCTCACAAGACTTGAATTTGCAGATGACAAAGACATTCGCGTGGATCGAGGTGTAGAAACAGGACGCGAAATTCCCAAAGACTATGATTCCATGGTTGCGAAAGTAATGACCCGGGTTCCTGTGATAGATCTTTCAGATCGCGCAGAACAGCCCCAAGTTCTAAGATCCAACCTTGAAACCAATCACATGCTTGCTGATAAAATGGATGCCTTTCTCGCAACCTGGGAAATGGCTGGGGTCAGAAACAATGTTCCTTTTCATCGTGCCTTACTTAGAACTCCTCAGGTTAGAGACGGAGTCGGCTACTATACAAAATTTATTGAAAATGAAGTTTTGAAATCCCAAACTGGTCAAAGAAATTATGACCATTGGAATATTTCTGCGGTCAGTGCGGCTATTGCTACTTATGTAGGACGTCGTGAAAGCCGTGTGGCTGCTATTGCATCAGGCCGCTCTCTCGAAGACCTTTCTCAAATTGAAATGGAAATCGGGGGGAATGAATTCCGTTACGAAGTGCGAGAAAGCGGGCCTGGCAATTACAATGTTCAAATGACCGGACAAAAAGTGGAAGTAACGGGAATAGGTATTCTCAAACGCAATTCCGATGAAAACACTTTCCGTCTCCAATGCAGCCGAAGTGGAAAATACTCCATTATCCGAATAGGTGCCGAAGGAGAAGAAACTGTTCCCGTCACCCGTCTCAGTGATTCCGAATTTGAACTCACTCAAGAAGGACAAGAAACTGAACGTTTTACTCTCGATTATCTGGACCATCACGTACAACTTCTTGGCCACTCTGTTACCGTCAGTTTGGAAAATGGAACTTGGGTAGGAGAATTTGAAGGACAACGAATTCAATTAAAGGCTGCGGAAAGCCACCAATACTGGGCCCAACTTCCCCATCGTTTTCAGCGTGTGAGCCTGAACCGTTCAGGTCCGCTCTATAACCTCACCATCAATGGTGTAAACTATCGCACTCTTGTAGATGCCCGTCAGGGAGTTCGATATATACAGGTTGACGGAACAGAACATGCCATCAATATCGCGGGTGAAGGAATTTTGGGAAAAGACCATGTCATCGCTTCTCTCCCGGGGAAAATCATCACCCAACCAAGCGAAATGCCAAAACTGGGAGATCTGGTCAATGAAGGGGATATTCTCATTACCCAAGAAGCAATGAAAATGAAGACCCCTATCCGGGCACGCATGAGCGGAAAAATTGTTGCCATTCACACCCGTAGTGGCGCCTTGGTAGATCCCAATCAATCTTTAATCGTCATCGGACCTGTAAATGACGACGTATCCCCTCGAAGAGACGCGCTCCCTGCAATTTCTCTCGCAGAACAGGATGCTCTTACGGAAAGATTGTATCAAAGAAGTCCGAGCACAGAAGCAGAAGATGTATTAGCTTATCCTGAAACACTGCCTGACTTGTTAAATATCATCAAACACGCGGCTCTGGGTTACGACTTGCCTCTTCCTACTCTCCACAAGGCCGCTCAAATGATTCCTGCGGCAGTGAGAAGCCCTGAAGATCGTGAATTTTTAGTCAACTCACTCAGAGGAGTTCCTACCGAAGTAGAACGAGAAGTTGAGACCGTGGAAGAGGGAGAAAAGAAAACAAGTAAGGTACGTGAAATTGTTTATGTAGGCGGGATCTTCGATGCCGTCTCTGCAATCCATGGCTTGGCCCATCCTGTTGCAAAGGATCATTTCAATACTTTCTTGGCCACCCGTGATAGCACAAAACTTCCTGCCACTTTTATAGTGGCTCTCCAAAGAGCTTTGGGAGTTTACGGCGTAACTTCTCTGAATCCTTCCTCCGAACTCAACGAAGCTCTTTATCGCATTGTACGTGCGCACCGGGATTTGGAGAGATCAAACCACAGCATTTCAGCCTTCATCGAAATTGCACGCAACACACAGTTAAGAGAAACCGTTCCTGCTTTGGCTCAATTCCAAAGAGCTTATGTCGGAGAGAAACAAGGAATTTCCCTGGTCCATCTCGCTCATGAAGCACAAATCAGTCTTGAAGCCAGCGACAAACGTGAAGCCTGGGCCCAAACCTTTGCAGGACTTTTTGATCGGGCTTTAAAAGGAATTTTCGTTGAAGAGGATACTCGCTGTTTCGCCCAAGGAGAATTGATTCGAACGCCTCAACCCGCCAAGCGATTTCTTATGGAAAGAATGGGAAGCGACAATCCCAGGGAAGTCAATCTTGCCATGGAAATCCTGTTTGAAAGACTTTACGGTGGACGCAGTCAAAACAGGGGTAAACACGAAACGGTCGATTTTACACCGGAAACAGACACTTCCGTTGCTCTGGGAACCTTCAGAGATCAAGAAACCCGACGAAATCGCAGTGTCGTTTTCGTCAGAGCAAATTCAGTCGCCGAAATTCCTCTTGTTTTGGAAAAAGCCAAAGCAAAGTTGGCAAGCTGCAGAACTTCTGACAATGTTATTGAAGTTTCAGTGTTGGGAGAAAATCAGCTTCCCCAAGAAGCTTCTTTCGAAAGTGCAATCCAGGCCGGTGTTGCAGGAATTCCAAACTTGAAGCGGGTAACGGTCGGAATCGCCCAACGAAAGCAGGGAAATGGTCCAGACGCACCTCTTTACAGAACTTATCGCCCCAACGGAGAAGGCGGAAAATTTATTCGCCATACACTCTTTGACAACATCCATCCCATGGATGCCTGGAAAGTTTTTGAACTCGATCGTTGGTCCGAAAAGTTTGAGGCAGAACGTATTCCGGATGTCTTGTTGCCTGAAATTTATGCCTTCCGAGCCCAGGACAGAGCATCCAAAACAGCTAAAAGAGACCCTCGCAAAGAGGGAGACCTCCGCAACATTGTCATTGGACAAGTAACGGGTGATCTTAGTTACAAGCGATTTGACGGAACTTTAGAAAGCAAACTCATCGCCCTTTATCAGCGTCTTCAAGAAAAACCCCAAGATCCTATTAGTCCCGAAGAAGAAATGATGATCCGGGCAATTCCCTGGGGTCTTAAACTTGCAAAAGTCACTGCTGAAGATTTTGACCCTTTTGATATCGATGTCATGCAAGGATCTCCCCGTCAAATTCTGGCTGAGTATTTGAATGAACCCGAAAAGGCTATTGAGCATCTTCAAAGTGCAGCCCGAGCCCTCGATGGAAAAATTTACTCGGTTCCCGAAGCTGAGCAACAAGCCATTAATGCCGCTATTACCATGCATCGCGTACAAGCCACCACTCCTAACGGCCCCACCGATGCACGTGTCGACCTTTACATTCATGCTCCTCTGGAAGCATCCAATGATGAGTTGGCTTTCACCGTGGGTCGTTTGGTTCATCATTTCTCAGATCCTCGTATTGAGAAAACGGCCATTCGTTTTCACCGAACAGAAGAAGGTGAATATCGAGAATACGTCGCTTCTGTGAGAACCCCTGCTTCCACCCGCATTGAAATGAATGTAGAGCCGGTCACCACTCGGCCTATTCATGAAGTTCGGACAAGTCTTGTTAAAAAACAGCTGGCAGCTCTCGCAAAAGGGAATCTCTATGTTTATGATCGAGTCAACTTGCTCCGAGAAGCAATTCGAAATATTTGGCCTCGAGAACTCGCTCTTCCTGAAAATGCCATCGAGCTCAAAGAAATGGTCTTAAAAGGAAACAAACTCGTCGAAATTGAAAGAGATCCCGGTAAAAACAGGGAAGGCATGCTGGTTTTCGAAACCAAGGTAAAATTTCCCAAAAACCTCAGAGGAGATTTTTACGAACGTCGTATGATGTGGGTGGGTAACGATGCTTCCATCGATGGAGGAGGTTTAGGACCTGTCGAAGCTAGGATTTACGAAGCCGCCTTCATCCATGCTATGGAAGAAGGAATTCCCATTCATTATGCTTCAGATTCCAGCGGTGCTGCCATGGCAGGCCCTATGTCGGGTTATGCAGGACAAGTCTTCCGTAGCCTCAACAAGACTTGGAGTGATAGCGAAAAACGATGGATACTTTGGGCTAACGATGAACAGTTGAATATAAAAATTGGTCCCGAAGGAAGACAAAAAACATTGAGAGAACTAGTCGGCCTTGGAAAAAGATTCCAAGACGGAGAATCTCAAGGTACAGAAATTAATGGCCTCAGCGGTGAAATCTTCCTGAGTATGGAGTCTCTTCATGGCTCTGCTCAAACGGCCCGAGTGACTGCACTCGCAAACAAAATGATTCCCGTCTTTGCTTCTGCTCATGGAGTTACTATCGGAATTGGTACTTACGATTGGGTCTTGAGTATTCTCAATATGATCCCCGTAGAAACGAGAGAGGGTACTGTAGTTTCTGAAGCGGCAGCGGCTCTCACAGGTCCTCGCGCTGTAAAAGAAACAGGACTGGGAGATGTAAGAGCCGCTCAAGATTACTCAGGAGCCATGAGATTGGCTAGAGCAGGCATTGCCTCTCAAACTCCCGTCGGAGAAATGGGTGTTGCCGAAAACATGCTACGCATGCTCGGCCTCCTTCCATCTCATCGAGGTGAAGAAGCTATTATCGTAGACACAGGTGATCCAAAAGATCGTGATGTTGCAGCGGACCTCGCGCGCATTATTCCTGGCCGAGGTCAACCTTTCAACATGAGAGAAGTGGTAGAAACTTTATTTGATCGAGGACCTTTGGGAGGTGTCTTCGAACTTTGGAAGGAATTTGGTCCGACAGCTATTACCGGTTTTGGCCGTTTAAATGGGAGAACTGTCGCTTATGCTTTCCCTCAACCCAAACCAGACCCGGTGACTGGAGAACGTGGACCTTTCTTTGGTTCCACACTGGATTCTGAATCTGCATTTAAAGTCGCTGCATTGATCCGCAAAGCAAATCAATTAGGAATTCCTCTTGTCATGGATCCTGCTTTTTCAGGCTTCATGCCTGATGCAACGAACGTTTCCCGTCGAGTTTATGAAGGAGGCGCTGAAATTGTAAGAGCCTTGGAAGAATTCGACGGCGTCGTACTTCAATATCTTCATCCTTTCGCTGAATGGTGGGGAGGTTGTGTTGCCGTTTCTGAAGCTGCCATCAACACAGCAGGCAACGTCACAACGATTGCAGATGAAAGCATCCAAGCGGGAATTCTCGGACAACAAGGGGCTCTACAAGTTCCCAAAGTATCCCGCGTCAGAGATGAAGCCTTCAATAAAGACTCCCGGGTCATTGCTCTCCGCGCACAACAAAGTAGTGCTAAAAGTAGCGCTGAAAAGGATGAGATTCAGCGACAACTGGATACCATTTACATTGAAATCACCAACCAAGTGGGTGCTTTTTATATGCTGGTTAACACAGCAGATCGTGCTTTTAACCAAGGCAGCATCAACCAGATTATTCGAGTGGATCAGAGAGGAAACACTCGCGGTATTCTCATTGATGCATTGGAATCAGGCCTCAAAACAAAACGTGAAAAAGATGCTACAGCAGCAGCACGCCAAAGTGCTCTGCAAGTTCTGCGAGGACTCGTTACTCTCACGAATACAGTCCCAAGTCTGGGAATCCATGCAAGTCTTGAAGAAGTCACAGACGGCAAAGTTCGACTCTGTGTGGGAGCAGGTCTTTGCTTTGAAAATTTCCCTGAAGAGGTTTGGGGTGACTTTCAAGAAATTCTCATTTCATTGAATCTTTCTGAAGCATCTCAATCTATACCTAGAATGTTTAGAGGCACTCCCACCCAAAGACCCCCTAGATAAGGGGTGGGAGTAGTGCTGGAAAATAAGTATAAATATTCAATAAAAGAAAAGGGCAATACCCTTCCGCTATGTAATTTTTAAATGAATAGACCTAAATTCCGCAGTTCATTTTTATTCATTTGGTAATCCAAGGGCTTACACTGGGATGTCATCCTGAACGAAGTGAAAGGATCCCGATAGTGCACCACTTTGTGGCGGGATTGCCACGTCCTTCGGACTCGCAATGACACCCAAGTTTTGTAAACTGCGGAAATCAGGAATAAATAATTTCACAACAAATAGGGAAAAGAGGCCGATAATCTCAAATGAACCATTGGCAAGAAAGCTCTTGCCAAAAACCTTAAGGATTAGAGAGAATTAGAGAATGACCGAGGCCGGGTACCCCGAAGGGGTGGCCGACCGAATGGCACAAAGTAGCCCCTCTTTATGGGGTTGGAAACGAAAGTTGTAAACCATGGCGCCTCCCGATCCCATACAATCTTCGAATGCTTCTTATGGCGTTTGCCTCCCGGACGGCAGTGAGCAAGGCGTAGAAATTTTAGTTTCTACTGCTGCACCGCAGCAATCTACTCCTGACCAAACGATCGTTGTGGGAGTTCAAAACTATTCTGAAGGGGTCTCTTATGCCAGACCCGTAGAAGTTACCCGTCAGCCTACAAATATTTTCCAAGCAATGCCTCTTCAGGGCTCTCAGAAAAAAGCAGCTATCGCTTTAGGGGATGCTCTGCAAATTTTGATTAATGACCGATTGGCAAATGGGGAAGATGTAGATCCTCGCCTAGAAGTAATTGCCCAAACTTTACATGAAGGCAAACTTCCCGACTTGGATGATCCCGATATCGCTGATCTTTTCAATAGAAGCTTTAGTGATACCGCCTTGGATGCCGTGGTTCACAGTATCGCCTTGCAAAGTGATTCTCCTAACAGATCTCTTCATGTTCAAGCTCTACAATACTCATTGCCTTATTATTTCCAACAAACCAATACCCATCCCTCAGATGATGGAATTCGACAAGGTCTCATTACAGCACTATCCAATTCCGGACCTGAAGGAAGACAAGTTTTATCAGATGCAAGCCGAAGCGCAAATCCTGCGATCCAAACACAGATTCAGCAAGCTTTGGCAAATACTCCTGCAAACTCTCCGATAGCTCCGACGACTTCTACGGGTTTAACTTATCCTCCTACTCTACAAGCAGCTCGCGTCGCCGAACTTTCAATCCATGGAAGTGAAACAAGCGTCACACCACAACCTTCAACGCTTGCTCGTTTTACAGCAATCATTGCTTCTCATGCTCCTGTTCTCGAAGCAGGAGCCGTTGTGGTCTTGGGAATTTCTTCTCCTGTTTTAACAGGAGGAGTAATTGCAAACAGAATCGTCTTAAATGCGTTTTCTCCCAATGCCTCAGCAGGACCCAATACAACTCCTGCTACCACACTAAGCTCCATGGCTCCAAATGCCAGAGAGTCCGTAAATTTTGGTGCAAATAATTCCCCCTCAGTTATTTCCAGAGGGCAGGAAACTGTGGAAGGAAGTTCCCCTTTATTCGGAAGAGCTTCTCTTTTACCTATCTTCGATGTTCGAGTAAGCCCCCGAGAAATTGCGCGACGTACTTTGGGCGATTTGGGTCTTTCAGACTCTTCTGTTCAAAGAATTTTGGATTCTATCCCCTCACCCTTTCTTTTAGGCGCTGCGAGCATACAAGGTGGGCTTCATCAATCTCTTACGGTTCAAGCAACAAACAATAGCCCCGTCATTCTTGCAGGAGCAAATACAAATCCTGCTTATCGAGTTGCTGCAGTAAGCCGCATGGAAAGTGGTTCTAGTGAGGAAGGTTTCGACTCTTCGAGAGAAGGTTCTTCGGACCACCACGGTGAAGGTCAAGGCTCTTCAAGTCAAGGAAATCCTCAACAAGATCATTCTCAAGAAAATCCCTCCGACGTTTATATAAATAACCTCGCTTAAAAAGCACTTGTAAATCCTCTCAGAGAGACGCTATGCCCTTCTCTAATGCCTCCTTTTGAGAAACACATTTTTATTTGTACGAAAGAACGCAGTCCTGAAGACCCTACGGGTTGTTGTAAATTGAAGGGATCTGTAAAAATTGCTGAATATTTTAAAGAAGAAGTAAAAAAAAGAGGGCTTAAAGGAAAAATAAGAGCCAATCCCTCTGGCTGTTTAGATTTCTGCGCCAAAGGCCCCACAGTAGTTGTGTATCCTGAAGGCATTTGGTACAGCGTTCAAAACATAGAAGATGCCAAAGAAATAATGGATGAACATATTCAGAACAACAGGGTTGTAAAACGACTCCAAGTAAGTTGAAAATAAAGCATAAGGAAGGTTTATGATAAAACTCAGCGAAAAAGCTCAAAACAAACTTCAATTTTTTCTCCACGACAGAAGTCTTGCTGAATGGGGTCTTCGTATTCGGCCGCAAGGATCGGGAGGATACCATTTTGCTCTAGAGAAAACAGATAGCATTACTGCAGATGATCAAGCATTGGATATTAGTGGTTATAAAGTTTTAGTCGACAAGCAAACAGCCCAAAAACTTGAAAATGCTACAGTAGATTTTGTAGATACCGCATGGAGCAGTGGTTTTAAAATTGAGGAAGAAAAGTCCAATAATATTACTCCACTTCCGGTAAAACAGGATCTTTCGGATCCTAGGGCCCAAAAAATTGTCGACCTGCTTAATAAAGAAATCAATCCTGCCTTGGCAGGCCATGGAGGAAGTGCAGAATTCATTGCAATCCGCGATAATATGGTTCACCTGAAACTGGGAGGCGGATGCCAAGGCTGTGCGAGCTCTCAAGCAACCCTCAAACATGGCATCGAACTCCGCATCAAAGAAGAAGAACCCAGCATTCAAGGCATTGTAGATATGACGGATCATAATGCTGGAGCTAATCCTTATTTTAGCTAGGACAATAACCGTTGTTCCATAAAGAGGGCGCTGCTTCATTGAGGGGGAGGCTCCGTCCAGCTTTGCTGGGTGGAGGGGGTGACGCGAACCCCTGTGATGTCATGACGGATCATAATGCTGGAGCTAACCCTTATTTTAGCTA
Organism: uncultured Pseudomonadota bacterium; assembly: GCA_964414715.1. Classification (GTDB taxonomy): domain Bacteria; phylum UBA10199; class UBA10199; order JADFYH01; family JADFYH01; genus CAYPXN01. The sequence goes on along the minus strand of CAYPXN010000112.1, from coordinate 5,418 downwards.
ACAATTACCTCACAATGATTAACAAATCTTTTTCTTGCTGCAACGCAGCACAGTATTTGCATATAAATTTTTCTAAAATTTAACACCCTTTTAATTTTTCTCCCGATAACCTCCTTGAATGATATTGAAACAGAACACATCTTTAATAAAAGAATATTCAAGGCTCTTGAATACTATCTTTGCGCTGTGTTATGTAAAAGTAGGGCAATTTTGCTCTAAGTTTTAATCTTAGTTTTACCGTAGGAGGTTTTCAATGTTACGCCGTATTTCTCGTGGGGTATTAATTCTTACCTCATTCGCTTTCATCTTCTCTCTTTCAAATTCACCTGCAATCGCCGCTTCCAAAAAAGCTGCTAAAAAAGAAAAAGACGAAGCTATTTGGGGAGTTGCTCCTCGGCAAAAAAAGATGTTGGGATGGTCTTCAGATTACCCCACCGCTTGGACATATACCCGTGCTGATTTCTTTATTCGTGGAACCGTGTTAGATTTTAAAAAATCCACCAATGGTAAAGATTACGATATTACCATTCTTCCCATTGAAGTGTTAAACAACCCTCAACATCATGTTACTTTAGATCATTATAAAAATGGAATTACTGTTACAGCCGAATTAGGTCATGAAATTTTGAAAAATCTCCGCAAAGGTGGCATTATAGAATTTAATCAATGGTCCAAAGAAATTCCGGGACAAAAACAAGGCGCAGCTACTCTTGTAAACAGCGAGAACCATACCGACATTCAATGTTATGATACCGCTCCTGTTGCTTATTTGGGAAAAACCGATTTGCAACCTGAGCAAATGATCAATGCTATTAAAGGAATTATGGTGTACGGTGGAAGTGCCGCAAAAGACCAAGGCGTCCAAACTCAGCTCGCTGCTCTTGCGAAAGCTCCTGTTCCCGATGTTTCAAAAGAAGCAAAACAAATTTCCTCCTCCTTAGGTAAGTAAGACAAATGAGAACAAAAAAAACCCTCGGATGTACCGAGGGTTTTTTTTTGCTTAAAATATTGTTTTTCTACTTGCGATAAGGAACAGATTTTAGAAGACTCTTTCTCGTCATGAAATCTTATCTCGATCTTCTAAAACACATCTTGGAAACAGGTGAAAAACGCGAAGACCGAACCGGCACAGGTACTTTAAGTGTCTTCGGTTACCAAATGCGCTTCGACTTATCGCAAGGTTTTCCTTTGGTTACCACTAAAAAATGTCATTTACGCTCCATCATTCACGAGCTTTTATGGTTTTTGAAAGGCGACACAAACATTGGATACTTGCGTGAAAACAAAGTGAGCATTTGAGATGAGTGGGCTGACGAAAAAGGAAATTTGGGCCCAGTATATGGACATCAATGGAGACATTGGACGGGAAACAACAAAGAAATCGATCAAATCACCCAACTCATCGATCAAATCAAAAAAAATCCCAGCTCACGTCGACATATTGTGAGTGCCTGGAATGTCGCAGATATTGAAAAAATGGCCTTACCACCCTGTCACGCCCTTTTCCAATTTTACGTACACACCGATGGAAGACTTTCTTGCCAACTCTACCAGCGCAGTGCCGATGTTTTCCTCGGCGTCCCCTTCAATATTGCAAGTTATGCACTCCTGACAATGATGGTCGCTCAGGTCACGGGACTCAAACCGGGCTTTTTTATTCATACTTTTGGAGATGCCCATCTCTATCTCAACCACGTAGAACAGGCAAAACTACAAATCTCACGAGAGCCCAAACCTTTACCCCTCATGAAAATCAATCCCAAGGTTCAATCCATTTTTGAATTTACTTATGAAGACTTCAGCTTGGAAGGCTACGACCCTCATCCTGCTATTGCAGCGCCCATTGCTGTGTAGGAAAGATTATGATTCTCTCTTTAATCGTCGCAATGAGTAAAAATCGCGTAATTGGAAATCGAGGACAAATCCCCTGGCATTTGCCCGAAGACTTAGCTCACTTTAAACAAAGCACCCTGGGACATCCCATCATTATGGGGCGAAAAACCTTTGAATCCATCGGCAAACCTTTACCCGGACGCAAAAATATTGTGATCACACGTAATTCCACCTGGGGAAAAGAGGGTGTCGTTACCGTAAACTCCTTAGAAGAAGCTATTTTGTCCTGTCGTGCTGAAAAAGAGGCCTTCGTAATCGGGGGAGCTGAAATCTACGCCCAAGCCTATCCTCAAGTCGATCGCTTATTCTTAACTTTTATTGAAAAGGAATTTGAAGGTGATGCTTTTTTCCCCAATTTTTCCTTCGAAAAAGATTTCCAAATTACATCAGAAAGCGGCATACTCCTCTCGCAAAAAGAAAAACTTCCTTATCGTTTTGTAAACATGGAAAGAAAAAAGGAGTAAGCATGAAAGCTGTTAATTTTTTATTTTTTTTGATTCTCTTGGCCATTGGAGAAGTGGTTGCATTTTTTCTCTACTTAATCCATCCCGCTTTAGGTGTACTAGGAGGCTTTGGTGCTTTCTTTTTTGCTCTTTTTGTCTCGATTGCCATTAAAATTGCGGATCAATGGGAAAAAATTGTGGTGCTACGACTCGGAAAACTTTCTGGTGTAAAAGGTCCTGGAGTTTGCATTATTGTTCCTGTTTTAGATCGAGCCATCTTTGTAGATACACGTATTCTTACCCTCGATATCCCCAAACAACAAGTCATCACCAAAGACAACGTCCCAGTTTCTATCAACGGAGTCGTATATTTCCGCGTTATTCAACCCGATCAAGCCATCGTAAAAGTACAAAACTTTGCCTTCGCCATGAGTCAATATGCTCAAGCCACCTTACGAGATGTCATTGGCGGCATGACCTTGGATCAACTTCTTGCAGAGCGTGAACAAATTGGAAAAGAAATAGAAGTTGCTGTCGAAAAAGCAAGTGCCACGTGGGGACTCGAAGTCAGTAATATCAAAATTCAAGATATCGACATGCCGGAAGAATTGAAAAAGATGATGAGTCGTCAGGCCTCCGCTGAACGTGAAAAGCGTGCCACCATTACAAAAGCTGAGGGAGACAAGGAAGCCGCAGTTAATCTCGCTGCTGCTGCTACCACGATGGCAACCAGCCCAGGAGCCATGCAATTGCGCACCTTACAAACCATTGATGGTTTGGGACCTACTGCCTCTAATACAGTGGTACTCGCAGTACCTATCGATATTATGGAAGCAGTCAAAGTCATCGCAAATATGAAAACAGCTAATTAACGCAAGGCAAGCCATTTGTTTGCAATTTGTGTCGCCCAATGGCGGAGTGTAGGAAGGTATTTGGGAGTTTTTTCAAGAATGAATTCAGGAGAAAGTCCGGCCTGCAAAATTTCTTCGCGACCTTTTTCTACCCAATCCCGAATCATGGAATCCGTCATTTCACAATGGAACTGAAGTCCATAAACTCGATCCGTATATTTGAAAGCTTGGTTGGGACAAATTTCTGATTTTGCCAAATGAACAGAGCCGCTCGGCAATTCAAAAGTTTCTCCATGCCATTGAAACATCATCATGGGACCACTTAATCCACCGAAAAGATTATCTTTACTCGCTGAAATTCCTAGATGGAGTGGATACCAACCGATTTCTTTTTGAGGCAGTTTTGTAATTTTTGCTTTGAGTGCTTTCGCAATCAACTGAGAGCCCAGACAAACCCCTAAAAGGGGGATTTTTAATTCCATGGCTTGAGGAATCATTTTTAATTCATCGCGAATAAAATCGATCTTATCTCCATCATTCGCACTCATGGAGCCGCCCATGATTACAATACGCTCCCATTCCACAAGCTCCTCTTCTAAGGGCACCTTATCTCCTGCAAAAAGATTACGAACGGTCACCTTTCTTCCTTGCGAATTGAAAAGAGGTTCCCAAGCACCAATGCCTTCATGAGCTTCATGTTGTAATACAAGAATATTTTTCATAAGATCGGGGATTCCCGTTGCGGCTACTGCCGTCCCCGTACCCCTGTTTTTGTTCACTCAAAGGAAGTGAATCCCTTTGAGTTCACGGGAAGTTTGTATAAAGTGGCTTCATGCAAAAAAAAGTCAATTCAAAATTCATTTCTCTCCTACTCTCCTGGTACCACAAACACAAGAGGGATCTTCCCTGGCGACACACGAAAGATCCTTATTGCATCTGGATTTCAGAAATCATGCTCCAGCAAACTCAAGTGGTTACTGTCATTGATTACTATCACCGTTTTTTAAAAAAATTCCCCACGATTCAAAGCCTGGCAGAAGCTGATGAAAAGGACGTTTTAGCTTTGTGGTCCGGACTGGGTTATTACTCTCGCGCAAAAAACCTCCAAAAAGCTGCACAGAAAATAATGACTGAGTTTGAAGGAAAATTTCCTCAAAATCCTGAAAATATTTTGTCACTCCCCGGCATTGGACGCTACACTTTGGGCGCCATTGGAAGCATCGCTTTTGACCTGCCCTTAGCCTTGGTAGATGGAAATGTGATTCGAGTTTATGCACGCCTCTTTGCTCTCAAAGGCTCGCCTTCGGATACAAAATTTCAGAAGAGGATTTGGGAAATAGCAGAGAAGATTATGTGGAGAGCGGGTGACGCGACTGGGGCCCCCCACTTCTGCCAGTCCGCCTCAGGCGGACCGAATTTGGGGGTGAGGAGCGGCAGGACCCGCTCACCAGGCGATTTCAACCAAGCCCTCATGGAACTTGGCGCCACCCTCTGCACTCCTCAAAATCCCACTTGCCTGATTTGCCCCGTACAAAGTCTGTGCAAAGGAAAAGCAAATCCTGAAACTTATCCTGAGAAGAAAAAAAGAACTCAAACAGAGAAACTTCATCGCCTTGCCGCTGTAGTAATGACCGAAAACGAAATTCTTCTCTGCCTTTCTCCAAAACACCGTTGGATGAAAGAACTTTGGCAGCTTCCCAGTCAGTTTGTTAAGAATAAAAAAGAAACGGAAAGCCTCCTGAATCATCTCAAAAATATCGGCATTTCTTCGAATGAACTCTCCCCTTTACAACAGGTCAAACACCATATTACGCATCACCACATTACCATCCAACCCTACATGGTAAGAACAAAACGTTGTTCGCCCAAAACACAAGACGGGGAAAAATATGTTTGGCAAAATTTATCAACTCTAAAACAACTCGCCTTGCCTTCTGCCGATCGGAAGATTCTTGAAAGAATAATATGAGCTCATTACAACCTCAACATTGCATTGCCCATTATGACGAAATTGCCTTGAAAGGGAAAAACCGCTCCAAATTCGAAGGCCTCGCCATGAATCACATGCGACGTCTTTTGAACCCCTATGGCTTGGATCACATCAAAAAACCCAGGGGGCGTTTCATTCTTCAATTTAAAGCTAATCCCAATTGGCCCGAGATATTGAAGGGAATGGAAAAAGTATTCGGCATTACCCATTTTTCACCGGTCTACAAAACTCTCCCTACTCT
>CAYPXN010000111.1:0-24140 GCA_964414715.1 uncultured Pseudomonadota bacterium | reverse complement strand
AAAAAATTTCCTTGTCGGTGATTCGCCAGCGGATTGCTCAAGTAATGAAAAAGAGTGCAGATCAAATTCCGAAAGCGGGCAGTGGAACCGATGTGGATGCCAGCGAGATTTGGGAATATTGCAAGACTCATCAGACAGAATTTCAGAATAAGCATCAGGTAGCTTTAAAGCCTTTCCATTTCTTTTTGTATGCGGTGAGGGAAGCCTTGAAGAAATATCCCAACTTCAATGCAAGTTATGTCGAAGAGAATGGAAAATCATTTTTGATTAAGCATAAGCCCATACATCTGGGTTTTGCCGTGGCTACCTTGCAAGGCTTGTTCACGCCCGTCGTGAAAAATGCGCAGGATAAAAAATTCTCGGATTTGAGTAGAGTCTTGGCAGATTTAGAGAAAAAAGCGAAAGAAGGAAAGCTTTCGGTGGATGAACTCACCGGGGCAACTTTTGTGGTGAATAATCCGGGTGCGGTGGGTGGCACGCGTTGCGACCAGATTATTCCTTTGCCGACTGTTGCGATTATTGCCCTCAATCGAATTCAAAAAAGACCTTGGGCCGTGGGAGATGAAATCAAGATTCGACATGTTGTAGGGGTGGATCTTGCTTTTGATCATCGTCCTTTGGACGGAGCCGATGGAATCCAGTTTGTGGAAGAAGTGAGAAAGATTTTGGAAAAATTTCCATTTGAAATAGTTGATAAATAATCCTTTGCGAGTCCTATTTCCTGGAGCGGCTTCAGAGCCGGCATACACCTTATCCGCACTAGACAATCTCATGCCGGATCTGGCTTGTTTTTCGGTGCGGATTAGCCGAAAAACATAAAGCGAAAGGAAGTAGGGGTCGTAAAGGATAAAATAAAATTATGAAACCCTCTTGGTTAAAAGCAAAGATTCCCTCAGGGAAAAATTATCATGAAGTGAGAGAACTCCTTCGTTCTTCGGGTTTGCATACGGTGTGCGAGGAAGCTCAATGTCCGAACCTCGGTGAATGCTGGAATAAACGTTCCGCGACCATCATGATTTTAGGAGATACTTGTACCCGCTCTTGCGGGTTTTGCGCGGTGAAAACAGGAAAGCCAACGATTACCGATTGGCAAGAGCCGGAGCGTGTGGCGGCAGCCGTTGCAAAGTTGGGCTTGCGTCATATTGTCATTACTTCTGTCGATCGTGATGATTTGCCGGACGGGGGTTCTGAAATTTTTGCACGCACCATTGAAGGAATTAAAAAGCAAGATCCTGAACTCGTACTCGAAGTGCTGATTCCCGATTTTAAAGGAGATGTAAAATCCTTGAAACGGGTTTTTGAAGCGGGCCCCGATATTTTAAATCACAATTTTGAAACCGTCCCTCGTCTGCAAAAAACAGTGCGTCCCCAGGCGAACTATGAACGTTCTTTATTTGTCCTTTCTGAAGCGAAAAAATTTGGGCTCTTAAATAAATCAGGACTTATGCTTGGCTTGGGAGAAGAATGGGACGAAATTTTGCAAACTCTTCGTGATCTTCGCGATAAAACCGACTGCGATATTTTGACGGTGGGCCAATATCTTTCTCCCTCTGACCAACACTTGCCCGTGAAAAAGTTCTACACGCCACAAGAATTCGAAGAGATCGGCCGTTTCGCGAAATCCATTGGATTTCCCCATGTGGCGAGTGGTCCTTTTGTACGCTCTTCCTACTTTGCGGAAGAACAGTTGGAAAAGAAACTTTTTATTCCTCGTTCAAAGACGGAGTCAATTCCCCTGCCTTCGTTCTAGTTTGGAGAAAAGAGAGTCCTGGCATTATTTGCAAAATGGGCCAGGATGGGTAACCAGAGGCAGTTTCTTTTTTGATACAGCCAACCGAGATAAATTCCCAATATAAAATAATAATGGAAGTAAAGCAGATTGCCGTGGGCGATGGCAAAGGCCAGGCTTGTAAAGATGTTTCCCCAAACTTTTCCAAATTTCTGAGCCCAACTGGGCAATAAAAATCCTCGAAAGAAAATTTCCTCACAAAAAGCAGGGGTGAGAGCCAAGGCAATTGTTTTTACGATGCCTTCCTTCCAATTTTTGATACGGGTGAGCTCTTCAAAAAACTCCCTCAGATAAGGGGGTGGGGGAAAGTGTTTGTCTTGAATTTCAATGAGGCGATCAATCAGTAATGAAAGAACGATAATTCCCAGAAGACTCAGTAAAATTTCTTTCCAATGAGGTGTTTTCCAACTGGGCCAGTCAAAAATTGCAAGGCCTTGAGCTTGTGAAAAAATGATGACTGGTAAGCCTACAAACAAAATCTGGTTTAAAAAAATTCCCAATAACCCTAAGCTTGCCTGAATGAAGGCGCCTGCAACAAAGTAGACGAGCATCACGGATGCAAAAAACAAAAAAGCCGTTTTGGCTGAAACTGATAGCTTTGGCTTAGATTTCAATTCTTCCATAAAAAGCCCTTTACAAGGTGGGAAGTTCTATGATTTTCACTAATTCCCCCTCTTATCTTAAGAGGAGGGATAATGAAAAGGTCTATCATATGGCAAATGTATTAAAGTTAGGGCTTCCTAAGGGATCCCTTCAAGATTCCACTTTTCGTCTTTTTAAAAAGGCCGGTTGGTCGATCAATATTGGCTCTCGAGCCTATGTTCCTTCGATTGATGACCCGGAGCTTTCGGGTTTACTGATCCGCTCCCAAGAGATGAGTCGTTATGTGGAAAATGGGGTGCTGGATGTTGGTTTGTGCGGACGTGATTGGGTGATGGAAAATAATTCGGATGTTCATGAAGTTTGCGAGTTGAAATATTCGAAAGCGACTTTAAATCCCATTCGCTGGGTGATTGCAGTTCCCAATGATTCTAAAATTGCTTCTTCAAAAGATTTGAATGGTAAGCGTGTTTCGACGGAGTTGGTTCAATATACCAAGCGTTACCTTGAAAAACAGGGCGTGAAAGCGGACGTTGAATTTTCTTGGGGTGCTACCGAAGTGAAGCCTCCTCTTTTGGCCGATGCGATTGTAGAGTTGACAGAAACCGGATCTTCTCTGCGTGCCAATAATTTGAAAATTGTCGAATCGATTTTGGAATCCGTGACCGTTTTGATTGCGAATAAAGCGGCTTGGAACGACAAATGGAAACGTGAGAAAATTGAAAACATCGCTCTCATGTTGAACGGCGCGCTTATCGCCGAAACCAAAGTCGGTTTAAAAATGAATGTTCCTAAAAATAAACTGGAAGAAATTGTAAAAACCCTTCCCGCTCTTCATACTCCTACCATTTCTGAACAGGGAGATTCTGCTTGGGTATCTGTAGAAATTATTGTGGATGAGAAAAAAGTCCGCGAAATTATTCCCAGTCTCAAACGTGCCGGTGCCGAGGGAATTGTGGAATATCCTCTCAATAAGGTGATTTATTAGCAGGTTTTTAACCTTGTAATGTTTCTGGTTTGAGCGGGATAAATTCGATCTGAAACGCTGGATTTTTTTTGACTTGTTGGAGCATGTCGGTCAAATTTCCTTGAAAGTCGTCGCGTAAGCCATCGACCGAGAAGCGTTGAAGACTGTGATAAAAAAGATCCGGATTATTGTGTAGCAAAGTTCTATTGGGTCTCACTATAAATGTTCCTGCATGAGTGACCACTCTTGCACTGTAATCACCTTGATAGCCTGCATGATCTAACAAATAAGCCGTTTGGGCGATGAATTCAAAATCAGTATCCGATGGAAAAAGAATTCCTGGTTTTCCTAAAGTCGCTGGGTGCGTGTGGTAGTCCGTCAGTTGAGCACTTGCTAAAACTTCCTCATTTAAAAAACGATCCGAAGACTGTGTGATTTTTTGATTATTTCCTTCTGGTAAAGGGTTCCAGATACCTTTTCCTTCTTTATCCTCAAAATAAAATCCTCCCACTTCATTGGGATAGGATTGTTGGACTTTCTCCATCAGCAAGGTTTCCACTTGAGATCGAACGAGTGGAATCGGTGGCAAAGGGAGGGGTTCTCTACTCAGAGGTGGCTTGCCGAGAAAATCTTTGGATTTTAAACGATCAAAGAGGGTCGAAAACATTTTTTGGATTTCAAAAGGAACTCTAGGTCCGTTCTCAATACTTGCATAAAACATATCGTCGTCGGTAAATTGATTTTTCCCAAGTTCAATAATTTTAAAGTATTTGATCTCTTTTGCATTTCCCAAAATTGCGATTTGAAAACCTTCGAAACGCCCTGTGACTTGCCATTCTCCCTGAGCGCATCCCCTTGGGTAAAAGGCAGGAGCGAAAGGTCTGGCATGTAGTTGCCCATTCTCTAGGGCTCGAAGTGTGAGACTTTTAGCATATTCTGTGACGACATGAATTTGAGAAGAAAGGCGTTTTTGAAGGGAGCTAGGATTTTTATGGGAAAGATCGCTGCAAAATTTTTCTGCCTTTTTCCCCCCACCCAAAGTAGGTACGATTTCGATTCTTTGTGCTTGGCTGTTGTTATTGAGATTATAGTAAGTGCTGATGCATTGCTGATCTGAAAAGAAAAAAGTATTTCCCTCATGAAACATCAGTTTTGCATGCACGGCGCACATTGTATCAGTATAACAAGAAAATTTGAGGGTGACAAAAATTGATCGCTCATGGGATAGAATGAGCTTTATTTGCTTTAACTTCTTTTAACTTTGTTTTCAGAGGATTTTAATGAGTGCCCCTTTGAAAATTCTAGCCTGTAAATCCTGCCTTCGGGACAACCCTGGGAAAGGGGTTTTTTCTTCTCCGGAAAGTTATGAAAAAGAATATAAAGAAAAATTGAAAGAGGGCTTATTCCGAAAAACCGCTCAGTTTGAACTGCAAAGTTGCTTTGCGGAATGTGAACACTTTCATTGTGTGCGAGTGATGAAGGGGAAAACAGGCGTTCATCTTAAGAAAATTTCAAGCCCGGAGAAAATTGGAGAAGTCATTGAGTGGGTGAAACAAGCTAAGCGAACAAATTTTTTCGAAGTGCCGGAGAATTTGAAGGAAAATTTTTTGTATGAGGTAAAAGAGTAAAAGGAGGAGAAATTCCATGCCAACTTTGATTGCCCAAGCGACCCAAATTGAAGCGGCTGGCAACAAGCCAAAGATCATTCGTGAATACATCGGCCGAATAAATTCTAAAACAGAAACCTTGAGTGTTGCTCACATGACAAGTCCTGGTGGATGGGAAGAGCCGGGACAAAAACCTGAATTTGATGAGTACACATTAGTTTTAAAAGGTTTGCTCCAAGTGAAACATAAAGACGGCACTTTAGAAGTAGGCCCCGGCCAAGCCGTGATTGCTCATAAGGACGAATGGGTTCAATACTCGACGCCTCATCCGGAAGGCGCTGATTATATCGACATTTGTTTGCCCGCTTTTTCTTTGGAAAATGTGCATCGGGATTGAGGGGGAGTTTTTGTGGTAATGAATTGAAACTGAATTTGTTTATTCGAAAATCCCTATCCAAAACTATTTCACTAATGCCTTGAATAAAATGCTTCTATAATAATAAACTTTCCGCATGAAAAAACTCATCCTGTTTCTTTCCTTGTTTCTTTTTCCCATTTCCCTTTTTGCTTCCAGTAGTGATCTTAAATTAGGCTACGAAACTTTTGTTAAAAAAGATTATACAACCGCGCTCAGTTTTCTGAAGCAAGCATCAGTTCCCAAAAATTCTCCCCTTCGCGATTATTATTTGTGGGCCTTGGGGGATTCGCTTTTTGAAAATGGTAAATTAGATGAAGCGATTTCACTTTTGGAAGATCTTCAAAAAAATGAACCCGATAGTATTTTTACGCCTGCTTCTTATGGCGCTTTAGCTCTGGCGATTCAGCAAAAAGGTGACAATGAAAAAGTGAAAAAATGGGTGAGTGAAAATTTCTCTAAAATGAATGACATGGGAAAGGGCGAGGCAACTTATGCTCTTGCACTTGCAGAACAAGCGACAGGTGATAAGACTTCTGCACTCAAACATTTTAAAGAAGTATATGTGCAATATCCGATGGTGGAAGAGGCTAAGCTTGCGCAAATACAACTTCAAAATGCCGGAGTTGTGATTACTCCTGAAGAATTTGCTATTCGGGGTGATCAACTTTTTAAAAATAAAAATTATAATTCTGCACTCGATGCTTATGCGTCTGCGGCTATAAGTCCTGCTATTTCTTTGGCAAAAGGAAAGAGTTTGTATTTTTTAAAACGTTACTCTGAAGCAGCCGGAGTTTTTGCTTCTGTGTCAAATACACTCTCTGGAGATGCTCAGAAAGAGGTGCTTTATTATTTAGGTTTGAGTCAAGACAAAGCGGGTCAGGATGTAGAGGCAAAGAATACTTTTTTAAATTTAAGTCAGAAGTTTCCGGGGAGCTCCGAAGGAAGTGAAGGGCTTTATTCGATTATTAAAATGCAGCTAGGAGCAAATCAAGTTTCAGAAGCTCAGAGTACGGCAAAGAACTTGGCTCAAAATTATACGGGAGGGAATTTTAGGGATCGAGGATTGTGGTTGGTGGCCTGGAAAGCTTACGAACAAAAAAACTGGGGAGATGCAAAATTTTTCTTTGAGGAACTAAGCAAGGGGAAAACCGATCTTCCTACGCAGGCTCGAGGGCTCTATTGGTTGGGGCGAATTTATCAGAATGAAGGAAATTCCCAGAAAGCCCAAGAATACTTTAATCAAGCCGCTGATCGTGCCCCTTTTAGCTATTATGCCTTCATGGCCTTGAAGAAGAATAAAAACTCTACGGATATTTCTGAAGTCCCTGTAGTGCCTGCTTCCTGGAAAAATTTTTCCACACCTTCTTTAAATTCTGCAATCAGTTCGAAAGAAAATGGAAATGCAACTTGGAATTATCACTGGTTGAAAGCGGAAGCGCTTTATCATGAAGGTTTGGGTAAATATTCAAGTGTGGAACTTTTGGCTGCGCTGGATCAAAATGTAAATCATCCGGCAGACCTTTATAAAATTCTAGAGGCATCAAAAAAAACAGACGCTTATTTTTTGGCGATCCTCCTTGCTCAAAAATATTGGGATAAGGTGAAAGATATTTTTTCAGATCAAAGAGTGGCTGAAAATTATCGGAACTCTTTTCAGTTTCCCTTTGCATTCAAGTCTGATGTGAATCGTGAAGCGAAAAAATTTTCTTTGTCTCCCTATTTTGTGGTGGGTTTGATGCGTCAGGAATCCGCCTTTCAACCTTGGATTCTTTCTTCTGCGAACGCGCAAGGTCTCATGCAACTTCTCCCCGCTACTGCTCGAGCGCGTGCAAAATCTGCTGGCTTTGCCTTGGGTGATTTGTTGAATCCTGCGGATAATATTCAAGTAGGTTGTGCGGAACTAGCAGCTTTGATGTCTCGTTTTGGCGGGAATTGGGTAGACACGATTGCGGGTTATAATGCGGGTCCCGGCCGTCCTCCTCAATGGAGAGCTCAGTTTGGAAATCTTCCCGTCGATGAATATATTGAAGAAATTCCCTTTGCGGAAACCACCTTATATGTGCGCCTCGTCCTCCGAAATTATTGGAGCTACGCTACATTATATAGATAATCTGAAAAATCTGTACAAAGTAACCTTTCTAAAGTGGTAAATCCTATTTTTTTGCCCTCACTTTTCCTTTTTTGGGCATTTGTATAATTCCTTTTAAAATCAATATATTAAAATAAGGCTTTTTCTTGTCTGCTCTTGACAGTTTTTATTAGGTGGTTTAATCTACCCATAAAGTGGGGAAAAGTGGTAAATTTTTGGGGTCAGGAAGGAAATTACAAAGGATGAGGCGATTCAGCCGTCCGTATTCAAAGGGAAGTCATGTTTCGGGGAAGGTTCGAAAATACCATCGATGCCAAAGGGCGAATTTCGGTTCCGTCGAAATTTCGCGAGGTGCTTTCAACCAATTATGACGACCGTTTGATCATTACGAATTTCGACAACTGTCTCTGGGCCTACCCCAATAAAGAATGGCAGATCATTGAAGAAAAAGTTTCTGCTCTTCCTCAATTCAAAGCTGAAGTGAGAGCGTTTCAAAGAGCGTTTATTTCTGCTGCGAGTGAGTGTCCGATTGATAAACAGGGGAGAATTCTGATTCCTCCCCCTCTTCGAGAATATGCCGGAATTGAGAGAGAAGTGGTTTTTGTGGGCATGGTGAAGAGAATTGAAATTTGGTCGAAAGAACGTTGGATTAGAGAATTTGAAAAATCGCATGAAAAAATTGCGGAGTCGATTGAAGAACTCGCAAACTTGGGGATGTAATCATGTTGAATCTGCAAAATTATGAAGATGTGGCAGTGATTAATCTGGAAGGCGATTTGGGTCCTCAGGAAATTGACCAGGTGGGTAGAACCTTAATTTCGCTTCTTCACAAGCATCAAACAAAGATGGTTTTGAATTTTCAAGGGGTAGAGCATGTTCATTATCCCAGTATCCATCCCTTGATTAATTCGATTATGAAGTTGAAAAGATATTCGGGTGATTTGAAGTTTGCAGGAATGAATCCTTATACAAAAAGTATTTTTCGTTTCATGGGTGTGAGTGACTCCGTAGAAAATTTTGATACAGTTCCTGAAGCGGTATTAGCTTTTCGTTCGGATTGGCGAACTTGGCACTAATGAATATTTGAGCATTGATGAATTTAACGCACAAACCTGTTCTTTTAAATGAAGTGATTGAATGGATGAGTCTGAAGCCGGGTGCTTGCATCGTGGATGGTACGGTGGGTGGCGGAGGTCATGCGGAAGCATTTTTGCAACGATTAGGATCCGAAGGAAAATATGTGGCGATCGATCGAGATCAGCAGACTTTGGATCGAGCTCGTCAGAGGCTTGAAAAATATCGGGATCAGGTTTTTTTTGTGCACGGTGTTTTTTCGGATATCCCAGAGATTTTAAGGACTTTGAAAATTGAAAAGGTTCACGGTGTTTTGGTTGATTTGGGAGTTTCAAGTTTTCAACTCGATGAAGCGGAGAGAGGTTTTAGTTTTTTAAAGGAAGGTCCCTTGGATATGAGAATGGACCCTTCCGATGATAGTTTTGAAAAAGCTTCGGACATCGTGAATGAGCGGTCTGAAGAAGATTTGATCGAGATCTTTCAAAAGTTTGGGGAAGAACGGTTTTCACGGCGGATTGCACGAGCAATCGTGGATTTCCGCCGTGAGCAACCGTTCTATTATACGCAGGATTTGGCAAGCCTGATTGATCGAGTGGTTCCACCGAAGTTTAAAAAACAAGCTTCGCGAATACATCCTGCGACAAGAGTTTTTCAGGCTTTAAGGATAGAGGTTAATCAGGAGTTGGAACACTTAAAAAGATTTTTGGACTTGGATTTTCAGTTTCTAGAAAAGGGAGGAAGGTTGCAGGTGATCAGCTTCCATTCGTTGGAAGACAGGATTGTTAAATGGCGCTTGAGGGAGAGAGAAGATTTTCAGGTGCTCACCAAAAAACCTGTAATTCCTACTGAAATAGAAATGGAAGAAAATCCAAGATCCAGAAGTGCGAAGTTGAGAGTAGCGGAAAAAAAATAAGCCGACAGGCTTTGAGGGGGAGGCTCTTCCGCCTTTGGCGGAAGAGGGGGCGACGCTAGCCCCTGTGAAGCCATGGAAGAAAATCCAAGATCCAGAAGTGCGAAGTTGAGGGTGGCGGAAAAAAAGTAGGGAGAGTTTTGATTATGCAGGTGGTGAATTCTTCATCCGTGTGGATGAATACTTCCAGTTCAAAGAAACAACAACACTACGCGAAATCGGATCGTGTGGGTGGAGCAGTATTCAAGTATATTTTCTTTTTGATGCTCCTCGGTTTCTTTTGCTCTCTTTTTTATATTTGGTCTCGCATTCAGGTTGTAAATATTGGTTACGAAATCAATCGTTCTCTTGCCCTGAAAGAAAAACTTCTCGAAGAAAACAAAAAGCTTACATTAGATGCAGCGATTTTAAAATCGCCTGTGCGCTTGGAGGCTCTTGCTCATAATCAGTTTCAGATGGATCTGCCTCAAAAGTCACAAATATTGAATCAAATGATTCCTGCAAAACCTGTGGAAACAGTCGCCAAGCTTGAAAAAACCAAAAAAAGTGATGCAAAGGTTGCTGTAAAAAATATCCAGAAAACAAAAATGGAAAAAACTCCTGTAAAAGCAGCACAAAAATCCCAAAAGGATACAAAACAAAAATCTGCAAAAAAACAGGATGCGAAATCGGCACTGAAAGTGGCAACGGCAGTAAGTTCCTCTCGAAGATAGTTTGTTTGTAGGTTCTTTTTTAATTTTCAAATTTGAATAGTCAATCGAATGTGGACTCCATCCAAGAAAGTTACCCCCCGATTTTTTTCTGAGCGCCGAGTAAAGTTGCGAATTCTTTTCGTCGCCTTTTTTTGCTTCATGTTTTATTTGGTAGTGATTGGACGTACTTTTTCTTTACATCTTACGGACAATATAAAGCTTTCGCGTCTTGCCCAGTCTCAGTACCAGAAAAAAATTACGCTCGCTCCAAAACGTGGAAATATCTATGACGTGAATGGAGAAGAGTTGGCCATCGATGTGAAGGTTGATTCCGTATATACCAATCCAAAAAGTTTGAATGTTACGCCGGAACTCATTAACCAGCTTGCCTCCATTTTCGGGATACCTTCAGATAAAATTGAAAAAATACTGGGGAAAGAGAAAAAATTTGTTTGGCTTAAAAGAAGAATCTCTCCTGAGGAGTCTGAAAAAATTACGGCACTCCATCAGGAAGGTCTGGGTTTGGTCAAAGAATACAAGCGTTTTTATCCGAACAAAAAATTGGCTGCGACAATTTTGGGAGCAGTGGGGCTTGATTCGGTTGCCTTGGGAGGTTTGGAGTTATTTTATGACCGTTATCTCAAGTCGAGTTCGGAACCGGTGGTTGTAAATCAGGATGCACGCGGTCAAAGTTATATTCCCAACACTTTTTATGATTTGGAAAATACACACAATGTCACTTTGACTTTGGATAAAACTATCCAATTTATTACTGAAAAAGAATTGGCACAGGCTGTGGAAAAAACCCAGGCAAAGAGTGGGATTGCGGTCGTGATGAATAGCCGAACGGGTGAAATTTTGGCCATGGCTTCCTATCCTGATTTTGATCCCAATCAATATACGGACTTTGATCCATCTCGTTGGCAGAACCGTGTGGTGACAGAATCTTTCGAGCCTGGAAGTATTTTTAAAGCGGTGACTGCTTCTGCAGCCTTGGAAAGTGGAAAAGTGGATTTGAACCAGAAGTTCAACTGCGAAGGTGGATCCTATAAAATTGATAGGTTTACAATTAGCGATCACGGTGGGGGTTATGGAATGATGACTCTTCCGGAGATTATGAGGGTGTCGAGTAATATCGGTTCTTTGAAAGTGGCTCAATATATTGGGAAAGATGCCTTTTCCAAAGCAGTCCTTGATTTTGGTTTTGGTTCCAAAACAGGAATTGATCTACCGGGTGAAGCAAGTGGAATTATGAGCCCCCCAAAAAACTGGGGGACTTTACAGATGAGCACCATCGCGTTTGGGCAAGGAATTTCTGTGACCCCTGTTCAGATTGTAACGGCCTATTCTGCAATCGCCAATGGGGGCTATCTGATGAAACCTTTTGTGGTGAAAAAGATTGTCGATTCGAAAGGCAGTCTTGTGAAGGAAAATAACCCCCAGATTGTAAGGAAAGTTTTAAGCGAAACCAATGCCCGCAAAGTGGTGGAGATGTTAAAGTTGGTGGTGGGACCTGGAGGGACAGGTACTGCAGCACAAGTTGAGGAATATGGAACTGCAGGCAAAACGGGAACCGCCCAGAAAGTGCAAGAAGGAAAAGCGGGTTATGCCGACGGAAAGTTTGTGGGAAGTTTTGTTGGAATTGCTCCCGCGGATGATCCTCGTATTACAGTGCTGGTTTCTATTAATGAGCCCAAAGGGAATCACTTTGGGGGGGTGGTTGCAGCCCCAGTTTTCCGGGAAATTGTGAGACAAGTTCTTCCTTATTTGAGAATTCCTCCCATCGGAAATAAAGGTCCGATCATCTTAACCAAGGACGATAAAAAAACGGAAAGCAAGCCAGATGCCAAGAAAGATGACAAAAATAAAAACAGTCTGGCATTGAAAGATAAGAAAAATAATCCTCAAGATAAAAATTCGAAAGATAAAAATAAGGGAAAAGACAAGTCTGAAGAAAAAAACAAGGTTGAAATTCCTGTTGAGCTTACAGAGGTTGAACCGGGTTCCTATAAGGTGCCTAATTGGACGAGGAAACCTTTGCGTGAAATCATGAAAACTTGGGATCGACAAGACGTAAAACTCGTGGTTGAAGGAAGCGGTATTTGTAGTGAGCAAAAACCTGCACCCGGTGAAATCATAAAATCGGGTTCTGAAGTGAAACTATATTTTAAACCTCCATCGTCCACTTAATATTCATGGAACTAAAAAAACTCCTTGCAGGAATTGAATTGATTGATGTCCCTTCGATTCCCTCTGTTGTCATTTCAAAAATTACCTATGATTCCAGAAAAGTAGAGCCATCTTCTCTCTTTGTCGCACTTCGAGGACTTCAGTCGGATGGGCACCAGTTTATTTCTCAAGCCATTGAAAAGGGCTCAGCGGTGATTGTGGGGGAAGAGGGGAGTAAGGAGAGGGAAGAGGGTAGAGGAATTTTATTTCTTCGGGTGAAGAATTCGCGGATTGCGTTAGCGAAGCTTGCTTCAAATTTTTATCAGGCGCCTACACAATCTATGAAAGTGGTGGGGATTACTGGGACGAATGGAAAAACGACCACTTCGTATCTTGTGGAATCGATTTTGAAGGAAGCGGGTTTTTCTCCCGCCGTGATTGGAACGGTAAATTTGAGACATGCAGGAAAAGTGTTTCCTTCTACTCACACCACGCCGGAGTCACTGGATTTGGAATCCTTTATTGCAGAAAGAAAAAAAGAAGCCTGTGATTCCTTGGTGATGGAAGTATCTTCGCATGCCATCCATCAGCATCGTGTGGATGAAATTGATTTTGATGTAGGCGTTTTTACAAATCTGACTCCTGATCATTTGGATTATCATCATAGTATGGAAGAATATTTTGATGCGAAAGCAAGATTCTTCCGAGAACTTCTGCTTCACAAAACTTCGAAGAAGAAAAGTGCCGTTTTAAATTATGATGATGAATGGGTTCAAAAGCTTTTAAAAGAGATTCGAATTCCGTTTTTGAGTTTTTCAATATCTTCTTCCAAAGCTGATTTGTATCCTTTGTCTAAAAGGATCGGTATTGAAGGGATTGAATCAGAAATCCATACCCCTCAGGGAGTCTGTCATTTGAAAAGCAGACTTTTGGGTGATTTTAATTTATCCAATCTTTTGTCAGCTGTAGCAACAGGACTGGCGCTTGATCTTCCTCTGTCTAAAATTGAGAAGGCCTTGAATACTTTTCAATCTGTTCCGGGACGTCTTGAAAGGGTGGAAAATAAAAAGGGTATTCATGTTTTTGTGGATTATGCGCATACGCCAGACGCTTTGAAAAATGTGTTGGAGACTTTGAGGGAGATTTTAGTAAGCGAATGTCACTCTCACCCCTCGCGGGAGAGGGGGAAATTGATTACTGTTTTTGGTTGTGGAGGGGATCGTGATAAAACCAAGCGTCCTTTGATGGGAAAAGAAGTCGCAGAATTGGCGGATTTTGGCATTTTGACCAGCGACAATCCTCGTACAGAGGACCCCCAACAGATTATCCAAGAGGTGTTGCCAGGCCTTGTTTCTAAAGCTTGGAAAGAAGGAAGTAATTATCGGGTAGAAGTAGATCGGAAAAAGGCGATAGCTTTGGCTTTAAAAGAAGCGAAGCCTGGGGATATTGTTTTGATTGCGGGGAAAGGTCATGAAGATTATCAGATCATTGGAAAAACAAAAATCCATTTTGATGATCGAGAAGTCGTAAGGGAGTATTTAAAGTGAATTTAAGTGTTCGGGAAATTTTGGAAGCAACGCAGGGAGAGTTGCTTCAGGGTCAAGGTACGGAATGGGTGCAGTCTATTTCTACAGATAGCCGCACGATTCAAAAGGGTGAATATTTTTTGTGTTTGATCGGAGAAAATTTTGATGGGCACCAGTTTGTGGCGGAAGTGATTGCCAAAGGGGCTGGAGGCTTGATCCTGGATGAAAAGCACAAGTCGGATTCTTTTCCCAACAAAATAATTCCTATCATTGCCGTTAAAGACACAAGCCATGCCTTGGGAAATATTGCCCGCGCTTGGCGCAGAAAATTCGATATTCCCCTTTTGGCAGTGGGGGGAAGTAACGGAAAAACCAGCACGAAGGATATGTGTGCGGCAGTATTTGCATCGCAATTCAAGACTCTTGCAACCGAGGGAAATCTCAATAATCTGATCGGTGTTCCCAAAATGCTTTTCAAGCTGGATAAAAAATATGAAGCGGCGGTGATTGAGATGGGTATGAACGAATTTGGAGAAATGGCCCGTCTGACGGAAATTACCGAGCCCACTCTTGCCCTTTTAACCAATACGGGCTTTGAGCATGTGGAGAAAATGAAAAGTTTGGAGGGGGTTGCCCAATCAAACGGAGAAATGTTCGCAAAACTTCCTTCGGGGGCATTGGCTTTGGTGAATGCGGATGATGAATACATTCCCAAAATGCCAACACGTGCCTACAAAATTAGTTTTGGAATGGAAAAACCAGCAGATGTGTTTTGTGAAAAATTTGATTTGAAGGAAGAGGGGATTTATCTGGAAGTTTCTTTCCGCGGCAAAGCATATCCCTTTGAAGTTCCTGTCCACGGAAAAGCGAATGTGCGTAATGCTCTGGCTGCAATTGCCGCGGGTTTTGCGATGGGTATCGATCCCAAAAAAATCAAACAGGGTTTGGCAAGTTATCGTGGGCGCAGCATGCGCATGGAAGTCTTGAATCTAAAACAGGGGGTTCAAATTCTTAATGATTGTTACAATGCCAATCCTTCTTCCATGATGGCTGCTTTGGAAACCTTGCTTAGTCTGAAAAAAAACAATTCCGCTTTGGCAATTTTGGGGGAAATGAGAGAGTTGGGTGATTTTGCAGAAGAAGGTCACCGTTTGGTGGGAGAGGCGGTTGCAAAAAATAAGATAAATCGCCTGATTTCGATAGGACCTTTTGCTTCTCAAATGGTGGAAGTTGCTTTGGCTCAAGGTATGGATGCAAATTTTTGCAAAGCGTTTTCAAAACAGGAGGATGCTTTGGAAACGATACTTTCTTGGTTACCAGAATGTAAAAGCATCCTGATCAAGGGATCTCGTGGGGCCAAGATGGAAAAAATCACCGAATTTTTAAAAGAAAAATTGAATTAAGAAGCAGTTCATTAGTATCAGTGTGATTGTAAGTTTTTGAAGGGGGATGGATTATTTCAATCTAACGAGGGGACGATGTTTTACCAGTTTTTCTATCCATTGCATGAGCAGTTTCAGGGTTTTAATGTATTCAAATACATTACCTTTCGAAGTTTTGCGGCCTTCATGACCGCTTTGCTCATTTATCTGATTTTTGGAAAACCTCTCATTCAATTTTTAATTCGCAAGCAATTTGGTCAGTATATCCGGGGAGAAGGCCCTCAGCATCATCAGGTCAAAAAAGGTACTCCTACCATGGGAGGTGTTTTGATTTTGCTTGCGTCTATTCTGTCGACCACACTTTGGGGCAACTGGACCAATGGTTATACTTGGCTGTGTATTTCTGTATTCGGTGCCTTTGGAATCATCGGTTTTATTGATGACTACAAAAAAATCATCATGAAAGACAATGAGGGTTTGAAAGGAAGATACAAGCTTCTCTTGCAATTTACTTTTTCAGGCCTTGCGGCCTATTTCATGATTACGGAGTTGGGTTTTGATACGCACCTCTATGTCCCTTTCCTTAAAAATTTTCATCCGGACTTGGGTTGGTTTTATATTCCCTTCATGATGTTGGTAATGGTGGGTGCCTCGAATGCCATGAATTTGACCGATGGTCTGGATGGTCTGGTGGCAGTCCCGACTATTACTGCTTTTGGAACTTATGGGATTTTGGCTTATGTGGTGGGGAACGCAAAAATTGCTGAATACCTGCAGCTTGCTCCGGTATTGGGTGCCGGCGAAGTGTCGGTGTTTTGTGCTTCTGTGATGGGCGCAGTGATGGGTTTTCTTTGGTTTAACGCTCATCCTGCCGAAATTTTCATGGGAGATGTAGGCTCACTTTCATTGGGTGGTGTTTTGGGTTTGGTTGCTCTGATCACGAAAAATGAAGTGTTGTTGGTAGTTGTGGCGGGAATTCCTGTGATTGAAACTTTATCGGTTATTGCGCAGGTGATGTCTTTTAAAATGACAGGAAAACGTATTTTCAGAATGGCGCCCATTCATCATCATTTTGAATTAAAAGGATGGGCGGAGCCTAAGGTTATTGTCCGTTTTTGGATCATTAGCTTGATTTTGGCGATTATGTCGCTTGCAACTTTGAAAATTAGATAATGTGATTTTTATGAAAGATCTTTCCGGAAAAACCATTTTGGTTCTTGGTTTGGGTACAACAGGAATTGCTGTTTGCGAATTCCTGCTCAAACGAAACGTGCATGTGATTGCCGTTGATGATCTGCCACTCTCATTGCTCAATCCAAAAACAGACAGGCTTCAGCAACAGGGAGTGAAAGTATTTTCCCAAAGCGAAGAATTTTCGCTTCCCTGGGATAAAATTTCTCTGCTGATTTTGAGCCCGGGAATTCCTTTGGGCCATCTTTTGGTGTTGGAGGCAAAGCGAAGAAAAATTTCTGTGACAGGTGAGTTGGAATTTGCAAGTCAGTTTTCAAGTTCACGGGTGATTGCCATTACAGGAACCAATGGCAAATCGACTACCACGGAACTTGTGGGAGCTTTGTTTAAAAATGCCGGATTTAATATTGCCTTGGGTGGAAATTTGGGAACTCCCTGGCTTACTTTGATTGATGAAAATCCGAACCCTGATTGGACGATTCTTGAAGTAAGCAGTTATCAGCTGGAAACTGTAGAAACTTATCACCCAAATATCTCGATGATTCTGAATATTACGGATGATCACTTTGAACGTCATAAGAATATGGCGGGATATATTGCAGCCAAGGCCTTGATCTGGAAAAATCAGAATGAAAAAGATTCGCTCATCTACAATGCAAACGATGTGCATGTTTTGAAGGCCGTAGAAGGGGCGCATTGCCGGAAAGTTCCTTTCAGTTCCACGGAGCATGTGAAGGGAATTTATTGGGATACTGAAGTCCAGCTTCATTCAGAAGTGAGTGGATCCGTCAAAAATTATTCTCTTCAAAACGCTTCCCTGAAAGGTTTGCATAATATTGAAAATATGATGGCGGCTATTGCGGCTGCAGAATTGGCAGGTATTTCCCCGGAAGTAATTGAGAAAACTTTGGAGAATTTTAAGGCTTTGCCACACCGCTTGGAATTTGTTCGGGAATTAAATGGCGTGCGATATTTTGATGATTCTAAGGGAACAAATGTGGGTGCGGTTGCGATGTCTCTTGCCAGCTTTGAAGATCCCGTGATTCTCATTTTGGGAGGCAAAGATAAAGGCGGAGATTATAAAGTTTTGCGAGCATTGATCAAAAACAAGGCAAGAGCTTTGGTGTTAATAGGAGAAGCAAAAGAAATCATTCGTGCCGCCTTGGAAGCTACTGTCCATATGGAAGATGCGGCATCCATGCAAGAGGCGGTTTTGAGATGCAGGGATCTTGCAAAAGAAGGCGATGTGGTTTTGCTCTCGCCGGCTTGTTCGAGTTTTGATATGTTTCGAGATTATAAACATCGTGGCGATGAATTTCAAAAGTGGGTGAATGCATTGTAGGGACGTCCGCCTCAGGCGGACGCCCGTACGGGGATTTGAATGGAACGAAAAAACGATTATCTTTTATTGACGGCTGTCATCCTTCTCATCTTTACCGGAACCTTGATGGTTTATTCTGCCTCGGCCATCAATGCGAATGAAAAATATCACGATGCTTACTACTTTTTAAAACGAGAAATCGTCTTTGCGCTCATTTCTATCGGGATGCTTTTTACGATGATGAAAGTCGATTACCATAAATATTGGAAGATGGTTTATCCCCTGATGGGAATTTCGATTTTTCTTTGTATGTTGGTGGCCATTCCTGGGATTGGGGTGAAAGCGGGAGGAGCACGACGTTGGCTGAATATCGGTGGTTTTACCTTTCAACCGTCTGAAATGATAAAACTCTCCCTTATCTTGTTTATGGCTTATTCTCTCGCTAAAAAAAGAGAGAAGATGGAAAAATTTACTGTGGGAGTTTTACCCCATCTTGCAGTGGCAGGTGTAATGATGGGGTTGATTCTTTTGCAAAAAGATTTGGGAACTACCTTTACCTTGGGTGTGGTGCTCATGATTATGCTTTTTGTGGGAGGAACCCGCGTATCGTATATTGCCGGGGCCATCCTTCTTTCGATTCCCGCGCTTTACCTCCTCGTTTTTTCCGTGGACTATCGTCGTCAGCGCATTTTGGCCTTTTTGGATCCCTGGACACATATCGCCGATTCCGGTTTCCAAATTATTCAGTCTTATGTGGGTTTTAATGTGGGAGGCTTGTGGGGTGCGGGTTTAGGACAAGGAAAGCAAAAATTATTTTTCCTCCCCGCAGCGCATACCGATTTTATTTTATCCGTGTTGGGAGAAGAATTGGGTTTGTTGGGCGTGTTAGGAGTTATCACCCTTTTCATGATTTTGTTATTCCGCGGATTTCGTGCTGCCTTGCGCGCGCCAGATTTATTTGGAATGTATCTTGCTCTAGGAATCAGTTCTCTTATTGGCGTGCAATCGCTCATCAACTTTGGAGTGGTGATGGGTCTACTTCCTACCAAAGGTTTGCCGCTTCCTTTCATTAGTTATGGGGGAACTTCTTTGATTGTGATGTCTGCCTGCATGGGCATCGTATTGAATATTGCCTCTCAAGGTGGAACCAAAACAGATCTCGCAACTCCTCCTGAGAAAAACTATCTCTCCAGCCGATCTAAAACGATGCCGTAGAATTACGAACGGTGTGGGTTAATGTAATGAGCCTAACGCTTCTTGCGCCTGCTTTATATAAGGCAACTTGAGCCATCAAAAAAGTGACTCCATCGGTAATGTTATCATCTACAAGGATGATGTCTTTTCCGTTTATTTGAGCGGCCATTCCGTATCTAAGTTTTAAATATTTACCGACGAGTTCTATTTTTGATGCGAGAATTTTACCTTCTACTCCTGCTCCATATTGAGGAGGTCTTGGCTCCCACGGATTTGCAAGAACTTGTATTTGAGTGGATTCTCCCAGCTTACTTGCAAGTTCTTCTGTAGGGAAAGATCCGCTGATAATAGGTAGTAACAAAGTATCGTTATTTGTTCTGGCTGCATCTATGAGAGGGAGCATTGTTGAGGCAGCTGTTTCAAGGAGCTTTTGTTTTTCTATAGAGTCTAAATTACTGTTGCGAAGAGCGTAATATAAATCAGTGAAATCCTCGGGCCTTTCTCCTTGATAATAGGAAGTATAAAGAATTCCACTCGAACTTACTTTTTCAGAATGAAAAGGATCAAAATCTTTTTGCCAAGGTTTTTCTTCTAAAAGATTTTGGAAGATATCGATTGTCCAAGCCCGTTGGATGGCGGGAATATGGGTGACAACTTGTGTTGTCTTGCCTTCACTGGTTTTGCCTTCATTAAATGCAGCGAAGAGTAAATCATTGCTGTGAGGTGTGCTTAAATAATAACCGGAGATCATCTGATCCTGCACTCTCAAAGCGAAGAGAAGAGGATCTATTCCATATTGTGTATAGATTTCTCCTAAAAATTTGCGTGATACTTCGGTGCAGTATGCGAGTTGAGAAGGATATTCATTTATATTTGGCTTGCTGATGAAGCGTCGAAGGAAAGGAGTAAATTCTCCATCCTGAACTGTGAAATTTGCGAACTTTGGATTTTGGGCTGCAACTTCGGCTGCAATTTGGAAAAGTCTGTCCGCTAGCGCCTCATTTCTTTTCCCTAAAAAGAAATGCCAGAACAAACTAGCATAAGTCGGAAAGCGATCTTTTTTTTCTTCATATCTTTCGCTAGAAATTCGTTGGTAAGCTTCGCTTTCACTAGCCGGCACGTGATTAGCCTCATAATCTTTCATTTCAACAGGATGATTTGCGGCAAAATGAATTATGCTTACGCCATCTTTACCTATAACAGCTGTTCCAAAATCTCTTGAAATGCCTAATTGGCCAAAATATTCATGACCCTTAAATGGATTAAATAAGGAGCGTTCGGGGTTATAAAATTTCCAAAAATATCGACTGTATTTTGGACGAGCTTGGGTTTTCTTGGCTGCACTTGCTTCGATAGGAAAACCCAAATCGTCAAATTGAGTGGCTGCCATCTGGGGAAGTCTATCCTCAAAAGATATGGGAGAGGGATTTTGCGGGCTTTGTAAAGTGTCAACAGCTAGATCCAAGCTTTTCTCGTAATGACTTATTTTTCCGCTGCTCAGATGATAAAGAATATTTAAGCCTAACATTGTTTGTGCACTGAGAACTTCTGCGGAGATGAATTGATCAATAAGATTTCCTTGCGGAGCTTCTTGACCCAAAGCAGTTGCGAGATTTTGAGTGGCTACCATGCCGGCGTTTTGAATAAAATTTTGGAAGATAATATTTTTGTTTGGGGAAATATTTCCAAATGTTTTTAAAGCTCCAAAGTTAAAAAAATCACTCATCCAACTTTGTGAAGATTTTGATTCTGGTGAGAGCCAAGAATTAACACTTCGATAGCTGCTTACTTCTGCAGCGAGTCCCACCGTAGGTGCTAATGTTTTGAACAGAAGGGGTGCTTCCCCAGTAACTTCCATACTTAGAATACCAATTTTACTAACGCGATAGGCAAGGCCACCTGATAGCACTGCAGCGGCGGAAGAAATATCTCCCATTTGAGTCGTGAAGCCTTCGTCGATTTGATCCATTTTTTGTTGATTTGCCGATAGGTGTATACTTGAAATACCGAGTTGTTCGCGGCGAGTGAGAATATTAGCCATAAGAAACACACTTTTTCCTTTTGGCTATCTTCCCCGGAATTTAATCCATTTAAGTTATCGGCTAATAAGTGAAAAGGTTGCGAGGTGAGGGATTAGAAAGAATGATTGTTTGAAAAGTTAAAAATAGTTAAAGAGTAGTTATGAAAATCCTCTTTGCCGGGGGAGGTACCGGCGGACATTTATATTCTGGAATTGGAATCGCGGAAGAATTTTTATCACAAGGTCCAGGGCGGGAAGTGCTTTTCGTGGGCACTCAATATGGTCTCGAAAAAGAAATTGTTCCCAAAAATGGTTACCGCTTGGAATTTATTCCGGTGAAGCCCCTGAAGGGTCGCGGTATTCTGGATCGTCTGAAGAGTTTGATTCAAATTCCGTATTCGCTTTGGAAATCTTTCTTGCTGCTTCGCAAAGAAAAACCCGATTTGGTTTTTGGAATTGGGGGCTATGCCTCGGGTCCTGTTACATTAATGGCCCACTTTATGGGTATCAAAACTGCAGTGATTGATCAAAACTCCATTCCGGGAATTACGAATCGCATTTTAGGAAAGTTTGTCGATCATGTTTTTGTGTGTTTTGAAAAAGCAAAAAGTTTTTTCAATCCGAAAAAAGTTTATTTGAGTGGAAATCCGGTGAGGAGGAGTTTTCTTTTGTCATTGCGAGCGACTGAAGGGAGCGTGGCAATCTCCCAAGTGCACTCGTGGGATCGCCACGTCGCTAACGCTCCTCGCGATGACAAACCATTTACTCTCTTAGTCCTCGGAGGTTCGCAAGGCGCGCGATCTATTAATCAAGCAGTGTTAGAAGCTTCGACTCAATTAGCAAATGTTCGAATTTTTCACCAAAGCGGCAAAGCCGATTACGAATGGGTCAAAAAAGCTTACGAAGAAAAAGGCGTGAAGGCAGAGGTTTTTGATTTCGTCCATAATATCCATGAACTTTATCAGCAGGCTGACCTTATTCTCTGTAGAGCGGGGGCAGGAACCATTTGCGAAATTGAAATCCTGGGAAAAGCAGCCATTTACGTTCCTTACCCTTTTGCCGCCGACGATCACCAGCGTTTCAATGCCGAAGAAGTGGTGAGTAAGGGAGCGGGGAAGATGATTCTTAATTCGGAACTCAATCCTGAAAGATTGACAAATGAAATCAAAGCTTTAATTAATCATCCCGAGGCCTTGGAAGAGATTCGGCAGAATGTACAAAAATTGGCAAAACCCCGGGCTGCCCGTGAAATTCTCGAAAAATGTGGAATTTTTTAAGGGTCTCTTGCACTTTTTTTGTTGAGAGGATAAGCAGCCTTCCCCTTATAATAGGGAATAGTAATTGTCATTCTGAGCCTGCTGTGCAGGACGAAGAATTCAGCCACAAAGTGGTCTCTTCGGGGTGAGTAGCACTTGAACAAGCGGGACCAGAATGACATGTAAGAGTGTGTCATGTTCAAAAAATACCAGCATATTCATTTTATAGGAATTGGTGGAATCGGTATGAGTGGAATTGCCGAGGTTCTTTTAACCTTGGGTTACAAGATCACGGGTTCCGATATGAAGCGTTCCCCTATTACCACTCGCTTGGCCAAAAAAGGGGCGAAAATTTTCTACGGACACAAGCCTGCCAACATGGAAGGGGCTCAAGTGGTGGTAATTTCTTCGGCCGTACGTCCCAGTAATCCAGAATGGGTGGCAGCTCAGCAGAAAAATATTCCGGTGATTCCGCGTGCGGAAATGCTCGCCGAGCTGATGCGTTTAAAATACGGCGTAGCGGTTGCGGGAAGTCATGGCAAAACGACGACAACTTCTTTGATTGCTCATATTCTCTACAAATCAAAACTAGATCCCACGATTGTGATTGGTGGACGCGTTAAGAGTTTCCGATCAAATGCAAAGCTCGGAAAGGGAGAATATCTGGTTGCAGAGGCCGATGAGTCTGATGGTTCTTTCATGAAATTGACTCCCACCATTGCAGTGATTACGAATATTGATCCTGAACATATGGATCACTACCGTGATTTCAACGACCTTAAACAATCTTTTGTAAATTTTGCCAACAAGGTTCCTTTTTATGGGGCTGTGGTTGCCTGTGTGGATCATCCGGTAGTAAAAGAGCTTATTCCTCAAATTAAAAAACGAGTTTTGACGTATGGACTTAATGAAAGTGCCGATTATTATGCTCGTTCCATTGTTCAACAGGGAATGCAGATTCGTTTCGAAGCCTACCGCAAAGGTGCTTTGCTGGGTGAAGTGAAATTGAAATTAGCCGGTTTGCATAATGTTTATAATGCGCTTGCGTCGATTGCTGTGGGAATGGAATTGGATATTCCTTTTGAAGTAATTGTAAAAGGTTTGCAAACTTTCCAGGGTATTGAACGTCGGATGGAAACTGTTTATCGTGGCAAAGATGTGTTGGTGATTGATGATTACGGACATCATCCTGAAGAAATCAAAGCGACTCTTTCTGCCTTGCGCATTGCCTTTCCCAACAAGCGTATTGTGACCTTGTTTCAACCTCATCGTTATACCCGCACACGGGATTTGTTTGAAGACTTTGTATCAGCTTTTGGAAATACGGATCTCTTGATTCTGACGGAAATCTATGCGGCCGGAGAGGATCCTATTGCCGGAGTAAACAGTGAAACGCTTGCTCAGGCCATGTTGGAAAAGGCCATTCATAAGGTAGATTACCGTGCAGACAAGGAAAAATTGGCCTTTGAAGTGGCCAAAATTATCCAGCCTAATGATGTGGTGGTTACCCTCGGCGCAGGGGATATTTTCAAAGTGGGTAAACAACTCGCCCAACAATTGCGCAAAAGTGAAAAAAATTCTCTAATTCATTAAGTTCCCCTCTTTACAGCTATTCGAAAATCCCTTAGAACTTTAAAATTATGACCGAGGCCGGGAACTCAGCGAAGCTGGGTGGCCGAGGAAATGCTCGGAGACGGAGTCGGAAACCATGCAATCAGCTCTCTTAGAAAAAGAATTCGAATCTCATTTTAACAAATATTCCACTGTCTGGAAAAATGAACTCCGTCCTCAACTTAAGGGTGAGTGGATGGAAAATGAACCTTTGGCCCGTTATACCACGGTGAAAGTGGGTGGGCCGGCGGATGTTCTTTTCTTTCCTGCTTCTGTGGAAGATTTGATTTTAGCCGTCCAATTTTGCAAAAAAAATTCGGTTCC
>CAYPXN010000110.1:0-29363 GCA_964414715.1 uncultured Pseudomonadota bacterium | reverse complement strand
TGCTCAAAAATTCTTTAGAGTTGGGGTTCATATCGAGATGCTTATCCATATTGCCTCCTAATTGGCTATTGACTGTTAAGATTAGTAGCAAGCTGCATGCCAAAATAAACTTCTCAGCAAAATTTGATAGTTCTATATATTTCAACAAGTTATAAAAGGCAGCTTTTTATAAGAAGGTCCAAAAGCACAAAAAACGGTACTTTTTACCTCGTTTAGTGACAAATTTATGACGCTTCTAACACAGATTGTCTTTATTATTTGCTAACTTACAAGAAAGCCCTTTTCTTCATAGAAAGGCATAATGAATGATTTTTTGAATCAATTGATCGTAATCAAAACCTGCTTTTGCAGCGGCTTTGGCAAAATCTTCGTCTTTTGCAATGAAGGGATTGGGGTTTGCTTCAATCACCACCACCTCAGCTGCTTCACTTAAGCGTAAATCGAGACGAGCGTAGCCTTTTAAATACAAATGATGGAAAACATTCTTGGCGAGACGATCAATTTTTGAAAGAACTGTTTCTGACAAATTTGCAAACTTGTTTTTGATCCCCCATTTTTCCCGATATTTTTCATCCCATTTCGCTTTAAAGGTGGCAATCTTGGGTTCATCCTCAAGCATTTTTTCAAAAACCATTTCTCGTGGAGGCAAAACATGAGGGCGTTGGTTTCCCAAAATTCCCACATACAACTCACGACCATCCACAAACTCTTCAACAATCGCATCTTGACTCATCGATTCATGCACAAAGGAAATACGTTCCAATAAACTTTTTTCATTATCCACCCAGGAGTTCATGGAAATGCCATAAGAGGCTTCTTCTCGTAAAGGTTTCACAATCAGGGGATACTTTAATTTTTTGGGAGCATAGATGCGTGAACCTTTTGTAAAAACAACAAAGTCGGGTGTTTTAATTCGATGATGAGTCAGTATTTTTTTCGTCAGTGCTTTATTTTTACATAACATCAAGCCCACAGGACCCGTCCCCGTATAAGGGATTTGAAGCATTTCAAAAAATCCCATGATGTTTCTTTCCTGGATGGAATTACCACAGAATTGTTCTGCCTGATTAAAGATGAGATCCGGGGGATTTTGACGAATTTCTTGCAGGAGAGTATCTACGCTATCCGTCACCGCAAATAATCGCACTTCATGCTCCAAACGAATCAAGGCATCATAAACATTTGCTTCTGCCTTCATTTCAGGAGCAGCAAGAATTTTTGAATAATCTGCTCCTGCTTCAAGGGGCTTAGCATCATCATACAGGAGTAAGACTTTGAGTTTTTTGTGCATAGATCTTAAAGGGTCGGCTTAAATTTCCCCGTGAATAAATAATTCGAAACCATGGAAGTTAAGTAAGCCACCAACTCTATCAAAACAGACTCATCACTTTTATTGTATTTTATTTTAATTTTTTCACAGCGTTCCATCAATTTTTTATATAAATTGTTTACGATAAACTTTTTTTCGCCCGTCCATTCTGCCACTTGATCCACAATCATTTTTCGATTTTGTTTCATGAATCTTACAGAACTTATTCCTGCCATACCTTCTTCATAAGAAAAGATTTCCTTTAAATCATGATCATAAAAATCCGGATAATCCTGGGCATAAAGCTTTTGTTTTCTTTGATAATAAGTTCGAAGCTTCAATTTGAGATCTCGGACGGAATAATCACCTGAGTTTGCATGAGGGAAAGGTTCTTTAGCGGCGATTTCCATCATAAGCTGATCCATGAACTGAAGTTTTTTCAGCGCAGGCCATCCTTTATAATAATTTTTCCAGTCAATGGTGGGGGTAAGCCAAACGGCAAAAGTTTCGGCAAAATCCTCATCGGGTTCTGCCTGGGCATACCAATTATCCAAATGCCTCACGAAACTTTTACTATAAGGTTTCGGACGATAATATTGAGGGGTTTCTTCCGAAGAGGGAGGTCCAAATATTTTATTCACTTCAGGTCTTTTATGCAGATGGTATCCATAATAAATGGAATGACCCGTCTCATGTCGAAGAAGTTTCATAAACCATTCAGGACTCCCCCCTTCTACTTCGAGCATCATTTTTTCTTCGAGCTTTTTAAGGCGGGGGTGTGAAAGAAAAAAAGGAATTCCAATCGCTGTTTCCCCTTCAAGGACAAACCATTCATCTGCCAGATAACATTTTGGTTTTAAAAGGATATTTTTAGCCTGGAGATTTTGATACAATACATCTACAAAAACCTGAAGA
Organism: uncultured Pseudomonadota bacterium; assembly: GCA_964414715.1. Classification (GTDB taxonomy): domain Bacteria; phylum UBA10199; class UBA10199; order JADFYH01; family JADFYH01; genus CAYPXN01. The sequence continues at coordinate 27,139 of CAYPXN010000110.1, read as the reverse complement.
TCGCTTTCTTCAATCTTGAGTTTCAAATCGCAGATTTTTTTCTCGAGCAAATCTTCGTCGGAAAGAGTCGCCCAATTCTCTAAAGTCTCGTTTTTCATTAAGAAACAATTATACCCGAAACTCCTCCGCTGAAAATAATATAAAGAAAAAAATTGCTAAGTGCTTAAAAAGTAATTAATAAATTGTATTGTACAACTCTAGCCACCATAGCTCAGTCGGTAGAGCAACTGATTCGTAATCAGTAGGTCAGCGGTTCGATTCCGCTTGGTGGCTCCATATGAAATTCTCGTTTCATAGGTATAAAGAAGCATTCATGAATTCAAATTCCAAAGAAAAATCCGCTAAAAAATTTGTACAACTTCTTGAGATCATGGAAAAACTTCGCGGACCTCAAGGATGTCCCTGGGACAAGGAACAGAACCATAAAACCTTGATTCCCTACTTGGTGGAAGAAACCTATGAAGTGATCGATGCCCTTGAAAATAAAAATAAAAGTCAGTTTGAAGATGAGTTAGGCGATTTGCTCTTTCAGGTCATCTTTCACAGTCAAATTGCCCAAGAAGAAAATCAGTTTGATATCAATGGGGTACTCCAAGCTATAATAGATAAGTTAACCCGAAGACACCCCCATGTGTTTGGAGATACCAAGGTAAAAGATGCAAGCGAAGTTGTCCACAATTGGGAACAAATCAAGGCCTCTGAAAAAATGGGAGATCCTTCCTTATCTATACTTTCTGAAATACCTGTTTCCCTTCCTTCCCTCCTCAAAGCCTACAAACTGGGAAAAAAAGTATCGCAAGTCGGTTTCGATTGGCCCTCTCTCGATGGAGTTTTCTCTAAAGTTAAAGAGGAAATCGAAGAGCTTCAACAAGCTATTCAAAATCAAAACAAAATGGAAATTTTAGAAGAACTGGGTGATTTATTATTTTCTATTTCCAATCTCGCACGATTCTTGAAAATAAATCCCGAGGAAGCATTGCGTCAAACAAATGAAAAGTTTTCCAGACGTTTTCAATTTATTGAAAAAAAACTTCGTGAAGAAAAAAAATCTTTTAAAAATACTTCTCTCGAAGAAATGGATAAAATTTGGAATGAGGCTAAGTTGCATGAAAAAAATTTTCCACAATCCTAAAAGTAATCCACAAAAACTGTTTGAAAACTGTGGATGCAGAGGTGGTATTTTGCAGTTATTAGCCTGTTTGATGCATTATAATTAAGAGTTCAGCAAATTGCATATTTTTTCATCATGACCAAGGTCATCCATAAAAAAACGTGGCCGAGGGAATATTCAGAAGCATAGTCGGAACCCATGAACAATTCTCATCAAAAAAAAATTGCACTTTCACTTTCTGCATTTGTTCTTCCAGGACTTGGACAACTCCATCTTAAAAAAAGAGGCAAAGGTTGGATCATGATTCTACTCTGCTTCTTTGATATTCTGATCATGATTGGAAAATTCATGATGGGACTTCTCATTGTTTCTGAAAAATCCCTTCATCAAAAACGGGAAGTCTTTGCTCATCTCGGAAAAGATCTCTGGGAAGCCACCTTGTTACAAAAAGAATGGCTCATAGGTGGACTTATTTTTATTATTTTGATTTGGCTTTGGTCAATCTGGGATATTTCGAAAAATTCTTCTAATTCTTAGGAGTTAAATCTTCTTTAAGCAAAAACTTTTCCAAAGATTCCGCAGCAACCTTGTTACCGGCTGGAGTAAAATGCCCATCATAAGGGTAATATAAGGGAAAGTCTTTTGAGGCCTGAAAGTCAGGGGTCATATTTAGAAAAGGAATCCCCTGTTCCTTACAAAAATCCGAAAGATAATCAAAGAGTTGGGAATGATAGACTTTTGCATCAAAGCCGCGAAGCTTTCTTCCTATCGCCCATTCTTTTTCATTCAGCAAATTTCCGTAGGGATAAATTGCAATGACAAAACCAATCTTGTTTTCCTTCAGAAGATTTTGAATTCGTTTTAAATTCTGTGCAGAATTTTCAAAATACTTTTTCCAGTCTCCCGCATTTTCTCTCATGGGCAAGTCACGGTCATACTCAATATTTCCTGCCACCACCTGAGCTTGTTGGTAAAAATAAGGAACATCGCGCTTTCCAGCCAGCTGATAATATCGTTTCATAATAAACTGATAAAGTTCTGATTTTTCAAGAAAAGCGTATTTTGACTGATATCCTTTTTTTATTTCTTTGTAATAATACTGCACATCCACCGGAGGAACTTTAATAGGTTTTCCTTCCGCATCTTTCACAGCTACCTGTCCATATTTGTAATCATCCTGAACATCCGACATATCATAATTTAAAATTACAAGATCAGGATGCAGTGCCAACCCTTTATAAACTAAAAACAAATACTCCAAGAGGGGTGAATAGGAGGAACAACCTCCATTAATTACTTCAATTTTGCGTTGGGGATTTTCAGACTGGAGTTTCTTTTCCAAAACTTTTGAAAAGGTATCCTCAAGATTACTTCCAATTCCAAAAGTATAAGAATCTCCCAAGACAAGAATACGAAAAACATCATTTGGTTTTTCAAGGGTATACTCATTATCCCTCAAACCATAAGAATTAATTTGATAAGTGACATCAAATTCATCATTAGAAGTGTGCAACTTCGCTTTTGGCACCAAACTATGATGGAGAATCGGATCTTTTTGGGGATAATGCCCCATAAAGCTATTCAAATAGCGAACCCCCACTTCCAACAAAGCCAAGGTACACAAAATCGAAATCAAAAATGTAAGGAAATTTTTAATAAAGGATTTCATGTTAAAATAAGGTGTAAATAAAAGGCGCCAAAGCAGAACCCTGACTTAAAACGATTAAAGCACCTAATAATAACAATATGATAATTACCGGGGCCAACCAGAATTTTTTTCGAACTTTCATGAAGTTCCAAAGATCTTTTAACAAATCTAACATTAGTAAGGTACCTCCATATGTTTTCCTTCACTTCTTTTAATCACCGCCTTGAAAGAATGAGAGTCTTCAGATACCGCATGCTCTTCCAAAGGATTTTTTCCAAACTTTCTCATTAAAAACCCCATGGGGGTAATCATGACATAAAATACAATCCCCATAATAATTCTACTATTTACCCAACCCAAGACATGCCCTACTTTCATCCATACGCTATAAACAGGGCTCAAAACCACCGGCTTTAGAACGGCAGGAATTCCTAATAATAGGGCAATCACCCAAGGCCACACGGGATAGGGTTTGGATTTCATCCAGGGAAATAATAGTCCAAATAATAAAACAAACACCAAGCCTGTCAGCAAACCAAACTCACGAAGTTTTTTAGCTTCATTTTCCATAAATTAATCCAACTCAAATTCCTTCATCCAAGAATCATCTTTTTCAAACACGGGTTGATCTTTTTTCGCCAAAATGAAGTTTTCCAACACCAAATAATCCATTTCTGTTCGCATGAAACAGCGATATGCATCTTCAGGAGTCGAAACAATCGGCTCTCCCCTCACATTAAATGATGTATTCACCAACACTGCACAACCTGTTGTTTTTTCAAATTCTTTAATCAGAGCATAAAACCGCGGGTTCGTTTCAGGATGAATGGTTTGAATACGAGCAGAATAATCCACATGAGTAATTGCAGGAAGACTTGATCGGGGAACATTCAACTTATCGATTCCAAAAAGTTTTTCCTGATCTTGAGTCATTTTTAATCGCAAACTTTCTTTCACCGGCGCAACGATCAGCATGTAAGGACTTGGACAATCGAGTTCAAAATATTCGGATACTTTATCTGCTGCCACCGAAGGTGCAAAAGGACGAAAGGACTCCCGGTATTTGATTTTCAGATTCATTACCGACTGCATTTTAGCGTTCCGAGGATCTCCAATAATCGAACGACCTCCCAAAGCACGAGGGCCAAACTCCATTCTCCCCTGAAACCACCCCACCACATTTCCTTCTTCCAAAATTTTTGCAAGCTTTGGCATCAACTCGACATCATTTAACTTTTCATATTGGGCCCCCAAATGGTCCAAGGCCAACTGAATTTGATCATTACTGAAACGAGGCCCCAAATAAGAACCCTTCATGGAATCTTGAGAGTTCACTTCCCTTTTATTTTCATGATGATCATACCAAGCAGCTAAAGCCGCACCTAAGGCTCCTCCTGCATCTCCCGCAGCGGGTTGAATCCAGATATTTTTGAAAGGACCTTCACGCAGCACCCTTCCGTTTGCCACACAATTCAAGGCCACCCCACCCGCCAGACAGAGATTTTCAATCCCTAATTCTTTATGAATAGATCTCGCCAAGCGCAAAACCACTTCTTCGGTTACCACCTGAATCGATCGGGCAATATCCATTTCCCTTTGCGTAATCTGGGATTCTGATTTTCGAGGAGGACCTTCAAATAATTCATCAAACTTGCGATTGGTCATCGTCAAACCTGTCGCATAGTTGAAATAGTCCATATTCAAATGAAAAGTGCCGTCTTCTTTCACATCAATCAAATGTTTGTAGATCAAATCCACATACTTGGGTTCACCATAAGGTGCCAAACCCATCAGCTTATATTCTCCAGAATTTACCTTGAAACCGGTATAGTAAGTAAAAGCGGAATAAAGAAGCCCCAAGGAATGGGGAAAATCAATTTCCCAAAGAGGTTTAAGTCGATTTCCATCGCCCAACCAAACGGAAGTAGTCGCCCACTCCCCAACGCCATCCAAACAAAGAACCGCCGCCTTCTCAAAAGGGCTCGGGAAAAAAGCCGAGGCCGCATGAGATTGGTGATGCTCTGCAAACATCAAGGGAGGCACTTCACTTTTCTTACACTTCCCTATTTGTGAAAGGGACTTTTTTAAAAGAGATTTGATAAAAAGCTTTTCTTTCAACCACACTGGCATTGCAGAAATGAAAGATAAAAAGCCTTTGGGTGCATAGGCCAGATAAGTCGAAAGCAACCTCTCAAACTTTACCAAGGGCTTGTCATAAAAAACCACTTCACTCACATTGTGTAATTGGATTTTTGCTTCGGACAAACAATAGCGAATCGCATGTTCCGGAAAACGCGCATCGTGCTTTTTCCGAGAAAAGCGCTCTTCCTGTGCAGCAGCAATAATTTCACCGTCTTTGATTAAAGCCGCTGCAGAATCATGATAAAAACAAGATATACCCAGAATATACATAATAATTTATTTATGAATGGCCCAAGTGTTCTCAATATAACTCGCCAACAAAGTGGCCACGAAATCGTTTCCTTCTATATTATAATGATCATCAATATGATGATAAAAATGCTTGTCCGTTGCAGCTTGCATCGCAGGCAAAACATCCAGCGTCGCCACGCCATTTTTTCCTGCCCATTCCAAAATCGCATTCTGGATTTCTCTACCCAAAAGTTTTCTATTAGGAAAGTTAAAACCGAAAGGGCTTAAATATTGAAAATAATCCGATGAAACCTGATATTTTGAAGGATGAATCAGAAGAAGATAAGGAATTCCAGGAAACAATTCTTTGATTTTGTATAACAAATCTGAAGTGTAGGAGTCTTCTTTAAAGATTTTAGTAATATTTTGGTAATGCAAATACTGATCAGACACATGACCCCGGTCAAACAGATGTGGATTTATCTTTCCTTCACAGGCCAAATGAAGGTAGGCCTGATTTGAATCGTCCCCATATTTTTTAATATTAGGAAAAAAACAATCGCTGAATCCTTGTTTCCACAAAAACGCATCCACCACCTCTCCCATCGCTTTAAACCAATCAATAAAGTACACGCGATGCTTCCACTCACCGGCCCGCACATCGTTATCCACATAGAAGGAAACAATCACGGCATCAGGATGATAAGCCTGAAATTGTCTCGCCAACTTGTAATACTGGGGAGGATCGATCCCAATGATCCCTAAATTGTAGACTTCATAATAAGGCTGCGATTTTCCAGCATTCAACTTTTGCTCAAGAAGTTTATCGATCGTAAATTCCGAAGCAACCCCCGCTCCATAAACAAACGAATCTCCAATCAGAAAAATCCGAAAGGTATTCGGATCTTTTTCCCGCTTAAATTCCTCATCCCGAAAATGAGAAGAGTTCAAATGGACTTGATATTGAAATTCAAAATTATCGACCCATAAATCGCTGCTTTGCTTTGCCTTTAAGGGAGCAAAACTCAGATAAAGCTCAAGGATAACTAAAGAAAAAAAGATGGATAATATTAACAGAAATAAGTTTGGCAGGATTTTTTTGAGGAATTTGAACAATCTATTAATTCTTAATGCAAATCGGGTGCTCCCAAAGGATTTTTATCCCAATATTCAATACTGATTGAAACAAATGTGCCGGCGGACGGAATCGAACCGTCACCCCGTTACCGGGACACGATTTTGAGTCGTGCGTGTCTACCAGTTTCACCACGCCGGCTTTGGTCCACGGTTGTAGAGAAAACACCGTCTACTGCGTTGGCAGTTCGTCAGCAATGCTCACATACCCTGTAAGTATGCTGCGCTTGCCTCCTCCTGCCTGCCTTGTATCCAGCATTTTCTCTGCAACCTTTGAAGGAGTTACCTAAAATCAAATTTTGTGGACTTTGTCCAGAACTTCTATGCTGTTTTTTTGGGCTTAAATAGCCCGCAACTTTTAACGTGGTCTATCGATTATTCACCAAATAGTTATTAATTTTGGGGCGCCCAGAAAGAACCATGACACGATTGATCGGGAACCATCTATCCGCCCCTTCCTGCCCTACCTTGAATAATTCTCAGCTCATGCTGGATGGAAGCTTAGAAGCTTTTTCTCAACAAGCTTTTGATGTTCCATCAATACTAGCAATGACCACAGGAAGCTTCAGCTACCGTCTGGCCCGGATGGGCATTTTAAGTATTTTTCGACCTGCCACAAGCTCCATCATAACTCGTCAATTGCCTTACTTTGCTTCAAGTCTGGCTTTGGCAATAGAAGTGAGCGTGTTCGGTGGTATCCAACGCAGCCTTACTTCCACGAGCGAACATCACGAAGGTGGATTTCGAACTTGGCTTACGGCCTATGTAGAATTTGCTACTTTAAAGATTACAGGATCTGCATTTCATAGCCAAAATCCATTTCTCACTCATCTTTTCCAAGCTTCTTCCATGGTATTGAGCCATCAGGCTACTCATACCTTGGGCCTCACCAGCACTCCTGAGGGAAATCTTTTAGATCAATTACTGCATGCAGAAATTACAAATCTGCAGATGAACACTGGGGCTGCCCTTTTCTCCAGGATGACTGCTGGAAAAATCCATGCATTAGAAAGAAGTATTGAGCATGTTCAACATGCTACAAATACAATCGGTGATTCTTCCTTTGCAAACGAAGACCCATTACCTTGTATGGCAACAGGAGATGAAACAAGCACGAGCAGGAGAAGACCCGTTCAATTGCGGCCTTATCAGCAAGAAATGCTTGATCGCTTGCGTGAAGATCTTCGCTCCGATGTTTCTCCCTGGCTAGGAATTGCTTCTCCCATGCAAACCGGCAAAAGCAAGATGGTAGCCCCCATTGTAGAGATGTTGAGGGAAGAGTTAGGCTCAGATATTCAGATCATCATTTTAAGTTCCGCCAAAATCATTACCGATCAAGCCATCGGAGATTTGAGATCACATTTTAGGGAAACCATTGCCCAATTTGATGCCAGAAAAAAGGAAATCGAAGGTAAAAAAAGGCCTCGAATCATAGTAGCGAGCGCTCGTTCACTCTCCGAACATCTCGATGCCCTCAATCCTAATCTCAGGACGGTTCTCATCAACGATGAAGCCTATTCCACACAAACTGAAACTTTCCAAAGAATCTACGAACATTTCAGGGTGGGCAAAGTAGAAAGCATTGATGGAAGAACAATGATGCGCCCCCGAAAAAGCAATAACCGGGTCATTGGTTTTTCCGGAACCGGAGGAGGTCTGGAAGCTTACCATGTAACGGCACAATACGATCTTTTAAGAGCCATTCATGAAGGTTGGATTCGCCATATGCGAGGCGATCGTGTCATGATAAAAATAGACTATGAAGAAAAGCGCGGAGTAAATGAGAGTATGATTTGGTGGAAACCCACCCAGAGAAATGCAGATCTACTCACTGAAGTCTACACACAACGCATACATGAGAAATATCCCAGAAGTCTGGTATACGTTCCCACCATTGAGCATGGCGAGCTATTACTAGAAGCTTTCCGTAAACGTTTTGGAAACGAATACGGCACACTCCTGCATTCAGTCTTGGATGACGGGAATTTTCAAACCGAATTAAAACAATGGGAAAAAAATGGCGGCCCCCTCATTTCCATACGCATGATGGGGCGTGGATTTCGAGCAACCGACACAGGTGCCATCTTTCATACTTATCAAACAACCAGTCCTGAATTCTTTGCACAGCGCACCGGTAGAGCTTGGGGCAAGCCTAGCCGTGAAATGGATGACCTTTATGTATTGGAAGTGACATGGAATGCACGAGGTTCCTTTACGAACCTTGCACGCCTGCTTGGTTTGATAGATTATCCCCTCGAGTTGCAAACCCGCAATCTGGGTAGAATTAAAAAAGAACAAAGCGAACGCCAACAAAGACAAGAAGATTTTGACTCAGCCATCTCCCAAGGAGAAGTTTCCACTTCTTTTGTAGGAATTCCTCTGGAAGAAAGTTGGAGACAGGAATTTTCTAAAGTATGTAACGCTTCCAAACGAATTGATGCCTTAAGTCGAAACACAAAAATCGCTCCAGAAATACTCACGGGCTATGCAATGGGTGCCTTGCCCGTATCTTTAAAACACATTGAAGCTCTCGAAAATCTTTTTGGCGGAAGGAAGAAAATTCTAAATCTCTGGCTGGGGTCTTGGAGAAATGTCGTCATAGAAATCCTCCAAGGTCAAAGAAGCATTCTGGATGTTTTCGCAGATGACTTACTACGTTGGAACGAAAATTTCCCTCATGGAACCGATCCAGAAAAAGCGGCTCTTGCTTTAGATGTTATCCTGCAGGAACGTTTGCCTTACCTCCAGAAGTTTTACTATGTACGTAGGCCGATCAATATGGAAATTACACGGGAAGACCGTGAACTTCTCGATCAAAGCTCGCGTTTTTTACATAAACTTGCACGGGATGCGGGGTTTGAGCCCACATTTGATTTTCAGGGAAAAGACCTGCTGCGCGACTCCTTATCGGACGGTGAATATAGAAGAATATGGCTTGAGCTTGCGAGGTTCTCAGAAAGTTTTTCGGAAAATGCAGCACAGGATCAAGTTCTGCGTGCACAAGCAAGGGGGCTATCTTTCAAACTCCTGAAGCATCTTTTCCGTAGGCAGGAATGGGATATAAATCCTTCAAGTGCGAAAGACAAATTACTCTATGAAGCAAGACGGGCGGTACTTTTGAAATATGGAGCTTCGCTTCCGACATATTCAGGTATCGAAGGAGTAGGAAACTGGGAATTGGCCATAGTTCGCCGTTGGTTGGCAGGTGAGAAAATTGAATATAATAAAACAACTCGATCACCTCAGGTTTTTTATCGCCGTGTTAGGGCTCTGCTGGAAGGTTTAGGGCTTCCCTCTTGGAAAGTAGATAAACTGATTATTGCAGCGGTATTTGAAGAAAGAGGTTGGTCTGTACGTCAGGTAGACGCTTCTGCTGGAGAAAAACTCTCTGCTTCCCTCAAATATCATCTAGGCCTCAAAAGTGGAGGCGGACTTCCTCGTGAACTATTTCCGGAACTCCAATCTTCTCTGCCACTGAGAACAGGATCAAGTAGAATCGAACAAGTTCTACGCATCTGGGCTTATGGTAAAGAAACAGAGCCTCGCTTCAAAAATCGTTTTTCCAATTACCTTACTCTGCACCGAATCATGATTCGCTTGGGAGCTGATCCTTCAGAGTTCGTTCCCTTATTGTACGAGCATGTTCGAGGAGAATTCGAGACATTTCGTGCAAGGTGCAACCGAAAGGAATTTGCAGAGCTATTTACGACCCTAGAATGGCTTTTAATGAAATACTCTGCACTTTTAGACCAAGATCCTTTAGCCTTTGATAGCGAGAAAGACTTAATGAATGCAGTGTATGACCCCACAGAATTAAAACCACACCCCTCGATACCAGTTCACAAATTTCTGCACAGATTGACGGATCGTCAACGAGAAGTGATTAAAAGAAGATTTGGTTTAGGCGATTGTGATCCTCATAACTTCGAGGAAATTGGAAATTTATTTGAAGTGTCGAGTCAAAGGGTTCGGCAAATTGAAGCTATAGCATTGCGTAGGATGAGAGCCCTGGTAGCAATAGAACGTTATTTAGAAAGACGAGCTTTATTTCATCTCAGATAAGATAAATATTTATTGCCTTATGCTTCTCTTGGTTCCGCTTCTAGAACAGCTTCATCCTGTCTTCTCCAATTATCTACTGAACTCGAAGCACGGACACAGCCCAGGGTGCAGCGGTCTTGGCAAGATTTATAGCTGTAAAATTCACGCTTCAGATCTTCAAAAGTATATTCCATCAAATCTTTTTTCCAAACATCCCGGGTTTGAGAACACCAACTCACAATCCCATTTTCATCCACATAAAGATAACGACTCCCCGCCCGGCATTTAAAGGGTGCGGTACCTTTTTCGATAATTTCATCTTTGTAATCGGTGAATTCTGGAAAACTTTTGGGAATGAGTTTTTGAATACGCTTGTAAACTGCCAACTGCTCCGCATTCAACTTCACCTGCCCGTCATGGTCATGAATAATGAGCACGCGAGGTTTAAATCCCATATTTTTTGCGTACTGAATCACTTCAAAAGATTCTTCCGGTGGACAAGAACCCACCACGCCTGAAACCACCACATTAAACTTCGCATACTGTTTCAAATATTCGAGGCGTTTCTTGAGCGCATCCAACACTTTCACGGTCACATCGTTGGGTTTCACTCCATCAATAGAGATTTGCATATCTTGCAAACCTGCTTCATTTAATTTTTCGATGAGTTCTTGATTTAAATAAAAACCATTTGAAATCATCGTCGTCTTTAAAAATTTCAGATCATAACGACAATAACGGATCAGTTCGGGGAGATCCGGATGCATCGTCGGTTCTCCGCCGGTGAGATTGATCGAAAATGCACCCAAGTCTTTCATTTTTTTTGCGCGGGCTTTTAAGATTTCCAGGGGAACTGGATCCGAAGTTTTATCAAACTCATTACAATAAGCACAACTCAAGTTGCATTTTCGAATCACAACCAACTGGGCAAACCAGGGGGAAAACTTTATTCTTTGGAGGAAATTTATACCCATATTTATCGCTCAATAATCTCATGGTTCGAGACGTCCGCCCAAAGGCGAACTCCTCACCATGTCCATTTTGGGACACCCTGAGGCTCTCGAAGGGTCAATTTGCGGCCACCTTCGCCGAATCCAGCTTGAAAATTTCTTTTTTATTCACCCAGACCACCATCCAGGTAAGATTGGCTCCAATAAAAGCCAAATGCAGAATCAAAGGAAGCTGATTCAACAAACACAAGATCATGAAAAAGAGTGCGAAAAAATCCCGCTTCATCATGAACTGAATTTTACTCAAATAATTCCATACCGATTTACTTTGATTCTTTTTTTCTTCTTCAATTAAATCTTTTTGGATCGTGATCAAGGTTCCTGAATTGGTGTAGCGAAGCAGATAATAAAACATAATACCCAGACTGAGAACAATTCCCACTCCCACTAAAATCGATTCCATTACAATCCAGCGAGATTGTGTCTGTCGGTAGGCCCCAATCATCACTCCTAAGAAAAATGAAAAATAAGTCAGGTTATCACCGATCGTATCCAACCACTCACCCAATTTGGATTGTGAAAGTTTCAACTTTGACATCTCTCCATCACAACCATCCAACACCGAGGAAAGATTGAAGAGTATCCCACCCAACGCCACTGCCCAATAAACACCCTTCGCCACAAAAAATCCGGACATCAAGCCTATGAGCGTAACCAGTCCGGTCACATGATTTGCTGAAAGATTGGTTCGAATTAAAAAACGGGTGAGGTTTAATGAAATACGACGATTGATATTCTGGGAAATCCATCCGTCGGTTGGCTTGCGTAACTGCTTAAATAAAAAATTTTCTGCGTAATGCAAGGCCTCGGGAGTATCCACATCTTGCCAAAAAAATTCCGAGATATCGCAAGTTCCCATTTTTTCTTTCGCAGCAAGCACCCTCACACCTTCAGAAATGGACACATCTCCCTTTTCGCGATAAATTTGATCCATGGCGTCCACAAAAACTTTTTTGCAGCGAAAAATCCCCGTATCGAAGGAATCGTAATTCTTGATTTCTTTTCCGATCTCAATAATTTTATCTTCGCGCGTTTCAACCTTGGTGGCATCATCCAGATCAAAAATATCATTCAATTTTCGATCAATCCCCAAAAGGCATTCGTTATCTGCGAATGAAACCTGGATAATTTTCTCGATGGCACGACGATCAAATACATGATCTGACATCATCAACAAAAACTCATCCTTCAAATAAGGTTTGGCTGTCAAAAGAGAAAGGCCATTCGACTTTTGAAAATCGGGATTATGAACAAACTGCAGCTTTACCCCCAGGGAACGGTCATTTTGGAGAGATTCCACAATTTCATTTCCCTTATACCCCACCACCACAACCACTTCAGAAACACCGGCCAGCCTGGCATTCAGAATAGCTCTTTTGATCAGAGTCAAGCCGCAGACCTTGCGTAAAGGCTTGGGGACATCGTCCTGGGACCGTTTTATGCGACTACCATTGCCCGCCGCAAGAATGACTGCCTGCTGTACCATTAAGAGATTTTCCTTAATCTTTTTAAAGACTTAGTTTAAGTTCCGTCTTTATAAACGATGTCTCCCGGAGCGTCAATACTGAATATTGTTTGCACATTCAGCATTGATCCTGATAATTTAGGCGACTTTCTATGACGACTCACAAACCTTCCCATAAATTCATGAAACACTCCCTTTGGGTGAGTTACATCTTGCTTGCCGCAGGAATAGGACTCTTGGTTTGGCTTATCCAGCATGTGGGCGCTCATCTTATTTTAGATTACATGAAACAAATGGGGTGGAAGTTTATCCCCTTCTTAGCTGTATCTTTTATTACCTTCATGCTTTTTACCTGGAGTTGGAACACTTTTCTGGAAGGTCATCATTATAGTATCAAGTTCTGGAAGCTTTTCATGCTTAAGGCCACAGGCGAAGCGGTCAACACCATCAATCCTTTGGGTTTTGGGGGGGGGGATCCCGCGCGAGTTTTCCTGATGAAGAAGGATATTCCCCTCGCAGAAAGTACCGCCAGTGTTGTGGTAGATCGAACCATGAATTCCATTGCCCTGGTGGTCTTTATGATCGTGGGAATTCTGATCGCCTTCATCGAGTTTGACCTTCCTCTCTCTCTTCAAATCGGATTTCCCGTTTCACTGCTTTTCATGTTTTGGATGACTTACTATTGGTATAAACGACAACACGAAGGTGTCTTTCAATTTTTGGTCGAGTTTTTGAAGAAAGTAAAAATCAAAAAGGCCTGGACTCCTGAAACACTTGAAAAACTCAAGGAAATCGATCGTTATATCACTGAATTCTACAAGCATAATAAAAAAGGATTCTACCTTGCCTTCTGGCTCCAAATCCTTTGTAGAATTTTAGGCGTGTTAGAAATTTATCTTGCTGCTTACTTCTTGGGAATGGAGATGAGTTTTGTGTCCGCCTACTTACTCGCTTCTTTGACCGTCGTGATTAATATCGTTTTTGTTTTTGTTCCCGGCTCTGTTGGAGTGATGGAAGGCGCTTATGCAGGAGTATTCATGCTCACACACCAAAACCCTGCAGTGGGAACTTCGATTGGAATTTTGAGACGAATCCGTATGCTCGTATGGAGTGCAGTGGGAATCTATTATATCTATCATCAGGACCGTAAGACACGTTCCCAGCTACAACATCTCGTGTTGGAAGAATAAAACACTTCAAAAAATTACTGCATATTTTTTTTAGACATGTAAAATATTTCAATGGCTCAAACTCAAGGTTTTAAAATTTCTCTCAAAACTTTTTTTGCCAAACTTCTGACACCTGTTTATTTCTGGTTACAGAAAAAATTCCCGAAACAATTTGAAAAAGCCATCCAAAATGCAGGCAGCCTGGACTACTCTGCCATGCAAAGCGAATTCAATTCCCTCCATCAAATATTTTTTCAAAACATGCTCTCTCAAATTCAATGTGACAAATTCGATCTTGAACGCATTCGTCATGCAAGCGAAGAAGGTCAAATTGTTTACATGATGCGCAACTGGGGTCAGATTGAATATAATTATTTCAATTCTCTTTTTCTCAAAGAAAAACTCCCCTTGGCGAGTCACGCGAACCTCATCCGCATGATTTGGTGGATGCCCTTAAAATCCTACTTTTACAAAATGATCGCACGTCTTCACCATTTTTATACTCAGGGTTCATTTCCCGACTTGGATGATCGTAGCACCCTCTTAAAAAATTTAACTGAACAACGAACTTCTTTTGTATTTCTCAACCAACCCCTTCTTCTCAACTTATACCGTAGTTCAGGCGAAGATCTTCTCTCGCCGCTTTTGGAATACGCCCAGAGTCTCCCTGAAAATAAAAAGCTAAGCATTATTCCTCTCGATCTTTTATATGACCGTCGACCCGGAAAAGCAGACAAATCGCTCATCGACATCCTGTTTGGAGAAAAAGAAAATCCCGGATCTTTACGAAAAATGGTTTTGTTCTTCCGTAATTATCGCAAGAGAGCCGTGGCAAAAGTGGGCAGCCCTCTGGATGTGAAAAAATTTATCGTTGAAAACCCTTCCAACACTCTGCAGGAGCAAAGTCGAAACTTGAGAAATCGTCTCCACCAGGATTTTTACAAGGAGATCTCAACCGTCACCGGTCCCACTCTCAAAAGCCGGGAAAGCATGATTGATCTTACTTTGCAGGATAAAGATCTTCGCCAATCCCTCATGCGCCTTTCCACGGAGCTCGACAAACCCTTAGATGAACTTTACTTAACATCTCAGGAAATCCTCGAAGAGATTGTTGCGGATCCCAACTACACCTATTTGGATCTTTGGGATCTTGCTCTCCGGTGGGTTTTTAAAAATATTTATGATGGCTTGATTATTGACGAAGAAGGTCTCTCGCAAATCAAAAAGCTCGCAAAAGACTCACCCCTTGTTTTAATTCCATCACACCGTTCTCACATGGACTACCTTTTAATCTCTGATATTTTCTATCAACAAAAGTTGTCCATGCCTCTTGTTGCCGCGGGAGCAAACCTCTCATTCTGGCCCATGGGTCATATCTTCAGAAGATCGGGTGCTTTTTTTATGAGACGAAGTTTTGGTTCGGATCCTCTCTACCCTCTCCTTTTCAAATCTTATATCAAAACCTTACTTCAAGAAGGTTTCTTTCAGGAATTTTTTATTGAAGGCACTTGTTCCCGAACTGGAAAACTCGAAGAACCCAAAACAGGCATGCTCTCTCTCTACCTGGATTGCTACTTCGAAAATCATGAAAAAGATTTCTACTTCGTACCCGTTTCCATTAACTATGAAAAGGTTTTGGAAGACAAGTCTCACGTACAAGAATCCAAGGGTGGCAAAAAAGAAAAAGAAAGTTTCTGGGATTTACTCAAAGTGGGACGTTTTCTTCGAAATCGTTATGGCCATGTATATGTAAATTTTGGAGAAGCCATTTCTGCAAAAAATTACCTTTTGCAAAACAGCCTTCAGCAAAGTTCACCTGAAACTGAAAAAAGAAAACTCGTTAAAAATCTTGCCTATAAAATTGCCGGCGAAATTGACCGGGTGAGCGTGATCACCGCTCCCAACCTGGTGGCGGCAGCCCTTCTCGCTCATCCCAAAAAGGGACAAAATCTTCCAGATTTGCTGAACAAAACATCTTTATATCAAAAAGCTTTAATCCAGCAGGGCAGCCTTTTAAGCAAGGGACTTCAAACAAATACCGAGCTTGCCATTCAACAGGCCTTACAAAGTTACGTTAAACAGGGATTGATTCAGCTTCATCAAGACGGCAATGAAACTTTTTATATTCTGGAAGCCCCACAGCGTCCCCATTTGGATTATTATCGCAATGCTTTACTCGCTCCCCTGATTCATCTTTGTCTGGGAAGCTGGATTTTAAAATTTTCACCTCGTGAATTTTCCGGATCAGAATTTCAGAATTCTTACGAAACTCTTCGAGAAAAATTTCAACACGAATTCATTCAAATCCCCGATTCCACTGAAGCGATTCAGGGACTTTTATCCCTTGAAATCATTCAACTGTCTCCTCTCGGAAACTATAAAATCCATAAATCTGAATCCTTGATCGTTTTTAGCCAACTGATTGCGCCTCTCATAGAAGCTTATCAACTCTGCGCTCAAGCCCTGGAAAATCTCAATTTTGTGAAATGGGAAGAAAAAAACCTCATCCAGAAAATATTGGCTTATGGAAATACCCTTCACTTGAAGGGAGATCTTCAATACCCCGAAGCATTATCTCAATTCTTAATCAAAAATGCCCTTCATACTCTCCGGGATGAAGCTTTGGTATTATCTCATGAAAAAGATTTGGGAAAAAAAGGAAGAAAAACTTACTCACACAAAGTTTCCGCCACAGAACTTCAAAAATGGACAAAAGCTTTTAGTTCTTTCCAAAGTAAGGAAAACTTCCTTTTACAAAAAGGACAGCTCAATAGTTGATCTGGTAGTTTCTAGCAACTAACGAGTAATTACCGCCCGAGAAACGTCTCCACACAAAGGTAACTTTTCCAGATTCATTTCCCGCCACACTCACATCTGTTGCATCATTGGCAGAACCTGAAATACTAAGATTACTCGAAATCGATTGACCACTTGAAGAGTAAACACTTGCCTTTACACTTCCCCCTTCTATCCAGGAAACTACAAAGGCTCCATGAGCATCACTGCCCACGGAAAAACTTCCACCCGGCGCCTGAGAATTAATTGAAAGTTGTGAACTCAAAGGAGTTCCATCCGGCTTTAAAACCATTCCCTTCAAGCCCTCATTCGTTTCCCAAAGAACCAAAGCCCTGCCTGCAGGCAAAATCGCCACACGAACAGTGGAAGCGGTTTGAATATTTCCGATTTCAAATGTTGTATTGAGGTTATTTGCATGAGAAGCAGATTGATAATGATAACGCACTGAACGCGTTCCATTTTGTCCCGCCAACAAGGCCACCCAAGCCCAATCTCCGTTTGCTGCGGAAGCCACCGCACTAGCAAGTACCGGCACATTGGAATCACTCAGTGTTTGAACGGAGCCTTGCACATTATTTGCCGCATACTCTCGAGCACACACACCACAGTCAGCGGTATTTTCATTACTAATCACTGTAAAGGATCCATCTTCGTGTAAAATCACATTACTTTGGGCCAAATAGTTTCTCTGAGCAGCAGGCACAATTTGAAAGGCATTTCCATTGACTTGATCCGCATTATAACGTCTTGCGAAAACTGAAGAAGGGGCATCCTGACCCGAACTGTTGGTCCAAGAAACTAGTAATTGATCGTGGTCATTGGTCGAAAGTGCGGGAAGCAAGTCTACACTTCCCTGAGGACGATCTACCTCAATCATGGATCCCTCAGGATTCGTGGACTGAAATCTTCTCAAATACACCGCAGAAGGATTCGCATTGCTGGAGTCCAAATCAGCCCAAGCCACAGAAAGTACATCCGAAGAACTGAGATTTGTTTGAAAACCCTGCAAAGTTCCGGCACTGGGAGAAGAGGTAATCGAATACTCATTTCCATTCGCCTCAAAACTGCGAGGTATGGGTAAAGTTCCCGCATCTTCTCCCGAACCCGTTCGATCTACCGAACAAGCTGCCAACATCCCTCCGAGTCCCAACAGGCTCCCTGCAGATCTTGCAAAAGCCAAACGAGGAATAAAGGATGTTTTTAAAAAAGAAAGAGCACCCTGTTCCGCCACACTCGCCTCACCCCATTGAACCAAGCGCAGCGCCCCTGCACTATTTCGAAAAACTCCGGCAATACGAGCGCTAGCAAGAGGCAAAGCAATCGCCAAGGCCGCCGTTTTCCAGTCAGAAGCAAGCCCCTGAGCCGTTTCGAGAAAGGCATCCATTTTTAATTGAGCATCATTCAAATGAGATGTGCTAGAAAGGCCTACGCTGAGACGACGATCCAATATATTGTGAGCAGCTAAAACGGTCATAAGTTATCCCTCGGGTTTAGGGCTATCATCGCCGTTTTGAAAGAAAAGTTGCTTAGGGTTTCAGGTCTAAAGAGCGGCTATATTTGTCGAGATTTCCGGCAAAAAAAGACAGAAAATCATAAGCCACAAACTTACCCTGCTCATTTTTCATAATCTCCACATCATACATATATTTTCAGCTTCGTGGAAATGCGAGGAAGACAAGTTTGATAGGACGTTTTTTCTTGAGAGCCATCACATCAGGAAATTGGTGTATTTTAAACACCACATCTTCCTCACTAAAAAACCGTTTTTCACCATCCCGAATGGAATCCGGAAAATAGGGAATTTGCTGACTCGAAACCAAAAGGCGAGTTTTCTTCACGGAAGCTTTCGGAAGACTGGGATTCCGATCTCCAAACATCATCCACCACTTCGCCCTCTCCTCGCTATCGAAAGCGGAGGCAATCACCCATTTATGGGAAGGAAAACCCTCAAGCTTTTCAGACTCAATGATTCCATCCGCTGAGGTTTTCACCAAGAGTTGCTGAATAAAGGCTCGGGTCTTTTCAGCTTCCGCTTTTGAATCAAAAACCCCCTTTACCACAATATAAATACTTTCCTGGACCGGAATCAAAATTTCACCATCTTGTGTTTTTTGGGTTGTCGCGCTCCCAAGATTCGAAATAAGAAGAAAAAACAGGCAGCTCAATGCAAAAAGAAAAAACCTTTTTGATTGCCTTGGGGGTTTAAAGCAAACTTTAAAGGAGTTCGAATGAACAAGTCGTATCATAAGTGGCTTTACTTACCTTTGATTCTACTGACAGTCAATGGCTGTAGCTCAGGAGCTCAGGTTGTTCACCCAAAAGTTTCCAAAAATCCCCTTGAAAACTATCCGGATTGTAGCACGAAAATACCCGTCGCCATTGATCGTTTCAAAACTGAAAATGTGACTTTTGACTGGTGGAACGATAATGTCGCAGCGGATTCCCGGGAAGTTGGAGTTGAAGAATTGGTCAACTCCGGCTGCTATACGGTTCTGGAACGAGAAGATGCCGCTGCTGCTCCCCAGGGGATCATGAATGAAAAAGCGATTGCCCGTTCCGCTGAAGCAAAACCCAACTCCAAAGCTGCACAATATCGACAAATGAAAACTGCTGACAAACTTGTCTCTTTTGCCCTTACCGGCCTCACAAAAGACAAGGAAGGATTTGACTTCGGACTCATCACCGGAGTGATTGGAGCATTGGTGGGAGGTGATGGAGGTAATGCCATCGGAGCTGTGGGCGGAAAAACGCGTAGCAGCTCCATTCACATGGCTTGCAAACTCATTGATACGAGCACGAGTGAAATCCTTTCTTCTGCCCAAGTCAAACTACAGGCAACAAGCTTTCAAGTAACCGTGGATACCGGCGCTTTAAACAATAGCGGATTCGGTGTGGGTGAAGTGGGATATTTCAAAAAATCAAAAATCGGAAAAATGATGGCGGATGTGGTTCACAAATGTGCTGTACAACTTACGCAAAGCTATTATCGCACACACGGTGCCCCAAGTGCTCCCAGCGACCTCCCTTCGGATGAACCCCTTGTTCATCATAAAAGAAAGAAGAAAAAATAATTTTGAAGCAGAAAAAAACAAACAGGCCCTTGGAGTTTCCTCCAAGGGCCTATTCTTGGTTGATGTCCAATCCGGAGGATCGAACAAATCTTTATTAAGCTGAGGGAAGATGCCTTACTAAATCCTCTTTCAATTGGAAAGGATTTAATGGCTTTTGCAAAATGGCTGAAAAGTCCATTCCGTCCGGCATGGCTTGAGCCAAGGCCTCACTGAGATAACTGGCTAAAGCCACCACTTTAACTTCTGGATTGTAATCTCTTAATTTCTTTATATTTTTAGCGCCTTCTGGCCCCAAAACAGTCAAATCCATAATCACCAAAGAAA
Organism: uncultured Pseudomonadota bacterium; assembly: GCA_964414715.1. Classification (GTDB taxonomy): domain Bacteria; phylum UBA10199; class UBA10199; order JADFYH01; family JADFYH01; genus CAYPXN01. The sequence continues at coordinate 6,997 of CAYPXN010000110.1, read as the reverse complement.
CATCTGCTTTTTTCATTTCACGGAATAACTGTTCCCAATCTTTTACCATGCGCAAATCAAGGCCTTCAGGAAGAGTTTCTTTGATCAAGTCAAAATTGCCTGTTTCGGTATCCACCAAAACCACACGTTTGGGCTTTACATGAGCTTCTTCCAGTACTTCTTTGGGCGCAACATGCTTGGCCTTTTCCACTTTCTTGGCCCAATCTTTCAGATGTTTTTCAAGCTGATTGAGTTTTCTATCAAGCTTATCGATAGAATGGGGTTGGGGAATTCCCATTAAACGGAACAAAGTATGACGAATATTATTTGCAGTTGCTCTCTCTGCCATATCACAACTCCTTTTTGTTGATTAAAAAGAGGATGTGAATTGCTTTGGATTCCTTCAAAAGCCTTCCTGAAGAAATCGAAGGCAATTCCATACCCGAAGATTTTTCAAAAAAACGTCTCGGACAATATCCCCGATATCGAAGTTGTCAATTGTAAAAAATATTTTTTTACCTTCCGAAATGTTTCCGGATAAATTCGCGAGGATTATTTTTGTCGTCAAAAATTCCTGTCAAGTAACAAAAACCTACGCCCACTCCCAACCAAATACTTGCCCGCAACAAAGGAAGTCCCACCATCTTCATTCGTGACCTTACAAGAAAACTTTCCGCAGCCACAAGCTCTTCGCCTGTCAAAGCCTCGGTTGCCAACAAACGTGAAGTGGTTGCCAAGCCCAAACGTTCCGCAGCCAAGGCATCACCCTTTGCAAATTTTTCAAGTAATGCCGCCCTTCTTTCCAAGAGGTTTGCAGTATGAGTCGCTTCCCCCACTCCCATTTCAATATTTGCCAATTCCGCATGCCCTGTTCGTTCCAATAAAGAAGCTGCGTTCACGCTTTCTGTCCATTCGGCACGTAAATAAGGCTTAGGGAAAGGAAACTTCAGACCAAAAAAGTTGATTCGAGAAGATTCAAACGCCGGTCGTAAAAGTAGATTCACCTTTTTCAATCCCTGAAGATTTGAATAAGTGAGTCGGGAAAAACCTGTAATAACTTCCATCTCTCGAGCTGCCCGAGAATACAGTGCTGCCTGAGTGAGCACTGTGGCTCCCAAAGAAAAAGCCCTGTTTTCCGTCGATCCCTGAGGCATATTTCCATAAATATCAAACCACAAGCTCGACAACTCGTAAATTCCATAACCCGACAAAGCCGCTGCCCCCAGACCAAAAGGACTTCTCCCAACGAAAGGAATCGCTCGTGAAAATTGGGAAGCAAAATAGTTGTAAACAACTCCCAATCTTGGGGCTCTCCAGGGGGCTGGCCAAAACTTCCTGAAAAAAGGGTCTGCAAAACAAGCCGCTGTAACGATAGGACCGGTAATGGTCCAGTAAAGATGATCTTTTGAAAGATTCGCTCGTGCTTTCGCCGTTTCAATATTGATCATGCGACGAGTTTCATGGGTGGTAGTATCTCCATTTGAAAGCAAGGGTCCTGCCTGAATAATTCCTTCAGCCTGATTATTTTTACCAAAACTTCCTGCAATCATGCTGAAAAAATTTGTCGTGTAGGTTTGCCAGATAAAGTGGGGCCCCGCCAAATGCTCAATAGTCACAAAACTCGCAGCCACAGCCCCTTTCTCACCCAGAACCCGCTTCATAAAATATCGACCATTCCAGAAAATTCCCACTCCTCCGATACCTGTCCATTGCTTGTTCTCTTCTTCGGTATAAATTCGGACTCCTTCAAGAATATCCAAATCCAGATGGCCATCAACCTCCCAAAAGGGAAAATGCAAATCCCGAATCTCTTTAAGATCTTGTGTGGAAAATTGCTTAACGCCTTCCAAGGAAGCTACCCGATCAAAATCATGAGAACTTTCTGTTTCACTTCGCGAGACAATTACACCCAAAGCTTTGGATTTCAAAAGATCGGGGTCCACATAATAGTTGAGTAATTTAAGTGCATCTTGTGAATCGAGAAAAGTTTTTTGACCTTCCTTGTCAATCAACACAAAACGATCCTGCGCATCAATCTTGCGATTTGAGTCGCGGTCTTTTACCTGAATAATAAACTCTGTCTTTGAAGGTGAGATGGAAGGTGGTGAATGAAGATGTGAATAAAAACGGAAGGGATCTTTACTATTCCCCTCGCCCAATAAAGAATCCCGAACCACCTTAAATTGATAGGTCGTCGAACGTGTCATTTGCATGCCCCTCAAAAAAATAGAATCCCCTACAATAAAATGTTCGCCACCTTACAAGAGAAGTTGCTTGAATTCTTAAGAAAAGCTTGGCAATGCTCGCTAGCTATGAGTGAAGCAAACACATTTTATCGATCTACAAAAATGAAGGTCCGGTTTGGCGATTGCGACATGTTCGGACATTTAAATAATGCCAAGTTCATTACCTATATGGAACAGGCTCGGGTGGATTACTTTCGTGATTTCCCGGGTATCAACTTTCAGGCACCACAAGAAAGTGTAAAACACTCCATGATTCTTGCCAAAGTAGTTTGTGACTATAAAAACCCTGCACACATGGATGAGGTGATTGATGTCAAGATCCGGACTTCAAAACTAGGACGATCGAGCTTTGAAATGGAATACGAGCTTGTGGAAGAAAAATCAGGTCGTATCATCGCAACAGGAATGACCGTAGGAGTCATGTTCGATTATACAGCTCAAAAGAGCTGTCCTATTCCGGAAGAGTTTAGAAAAAAATTTGAAGAAGTAGAAAAAAGGGAATTTTTGAATCCGTCATCCCGTTCTTGATCCGAGATCTCACCTAGGCTCGGGGGATTCCCGCTTCCGCGGGAATGACGTCTATCTAAAATTTATCTCCAGCACTTCAAGCTCTCGAGTTCCTTTGGGAGTAATAATTTTGGCAATATCCCCCACTTTTTTTCCAATCAGGGAACGCGCAATCGGTGATTGAACACTAATTTTGCCTTGCTTCACATCCGACTCATCAGCACCCACAATTTGGTATTCAAACTCTTCATCAGAGTCGACATCCAATAATTTTACAGTCGCGCCAAAAACCACCTTGTCATGATCCAAAGTAGAGGGATCAATCACCTGAGCTCGTGCAATTTTATCTTCCAACTCGGTAATACGGGAAACAATCTGACCTTGGCGATTCTTGGCAGCATCATAATCTGCATTTTCAGAAAGATCTCCATGCCCTCTTGCCACTTCAATCGCTTTTACAATTTCGGGCATTTCCACCGAACGCAGTTTTTTCAGTTCATCTTTTAATTTTTGCAAACCGGACGGAGTAATAGGAATTTTATCGTCTGCCATAATTTAACCTTTGCAATTAGGAAACACGATTTTTCCAATCTAGGGATTGGATTTACCCCTCATTATAACAATTTATATTGGGCTTGTTCTTTGGGCTGATGCGCACGGGGAATATGATCCAACCAATCCACTTCCACCCTCACCTTTTTATTTCCCTCTCTTGAAAAGAAGAATACCTCTCCCTGTTCACAGCCGTAATCAAATACTTCCTTTGTAATTTTGACGTCATTCTCACAATAGGATTTCAACTTGTCCCAATTGCCTTCTCGATAAAAGCGAATGGCATCCAAACCATGGGCCGTTTTTCCAACATTCAAAGTTGCCTGAGCAACAGAATCGAGACTCACACGATGACCCAAACGCTGAGTCAGATCATCCAACAAGTCAAAAACCGGCAAACGTTCTATATTCACTGTAAAATAAGGCTGCAAAACCGGAAGATCGAAACGTTTGACATTAAAACCCACAATCAGCTTTGTATCGAGCAAATAATTTTCCATCCGACTCAATTCATTTTCCAGAAAATGCCGATATTGGTTGTCACTGTAGCTGTAGATACAACAAACCGAAACTCCCAGTTCGCCAAAATTTCTTCCCCCGACTTCTTCAAAAGTACGCTTGGTTTCCAGATCCAGCACTAAACAACCGTCTTTCATTCTAAACTCTCCAGTTAAAACTAAAAAGTTTGGGGATAATTTTGATCCGCCAAAGGCGGAGAAAAATTGTCCCGAAACTTTTTAGAAAGTGAATCAGTTTTACATTACTCAAATGTAGGTAAAATGGAAGATAAATTTATTTCAGAAAAGGAATTTGCAACCCAATCTGCCACCTGCAATTCATGGGGTTTATAAGAAGTAGCTAGAGCTAAACATTTCATCCCTGCATCATGCGCAGCTTCAATTCCCCAAATCGAATCTTCTATTACAAGACATTCCTGGGGAAGCAAAATCTCGGAACTCGAAACGCAATCCCTGTTCACTCCATCCAAGGCTTTCAAATAACCTTCCGGATTGGGTTTGCCATGCTTTACATCTTCGGCTCCCACAATCACCTGAAAAAGGCTTCTCACCTTTCCACGGTCCAGCCAAATATCAATTTCATTTTTCAAAGCCCCTGAAACAATTCCCAAAAAATATTTTTCGGAAACCCGCTTCACAAAATCTAAGGAACCTTTCACAAAAAGATCCTGCTGCTTGGCTTCATCCAAATAATACTGGGCTTTTTCTTGAATCAGCTGATTCAAGAAACTTTCTTCTGCTTTTTTACCGTGATCTTTCAAGACCGTGCCAAAAGCATCATGGTCATCGTAACCGAGATATTTCTGGTAATAATCTTCCTTGGATAAATGGATATTCTGACCTGCGAGGGTTTTTTGAAACAGAGAGCAGTGGAGAAACTCATCATCCACAATCACCCCATTAAAATCGAAAAAAATGGCTCTAAGCAAAACTCATCTCCTTCAAATCTTTGGAAACTTCAAAGGAAGCCTCCGTCGATTTTTTAACATCTTCCAGGCTCACGCCGGGTGCTAGCTCCAAAAGCAACAAGCCTTTTGACGTCACATCAAAAACACAAAGGTCTGTAATAATACGAGAAACCACTTTCTTGCCCGTAAGAGGTAATGTGCAAGATTTTAAGATTTTGGATTTCCCATTTTTTGCCACATGTTCCATGGTGACTATCACACGCTTAGCCCCAGCAACGAGATCCATCGCTCCCCCCGGACCTTTTACCATTTGACCAGGAATCATGTAGTTTGCGATATCGCCATTCTCCGCCACCTGCATCGCACCCAAAATACACAAATCGATATGACCTCCCCGAATCATCGCAAAGGAAGTGGCATGATCGAAAATCGACGAGCTGGGAATCATCGTCACAGTTTGTTTTCCTGCATTGATCAGGTCTGCATCCACTTTATCTTCAGTGGGAAAAGGTCCCACCCCCAACAAACCATTTTCAGAATGCAGCATCACATCCATCCCTGGGGGAATATGATTCGCCACCAAAGTCGGCATACCGATGCCCAAATTTACATAAGCCCCGTCATAGAGTTCTTTTGCAGCACGTTGAACAATCTGATCTCGTGTTAATGGCATAGAATTAACCCTTCCTCACTGTACGTTGTTCAATCCTTTTTTCATACTTTTGTCCCTGGATAATTCTCTGAACAAAAATGCTGGGAGTATGAATAAAATTGGGATCCAACTCACCCGGCTCCACCAACTCTTCCACTTCTGCAATCGTCACCTTTGCTGCCATCGCCATTAAGGGATTAAAATTTTGAGCTGTAAGATGATAAATCAAATTTCCGTGGGTATCTCCCTTCCAGGCTTTCACCAGGGCGAAATCTGCTTTCAAAGGGGCTTCCAGCACATATTCTTTTCCATCAATGATACGTGTTTCTTTTCCTTCAGCCAACAAGGTGCCTGCACCTGTAGGAGTAAAAAAGCCTCCGATTCCTGCTCCGCCTGCACGAATTCTTTCAGCCAAAGTTCCTTGAGGATTCAATTCCACTTTCAAAGAGCCATCGAGAAACTGCTTTTCAAAAGTCTTGTTCTCTCCCACATAGCTTGAAATCATTTTTTTGATTTGTCGGGTTTGAAGAAGAAGACCCAAACCAAAGTCGTCAACTCCGGCATTATTACTAATAGCGGTAAGATTTTTGACTCCTTTATCTCTCAAAGCGAAAATAAGATTTTCAGGGATTCCACAAAGTCCGAAGCCCCCAACCATCAGAGTGGCTCCATCGGAAATATCAGCAATTGCTTCTTCAGCGGATTTAAAAACTTTATTCATTCCATGCTCCTCTTTCCTTGCGATATGAAATGCGGAGGACAAAAAGTCCATAAAAAAATCCCCCAGCCTAAAAGACATGGGGGATTAGAATTTGCCGGATATTAGAAACTTAAATTGCATTACTTCCAGTTTCACCGGTACGAATACGAATAATTTCTTCGATAGCTGAGATAAAGATCTTTCCATCCCCGATGCGGCCCGTTTTTGCGGCTTTCTGAATCGCATCCACCACTTTGGACACATCCTCTTCATTCACCACCAATTCAATTTTCACCTTGGGTAAAAAGTCGACTACATATTCTGCACCGCGATACAATTCGGTATGACCTTTTTGACGACCAAAGCCTTTTACTTCACTAATGGTCATCCCTTGAATACCCACTTCTTGAAGTGCAGTCTTCACTTCATCCAACTTGAAAGGCTTGATGATTGCCTCTACTTTTTTCATAGAATCACCTCATGAAAGAAAATGTTATTTAGATTGAAAGCTATCACAAGCTCGTAAGGGGTCAAAAGAAAAAAGCCCCTCAATTTCTCAAGGGGCTTTTCAACAAGACTACAACATATACTACTTAAATCGCAGCATCTCCGGTTTCACCCGTACGAATACGGATGATATTTTCAATAGGAGAGATAAATATTTTACCATCTCCGATGCGACCGGTCTTCGCGGCCTTCTGAATTGCATCCACCACCTTTGACACATCCGCCTCAGAAACCACGATATCAATTTTTACTTTCGGTAAAAAATCGACCACGTATTCTGCACCACGATACAATTCGGTATGACCTTTTTGACGACCAAAGCCTTTTACTTCACTAATGGTCATCCCTTGAATACCCACTTCTTGAAGTGCAGTCTTCACTTCATCCAACTTAAAGGGTTTTATGACTGCTTCTATTTTTTTCATATA
>CAYPXN010000109.1:0-28088 GCA_964414715.1 uncultured Pseudomonadota bacterium | reverse complement strand
CAAACTTCCTGCAAAACTTGCGAGAAGAACACCCAAGGGAACTAATGTTTGAAAGGGATTTATCATAATCTTATGCGGATGAAGTTATCATTCTTTCAATTCGGATCCGAACTCGCGAGGCCCCCAATCTTCGTCTCGCTCTGGTCCAAGGCTTCCCGACGCTCGACTCAGATATTGCTAGGTTTCGCTCAGACACGCGGATCCTCATTTCAAGAACAATAACTTTATCCGCAGGTATCACAAAAACGGCCCCACAAGCGGCAACTCTTTTGTTTCGGTTTTCAAACGATCCGGATTTTCACCAGGCAACAAGGTGATCTCCATCTTTCCATGCCCCGACTGAAGCAGACTCTTCGGAAACTTCACGAAAAAATCAGCCTTCACATCTTTTCCTTCGGGAAGCTGAACCGGATTCAGAGGCATTACCAACTCCACGCCTTTCTCTTTCCATGAAGGTGGCAATTGAACTTGGTAGATCAAAGGATGAAAGCTCTCATTCGTAAAGTTAATACGAAAATGATTAATCACATAGGGCTGACCATTCACTTCCGTTTGTTGATAAGGCGTTTCTTTCGCTCTCAAAATGGTGGCCGTAACCATTTGGCGTTGCGATAACACATAAATAAACCCGGCCACGATACCAAAAAAAATCAGGGCATAAATTACGGTTCTTGCCCTCAGCCACTGAACTTTTTTACCGGCCATCTGAGTCAAAGTATCATAACGAATCAACCCTTGTTCTTTCCCGAGACGATCCATCACTTCATCGCAGGCATCGATGCAGGCCGTGCAAGCGATGCATTCCAGTTGAAGGCCGCGACGGATATCTATTCCTGTGGGGCAAACCTGCACGCAACGGTAGCAGTTTACGCAGTCTCCCTCCGATTTCCCTTCGGGAACACGCCCACGACGAGGTTCCCCGCGCTTTTCATCATACATCACTGCCCATGAGTCATCGTCCATCAGGACAGACTGAAAACGGCCGTAAGGACACACGATCACGCAAAACTGTTCACGGAACCATCCAAAATCAAACAGAATCACCGCCGTACTCGCTGCCATCACCAAGAAACTTGTAATATTTTCCAAAGGGGGGCGCCGAATCATCACCAGCAACTCATCAGTTCCCACAAAATAGGCCAAAAAACTGTGGGTAATCACCAAAGAGACAAGCAAAAAAAGAAACCACTTGAGTATTTTTTTGAAAACCTTGTTTTCATTCCAAGGACCATCATCCAACTTTCTTCTCTCAACCGAATCTCCCTCGATCCATCTTTCAATTCTCCGAAAGACCCCATCAATAAAAACCGTTTGCGGACAAGCCCAACCGCACCAAATACGACCCAACAAGGCCGTCACCAAAAAAATACCAAAAGCAAGAATACCCAAAACAAAAAGAAAGATGGGAGCATCATGGGCCCAGAAAGTAAGACCCAAAATGGCGAAACGCCGATGAGGAATATCCAATAGCACGGCCTGATGTCCTTGGATCTTGATCCAGGGAAGAAAAAGAAAAAAAATCACCAGAAAAGCCCGTAACTTCACTCTCAAATTCCGGTAATGTCCCTGTTTGATATCATCCGGATAAAGATAAACACGCTTACCCTTCTCATCCGTCGTGGCCAAACGTTCTTCCGGAAGTTCACGAGATTTTAACTTGCTAGGCTTCATAACTTTAGTTCATGCAGAGAAACGTGCTCCTCCATGAGAATGTTGAACGAAACTCAATCCACTTTCTCCCCTTGGGGTGCCTTGGGATTTGGGGGATTGCTCCCTCTCAATGAATGAACATAAACCACCACTTCCACCAATTCATCGGGTTTCAGCACAGGACCCCAGGGAGGCATTCCTTTGTCGTTCACGCCTTCACTGACCACTTTTGCAATATCCCCCAAAGTTCCTTTTCCATGAATCCAGAAATTATCCGTAAGATTGGGACCGATAATGCCCTGACCTTGAGGACCATGACAGGCAACACACTTCCCTTCAAAAACCGCTTTACCTGCCTGCAAATGGGCGGAATCTTTTTCGAAGGATGCCAATTTTGCCTCATCCATGCCACCTTCCTTTGGTTTGTTGGCATTTATTTTTTGTTCTTGCACCACCTCTGCCTTGTGCAGTTCGTCCCTCAGAGAAGGACCTTCCCCTAAAACATAGTAGGCAAAATATAAGACCGCAAAAACAATAGAAATATAAAAAGTCGCCAACCACCACCCTGGAAGAGGATTATCCAACTCTTGAATTCCATCGTAATCATGTCCTTCAATCAGCTTTTCTTCCTTTTTGTTATTCTCAGTCATTCAACACCTCCAAGGGTAAATTTTCCATATATTCGTAAAAAGGTTTTCTCTGTTTCCGAAAAACCCAAAAGAGCATCCCCGAGAAAACTCCAAAGAATAACAGAAGAGCCAAACAGGTCATTCCGGGCAGATGAAAATGGGACAAAACTTCGCGCATCATTGAACAACTCCTGCGTTTTTACCCAGGCGTTGAAGATAAGAAATCAAAGCGATAATTTCCTTATCCTGCATACCTGCGGGCACACCTTGTTTTTCGAGTCCTTCCGAGATTTGTTTGGCCTGTTCTTTGGCAATGGCTTCCGCAAATTTCACGTCATCGTCTGAATAAGGAACACCCAGATTTTTCATAAGACGGATTTTCTTTTGCAAAATATCGAAGTCTGTTTTCTGGGTGTAAAGCCAGGAATAGGAAGGCATGATCGAACGCGGGGTTACTTCACGCGGATCCATCATGTGGCGATAGTGCCAAAGATCAGGATACTTCGTCCCCACCCTTGCCAAATCAGGACCCGTACGTTTGGATCCCCACTGAAAGGGACGATCATAAATGGAATCGGTCGCTTCGGAAGGTTTCCCATAACGAAGTTCTTCCGAAAGCATGGAGCGAATCATCTGCGAATGGCATACGTAACAACCTTCTCGTACATACAAATCACGTCCGGCCAATTCCAAAGGGGTGTAAGGTTTTGTCTTCTGCGAAATTTCCACATACTGATTTGCCATAAAACTGGGGACAATTTCGATAATGCTGCCTACCAATATTGCAACGACAACCAATACCGTAAACACCATGGGCAAACCTTCCAACATACGATGCGGTTTTTCGCTGAGAACTTCTTCAACGGATACCGAACTCATTCGTGCAACACTGACAATTTCTTCTCCTGCTTCTTTCGGGGCAGATGCGATGGTCTTGTACATGTTGTAAAGCATGAAGAGATATCCGATAAGGAACAACATGCCACCCACGGCACGAACCCAATACAAAGGAACAATACGAATCACCGTTTCTACAAAGTCCGGATATACGAGCCGACCCGACTCATCCACCGCTCTTAACATCAGACCTTGAGTAATTCCCGAGCTCCACATGGAAATAATGTAGAGCAAAATTCCGAGAGTACTGATCCAGAAGTGATAATTCGCAAGTTTTACACTGAAGAGTTTTGTTTTCCAGACTTTGGGCACCAAATAATAAAACATGCCGGAAATCATGAAAACGTTCCAACCCAAAGTGCCACCGTGAACATGGGCAATAATCCAATCGGTATAATGAGCCAGAGAGTTTACAGATTTAATGGAGAGAAGAGGGCCTTCAAAGGTAGACATTCCATAAAAAGTAATTGCGGTTGCCAAAAATTTCAGGACGGGGTCCGTTCTTACACGATCCCAGGCTCCGCGCATTGTCAGCAGGCCGTTGATCATTCCGCCCCAACTGGGTGCCCACAGCATCACACTGAAAACCATTCCCAAGGTTTGAGCCCATTCGGGAAGTGCCGTATAAAGAAGATGATGAGGACCAGCCCAAATATAAATAAAAACCAGGGACCAGAAGTGAACAATCGATAATCGATAAGAATAAATCGGACGATTTACCGCTTTGGGAACATAGTAATACATCAAACCCAGAAAGGGAGTAGTCAGAAAAAAGGCAACCGCGTTGTGTCCATACCACCATTGAACCAAGGCATCCTGGACTCCCGCATAAACCGGATAACTTTTCATCCAGCTCACCGGAATTTCAATGGAGTTCACAATGTGCAACACGGCCACGGTTACAATGGTCGCAATGTAAAACCAGAGGGCCACATACAGATGTCTTTCTCGACGTTTGATGAGGGTTCCAAAAAAATTCACTGCAAAAATTACCCACACCACAGTAATGGCAATATCCAGGGGCCATTCCAATTCTGCATATTCCTTGCTCATGCTAAAACCCAGAGGAAGGGTAATGGCCGCCGCCACAATAATAAGCTGCCACCCCCAAAAATGCAGGCTGCTCAATGTATCTGAATAAAGTCTCGACTTGGTAAGTCTTTGCGTGGAGTGATAAATGCCCGCAAAAATCCCGTTTCCGCCGAAGGCAAAAATGGCGGCATTCGTATGCAAGGGACGAATGCGACCAAAAGTAAGCCATTGCAAACCAAAGTTGAATTTCCAGTCTGCCAGTTGAAGGGCTGCAAGTATCCCCAAAAGAAAAGCGACAAATCCCCAAAACAAGGTGGCGACCACAAATTGCTTCACCACTTTGTCATTGTAGGAGAAGGTGTCGAGTTGTGTTGAATTACTTACGCTCATGATTTTTCCTTTCCCTATGATATTTTTTTCCTTCATCTCCTCCTCTTATCTTAAAGAGGGGGTAACTTTTTTGTTTCGTCATCCAACAAAATTTTATGTGCCGGAGTCACCAAATCATCATATTGTCCGCGAGAACTGGCCCAAATATATGCTCCCAAAGATCCTGCTGCCAATACGAGAGCAATTGGCAATAAAAGATAAACAATATTCATGTCCGATTTCCTCCCCGCATTAATCTTCTGAGCTTACGTGTGCCCATCAGAGAAGAAAGAAAAACCGTAAGGGAACTCGCAGGCATCAAAAGAGCGGCAATCAGAGGATTAATCAAACCCAATACTGCAGCCAAGCCTCCTGCAAAATTGTACAGTAGTGAAAAAACAAAATTCCGGTAAATCACTTTCATTGTTTCCCGTGAAAGAACAACCAGGTTAACGACAGGCATTACTCCTGATTCCGAAAGATAGACATCCGCTGCTCTCAAACTCACTTCCATACTTCCATGGGCGGCGACACCCACATAGGCCGAGGCCAAGGCAATGGCATCATTGGCACCATCTCCCAACATCAAGGCATCACTTTTTTGTTTTACAATACTTTCTTTCAGTTCCGGAGAGGCCGCATACACCCGCTGACAATACGGAATAGCAAGATATTCACCCACTTTCTCCACTGCCAGGGCTTGATCGCCCGAAAGAATATAGGGAACCAGATCCAAATTACGCATTTCTTCCACGGCTTTCTTGGAATCGAGACGAATGCGATCTCCCAAACTTCCCTGTGCAAGCAACTGATTATCTCGCCAAACCCCAATGCGCGTTTCCAAGGCGTTGAAAGCAGAAGAAGATTTTGTATTCAAATGAAGAGCTTTGATTTCGTAATGATGGCCCAACACCGTCCCTTCCACTCCCCGACCAAGATTTTCCCTAAAATTTTCGACCTCCAGTCCCAGATCTTCTGGATGAGCATATCCCAAGATGGGACTCATATAACGACACAAGGCTTCTGCGATCGGATGCTTCGAGCGGGACTCCAAAATAAAAACCGCTTTTTTTACGGCAAGATCTTCCACCATTTCTACCCAACGTAAAACTTCAAAACGTCCTTCGGTAAGCGTGCCGGTTTTGTCCAGAAAAACACTTTTCACATTACTGAGTTTTTCAAGCGTATCCGCTCCCTTGATTAACATGCCGCTTCGCGCAGCTTTGCCGAGCGAAACACTCATTGCCAAAGGAGTCGCCAAAGCCAGGGCACAAGGACAGGTCACAATCACGAGAGCCAAAGCGCGAGTCAGCCCTTCTCCCCAAAAATGATCCAGATGGGTTAAAATCACAACGAAGGCTAAAAACAAAACCCCTGCCACAAAATATCTCGACAGGCGGTCCGCTACCGTCACAATTCTTGCCTTTTGAAGCGAACCTTCATCTACTTTTATCAGAATTTCTCCCAGACGGGTTTTGTAGCCCACTTCCGAAACTTCAATGAGAATACGAGCATCTTGATTCACAGTTCCTGAAAAAACTTCCGAGGCTATTTCCACTTCTTGAGGTAGGGATTCTCCTGTCAGCAAGGCCACATTCACATGACTTCTCCCCCAAACCACTCTTCCATCCACCGGAATTGCCTCACCTGCCAGAACCTCAATCCAATCCCCTTTTCTCAAACTATCCACCCTCACCTCTCTGCTCTCCTTTTTTTCATCATCCCAGAGGCGTGCCAAAGAAGGACTTAGAAAATGCAGAAGATGTGAAGAAGATAACACTCCCTGCTGAATTCTTTTCAAAACATAACGACTCGCCAGCAGGAGAAAAACGAGGGCGGAAAGAGAATCAAAATAAATGGGAAGGGAAGGATCTCGTAAATTCCAAACACTGACCAGAGAGCCAATCAAAATTGCTACCACGATGGGCACATCAATCGACAAACTTTTACCCTGAATCGCAGACCAGGCGCTTTTATAAAAGGGGGTCGCCGCATAGAAAAGAATTGGCAAAAACAAAAAAAGGCTGACCCAGCGAAACAGTTCTGCCCAGTTTCCACTGGCACCTCCGTAAAGAGATACTGCCATCAACATCAGATTCCCGGTACAGGAAGCAGCTAGCCCCAATTTAACCAACATAGATCGGTTTTCTTTTTTCTGAAGTTGTTCCACTTCTTCGTCTGTACGTATGGGATGAGGACGGTAGCCCATTTCATTCAACTCTTGGGCAACTTTTGAAAAAGCCCCTCCCTCCTTGAGAGAAATTTTTGCAAGAGACTTGCTTAAATCTAGAGTGGCGCTTTCCACACCTTCTACAATTTCAGGAAGTTTTTCCACCAACCACAAACAGGCCACACAGTGGACTCCCTCCAAATAAAACTCGAGACAGTTGGAAGTCTTTGAATAGTTTTTCAAAAATTCGGGATCATCAAGATATTGATAAGATTCCTGGGAAGGACTCGCAGGACGGGAAGGAGAAAAATTCTCACTCTTTTTCTTCAATTCATAATAATAAGAGAGGCCTTTCGAATTCAAAACCCTGTAAACCGTTTCACAACCGACACAACAGAAGGCTTCCTGCTCATTCTTTACAAAAGGTAAATGCGAAAGAGGCACCCTATTTCCGCAATGCACACAATAAATAGGATCTGCGGAAACATCTTTGCTAAAATTTTGTTGTCTCAATTGCTCGCTATTCATGGTTTTTTCTATTTTTACTCCTAAATGAGGGGAGCAATCATGAGTATGATCTAAATCATACGCCCTCTCTTTCAGCGAAGGGTTGTCGAGCCAAACAATCTATGGCATAGCTCATTCCCAATGGATCACTATTTACATTATTTGAGTCATTTTCACTATATAGGTTTTTTTGTTTTACTCCTGCTTTGCGGGATGGGTCTGCCTATTCCAGAAGATCTCGTGATTGTGATTGCCGGTTATTTGGCTCATATCGGACAAACAGAATTGCTCCCTACTTTTATTACAGTCTATATAGGAGCTATTTCGGGAGATTTTGTTCTCTATTGGGTAGGACGACGTTTTGGAAAAGATATTATTTCACACAAAAGACTCACTTGGTTTTTTTCACCCAAACGTGTGAAGGCCATCAATTACTATTTTCATCGTTATGGGAACAGAACCCTTTTCTTCGGACGATTCATGGTAGGATTGCGATCCACCATTTTCCTCAGCTCGGGTGCATTTAAAATTCCCTTTCGACGGGTCTTGCTTTTCAACGGAATTGCAGCAAGCCTGTCCGTTTCTTTCGTATGTTTTCTGGGTTATTATTTTGGAGATCGAATTGATCAAGTGCTCTACTGGCTAAAAAGGCTGGAACATTGGATTGCCCTGGTTATCGGAATCGCCATCGGAATTTTTATCGTTTGGGTCTATCGCTTTTTCAAAAAACACGAAGAAGAATACGAAAAAGAATCGGCAGAATTGGAAGTGCCTAAAGAATAGAGTTATTTTTTTCCTTTGGAAAACCTTCAATCAATCTCTGAATCAACTGAATATATTTCTTCTCTTCCGTCTTCTGCGCAAAGGCGAGGGCTTTTTTGAGGTAGGCAAAGCAATCTTCCAAAGCAGTTTGTTTCTTCAAAAGAGCTTCAATCAATTTAAAATCTATATTTCCAACAGATCCCAAGTTTTCAAAATCATGCGCCATCGAGAGTTGTAGTTCTTCCTGGGCCTTTTTCTTGTCCCCTTTTTTCAAATAAACCAAACCCTTGGTAATGTGAGCCTGATGAGCAAAAACACCCTCATGGGGTGCAATTTTTAAAACTTTGTCGGCTTTTTTGAGGGCAGAATCATATTGGCCAAAAATTTCCACAAGCAAACGTGCAGAAATTAATTTAATCGCAGGATCATCCGGCAACAACTTTTCGGCTTTTTCATAATGTTTCCAGGCAGTTTTAAAATCTTTTTGAAGTTTGAAGAGTAAACCCAAGGTGGAATATAAAAGGCCTTCAGACAAGATATCCTTTTTTTGTTCTGCTTCTTCGATAGCCGATTTAATCTCTAGCTCTGCGCTCTCATAATCTTTCGCAGAGATCAGATCGAGTGCCTTTTGGAGACGCAAAATTTTGGTTTCTGGTTTGGGCATAAATATCCAAAGGTTGACGAGAAAAGTCCAGCTACAAGGCGCCTTCGAGCGAGCAACCGCAGCGTACTTATGATGGTACGTGAGGATTGCGAGTGAGCAAGGGAACGCAGCAGATGGCTTTTCTCGGCAACCGTCTAAGGTAATTTTAATACACGAGCCATATCCTTGTGAATCAGAGAATTCGAGGCCAAAACTTCCTTCATATAGATATTGAAAGGCTTGTAGCGAAAATCCGTCACCATTCCTCCCGCCTCTTGAACCATCAAAAATCCGGCGGCTAAATCCCAGGGTTGCAATTCTAGCTCCCAAAATCCGTCAAAGCGACCCATGGCCAAGTAGCATAAATCGGCCGCAGCAACTCCATCACGGCGCACTGCCCGTGCATTCAAGATAAAATTTGAAAAATGATTGAGATTGTTATTTTTGACTTCTTTCACATTGTAGGCAAATCCGGTTGCCAAAAGAGCCTGATCCAATTTTGATGTCTTTGAAACATGGATCCTTTTGTCATTCAAAGTGGCTCCCTTACCTTTTTCCGCCAAAAATAATTCTTTGAGGTTGGGTTCATAAACTGCACCCACAACGATCTCACCTTTATATTCCAAAGCAATCGAAGTGCAAAACAGAGGATAAGCATGAGCATAGTTCGTCGTACCACCGAGTGGATCAATCACCCATTTGTAATCGGAATGCTTGCGAACGCCCGTTCCTTCCTCCGCCATAATGTCATGAGAAGGAAAAGCACCTTGAATCATCGAAACGATTTCTTTTTCACAAAGCTTGTCAACATGAGTCACCAGATTGATGGCACCCTTAAACTCCACTTTTTTTTCCTGATGGAGATACTCCATCTGAATTTCACCCGAAGCCAAAGCCGCTTTTTTTGCAATTTCGAGATAATCTTTCGTCATTCTTGCCCCTTCTCCCCTTCAAGAGGAGCTCGCATCAAAGTCAATACATACACTTCAGCGCCTGCTTTTTTATAAAGCGACGCACACTCTCTTACAGTAGAGCCGGTTGTGTAAACATCGTCTACTAATAAAACGTTTTTTCCTTCAAATTCCGAAGAATGCTTAAGCAAAAATGCTCCCTTAAGCTCTTTCATTCTCTCTTTCTTGGAAAGTGTCGACTGTGCAATGGTGGACTTTTTCTTGATGAGATTTTGATAATCCAATTTTTCATTTCGGATTCTTGCAAGTTCCTTTGCCAACAGAAGAGACTGATTATAACCCCGACGTAACAATCTCCAAGAATGCAAGGGAACTGGAATCAGACAATCAAAGCGGAGATCCTGAAAATAACGATTCAAATACTGTGACATTGCATTTCCCATCCAGGAAAGAGCCGTTTCATCCGCAGAATATTTAAATGAATAAAGAATCTTTGAAAGAACGGGACTCAGTTCAAACAGGGATCTTGCCCACTGAAAGGGAGGAAGATTTTGAAGGCAATCACCACAAAGGGAATCTCTCAAATCAGGGTTTTGAAGATCTTCTCCGCAAACTTTACAAATGGAATCACTCAAATAACAAACTTCTTTTTGACAGCTTTCACAAAATTCTTTTTCTTCTCCAAAAGGAAAAACTTCATGACAAGCCAAACAGGTTTCTGGGAAAAAATAGGAAAGGATTTTGGAAGTATTCGTTTTCATTTTTATACAAGCTGAGAAGACATGTTTTCTTGAGCGGCTTCAGAGCCGGCATACTCTTCATCCGCAATCCACAACCTCATGCCGGATCTGGCTTGTTTTTCGATGGCGGATTCATCGAAAAACATAAAGCGAAAGAAAATATGTCTTCTCAGCTTATAAAGTAATCAAACTCTTCCCACTCATTGCTTTCGGCTGAGGAAGACCCAAAACTTTCAAAAGGGTGGGGGCAATATCAGGAAGCCCGCCGCCTTTTCGCAAATGAGCCGACTTAAATTTTTCCCCAATCAAAATAAAAGGAACAAGTTCAATCGTATGGGCAGTATGAGGCTGGCCTGTCTCATCCTTCATCTTCTCACAATTTCCATGATCCGCCGTAATTACCACGGTACCGTCTTGAGAAAGCACTTCTTTCACTACTTTCCCCAAACACTCATCCACCACTTCAACGGCTTTGATCGCTGCTTCCAATTTTCCAGTGTGACCTACCATGTCCGGATTCGCAAAATTGCAGATCACAAAATCATACTGATGACTCTGCAAACGCTTGAGCAATTCTTCTGTAATTCCTCGAGCACTCATCTCAGGTTTTTGATCGTAAGTTGCTACTTCTTTGGGCGAAGGAATTAAGGCCCGATCCTCTCCTGGATAAACTGGCTCCACTCCCCCGCTAAAGAAAAAAGTAACATGAGCATATTTTTCCGTTTCCGCAATGCGGAGCTGCTTGAGGCCTTTCTGAGAAATGATTTCCGGGAAAGTTTCACGAATATCAATTTTGGGAAATGCCACGGGCAAATTCAAAGTGGCATCGTATTCAGAAAAGCAGGCAAAATAAGAAAGCTTTGGGAAAACTTTTCTTTGAAACCCGTCAAAATCTTTTTGAGTGAGAGCTCTACTCATTTCACGCGCACGGTCTGCTCGGAAATTGAAGAAAATAACTGCATCGTTGTCTGAGATTA
Source organism: uncultured Pseudomonadota bacterium (assembly GCA_964414715.1). Classification (GTDB taxonomy): domain Bacteria; phylum UBA10199; class UBA10199; order JADFYH01; family JADFYH01; genus CAYPXN01. The sequence goes on along the minus strand of CAYPXN010000109.1, from coordinate 16,801 downwards.
TTCCTGTAGGGGCAGGTCCCTGTGCCTGCCCTGGGTGGCCACGGGGAGCCACCCCTACATTTTCCATGATCACCGTCGGAATGATGAACTCATCCCCTTCCTCTTTTTCAAAAGCCATTTTCACAGCTTCTTGAGGAGACGAAGCCACACGACCTTTTCCTTCCACCATCGCTTCATAAGCAAGCTGAATGCGGTCCCAACGTTTATCACGATCCATGGCATAGTAACGGCCAGAAATGCTCGCAATTTTTCCAATTCCAATTTCCTGAATTTCTTTTTCAAGATCGGCAATATAAACATCGGCGAGCTTGGGGGCGGTATCCCGACCATCCATAAAACAATGGATGAAAACTTTTTCAACGCCTTGGTCTTTCGCCATCTTGAGCAAGGCATAGAGATGATCTTGATGAGAATGCACCGCACCATCGGAAACCAAACCCATCAAATGCAATGCGGATTTATTTTTTTTTGCGGCACTCATCGCTGCAAGAAGCACGTCATTCTTGAAAAAACTTCCATCTCCAATCGCTGCATAAATGCGTGTAAGACCCAGCAGCACAATACGACCTGCGCCCATCGTCAAATGGCCAACTTCTGAATTTCCCATGAGACCATGAGGCAAACCCACTGCAGTTCCAGAGGCATCTATCAAGGTGTGTGGGTAATTATTGTAAAAAGAATCGAGATTCGGTGTTTTTGCGAGTTTGATCGCATTATCTTTTTTTTCGGCGCGCTCGCCAAATCCGTCGAGGATGATTAAGACTAAGGGGCTTTTTGTCATAATTAGGTTCTAACTATTTTTAAGACGCGAATCAACTCTCATCCATGATGATAAGGCACACCGCGCAGAATGGTATAAGCTCTGTAAATTTGTTCACACAAAAGAAGGCGGGCCATATCATGAGTGAAAGTCATCTTCGAAAGGGAAATTTTCTCGCGTGCATTGCGTAGAAGTTCTTCGGAAACACCAAAAGCCCCTCCCAAAATAAAAGTCACTTCCTTCACAGAAGTGTTTTCCCACTTGGCAACAAGCTCTGAAAATTCTTCACTACTTTTTTGTTTCCCCTTCACATCCAACACCACGTAAAAGGAATCCTCTTTCAATCTTTCTTTTAGAAATTCCCCTTCCTGATCATTGACAATCTTGGCAGACATGCCCTTACGAAGGGGAAAATCACGAACTTCCTCAATACGCACATGAACAAAATTTTTAAGGCGGGTTAAATAATCCTGGATTCCTTGATAGAAATTTTGGTTCTTGAGTCGCCCAACCGCGAGAATACGAATTTTCATTTTTTCTTCTTTTTACTGGAAGAAGCTTTAAGTTTTACAGGCTTTTTCCCACGAGCTGCTTTTGACTTCCCTTTTGATTTGCTTTTGACAGGTTTCTTTTTTACCGATTTCTTTTTGGGCTTTTTCTCACCCGACAGAGAAGGAACCCGGTTCCAAAAACCTTCCAGATCATAATGTTTGCGGGCCTCTTCACCAAACACATGAAGAACCACGTCCGCATAATCGACAAGAATCCAATCGCCCTGTTCAAAACCTTCGGAAGACATGGGCCTTACATTCTCCTTTTTGAGATCCAAAATGACTTTATCGGCAATCGCTCGAATTTGACGGTCTGAAGTTCCGGAACAAACGACAAAAAAATCGGTGAAACTCGAAAATTTTCGGAGATCCAATATTTTGATGTCGATTGCTTTTACTTCTGAAGCGAGATCCGCAATTTTTTGGGCGAGTTTTAAAGAGTCCACTATTCTCTTACCTGTCCTTCTCCGCGCACTACATATTTTTGCGCAGTCAATTCTTCAAGACCCATGGGTCCGAAGGCATGCAATTTAGTCGTTGAAATTCCGATTTCCGCTCCAAGACCCAACTGACCTCCGTCATTGAAGCGACTCGAAGCATTTACCATCACCGCTGAAGAATTCAGCTCACGCAAAAAGCGCTCCGCATTCTTCTCATCATTTGTCACAATAGTTTCAGTGTGAAGAGATCCATATTTCTGAATATGATCAATGGCATCATCCAAATTTTTCACCACCTTGATGGCAATAATGAGCTCCAAATATTCTGCAGGCCAATCCTCTTCTTTTGCTGGCGTAATTCCGGAAACAATTTTTTGCGTCTTTTCACAACCTCGCACTTCCACACCTAGCTTCTGGAAAGTAGCAATCATGCGAGGCAAAAAAGAATGCGCAATTCTTTCATCCACGAGCATCGTCTCCAAAGCATTACAAACACCCGGACGCTGGACCTTTCCATTAATAGCAATCTTTTCAGCCATATCCAGGTCTGCATTATGATCCACAAAAAGGTGACAAACTCCCTTGTCATGTTTCACAACCGGTATTTTCGAATGTTCGCGGGTAAACTGCATGAGGGATTCTCCCCCTCTGGGAATAATCAAATCGATATATTTATCCTGTAAAAGCAATTCTTTCATCGCTTCACGGTCTGTCACGGGAACCACTTGAATCAAATCCTGGTGAACATTAGATTCTTTGAGAACTTCTCTTAAAATTTCACCCAAAACCAAATTGGAATGAATAGCTTCCGAACCGCCGCGCAAAACCACCGCATTGCCCGATTTCAAGCAAAGTACAGCGGCATCCACCGTCACATTCGGACGGGACTCATAAATAATCCCAATCACTCCCAAAGGAATGCGCACTTTTTCGACGCGAATTCCGTTGGGCCGCACCCAGCCTTTCACAATTTCACCAACCGGATCGTTCAAAGCCGCAATTTCTCGTACTCCCTTGGCCATTTCCTGTATACGTTTTGCATTAAGTACCAAACGATCAATCATCGCTGCGGAAAGCCCTTTCTTTTTTCCGGCTTCCACATCTTTTTCATTTTCCGCAATAATTCGATCTTGCTGAGCAAGCAGAGCTTCCGCCATTTTTTCAAGGACGGCATCTTTTTGGGGACGAGTCAGTTTCGCTCCATAAAAGGAGGCTTCGCGGGCCTTTTTTGCAATTTCGACGATGTTTCTAGACATTTTCTTAGCTTAAATAATGAAATCAAAAGGGTCAAGTAGGGGATTTTTCAGGTAGTGATGCGGTTTCCTTAAGTGTGGACGAGTGAGCTGCAAAAATCACGATATAAAAATTAAAAACCCTCTCAAAATAATTAAATGGGGTCCCTTACGGCGAATCCGAGGGAACACGAAAGGAAACTGCATCACTACCGTTTCCTTGGAAGAATCAAGGTTCCTTCTTCTTTTCCCCCTGCAATGGCAGTTAAAGTTCCGGCTTTTTTACCGGAGGCGATCACCGTAACCACCCCAAAACGAGCTGCTTTCTCGGCGGCCTGAATTTTTGTAATCATTCCACCTGTCGTACTTTTACCTTTTGTATCAAAAGCATGATTACGAATCTTTTTATTAATATTTTCAATCAGGGAAATTTTCTGGGCTTTTTTATTCACACGAGGATCGCCCGTATAAACTCCCTCTTGATCTGTAAGAATCACCAGCAAATTCGCTTCTGCTAAATGTGCCACATAGGCAGACAAATTATCATTATCTCCCACCTTGATTTCATCGACCGCAACTGTATCGTTTTCATTGATGATGGGAATAAACCCGTAGCGGAGCAATTCATGAATGGCATGACGAGCATTCAGTGAACGTCCACGATTCACAATATCTTCTTTGGTCAAAAGAATTTGGGCAATGCCTAAGCGATGCTTTGCAAAAACATCCGCATATAAATCCATCAGTTTGATCTGGCCCGCCGCTGCAATAGCTTGTTTCTGGGCAATGTGAGTCGGCTTCTTTTTCAAACTCATCTTATGCATGCCGCACGCAATGGCGCCGGAAGAAACGAGAATCACTTTTTTCCCGGATTTTCGGAGTTGGGCTACTTCCTTTGCAAGGCGTGCAAAAACTTTAGGATCGGGAGCTCCTTTGCTTTGAGTAAGAATGGAACTGCCAATCTTGATCACCCAAATTTTTGATTTTTTGATGAGAGAACGATATTTTAAACGATTCATTTTGATTTTGTACGGGCGCAGCATGCTGCGCCCCTACCTCTTCAAAAACTCCGCCAATTCTTGCACCAAGTCTTTCAAACCTTCACCGGTTGCAGAGGAAACTAAAAACACTTTTTTCTTTTTTTTCTCGAAAGTCTTTTTGATTTTCTGCAAAAGCTTTTTATCCTGAGCGATTTCAATCTTACTCAATAATATCCATTCCGGCCTTTTCATGAAAGCAGGATTATAGGCCTTCAGTTCTTTTCGGATTTCTTCGTAAGCCTCAAGAACATCCTGCGTTTCATCGGAAGCATCAATTAAATGCAAAAATACTCGGGTCCGTTCAATGTGTTTCAAAAATTGATGACCCAAACCCGCCCCTGCATGTGCTCCTTCAATCAGACCTGGAATATCTGCCACCGTAAAAGAAGGAAGCTCTTTCCAACCTTTACCCGGAATTTGAACTCCTTCGACCACTCCCAACACCGGAGTGAGAGTGGTAAAAGGATAATCTGCAATTTTGGGACGCGCATGGGTAATCACCGAAAGCAAAGTCGATTTTCCCGCATTGGGTTTTCCAATCAAACTCACGTCTGCCAAAAGTTTCAGTTCTAAAGTTACATGACGTTCTTCACCTGCTTCACCGGGATCTGCACGGCGTGGGGCACGGTTGGTTGAACTTTTAAAATGGATGTTTCCTCTCCCTCCGCGACCGCCCTTCACCGCTACAAATTCCTCACCAGGATTCGAAAGATCTACTAAAACTTCGTCACTCTCCTCATCCTTGATAATCGTACCGACCGGCACTTGAATAATTACATCGTTCCCGGATTTACCATACTGGTCTTTTCCGCGACCATGTTCACCACGCTCCGCCTTGAATTCACGACGATAACGAAAATCGGCAAGAGTCGACAGCTGGGGATTTGCCCTAAAAACAATGCTCCCGCCACGTCCCCCATCACCGCCATCGGGTCCTCCGTGAGGTTCATGGGCTTCACGACGGAAAGAAATACAACCATTTCCACCGTTGCCCGCCTTGAGAAAAATTTTCGCTTCGTCGATAAAACGCATAAAATAAAAATGCCTCTAGTTTCCTAGAGGCATCATTCTATATCAAAAACAAAATTATAAAAGAAATTTAGGCCTGTGCTTCCAAAGGCAATACACTCACCTTTTTACGATCACGACCCAAACGTTCAAATTTCACCACGCCAGTGATTTTTGCAAACAAGGTCCAATCTTTACCCACGCCCACATTAAGACCTGGATGAATCTTGGTTCCGACTTGTCTTACAATAATCGTACCTGCATGAATATGTTGACCACCGAAGCTTTTTACGCCTCTGCGCTGGCCATTCGAATCTCTTCCGTTTTTGGACGAACCGCCCGCTTTCTTTGTTGCCATACATCTCGTACGGGCGCAGTATGCTGCGCCCCTACCCTCTTATGCTTGAATTTTTAAAATTTTTACTTCCGTAAATTCCTGACGATGCCCTTGTTTTTTGGCATAACCTTTACGACGCTTCTTTTTGAAAACAAGAATCTTTTTATCTTTCCCGTTTTTCAAAATTTCAGCTTCCACACTGGCATTGTCCAACAAAGGAGTTCCCACTTTAATATCTTCATTGTTACTTAACAATAACACTCTTTTGAAATTAACGGCCTGACCTTCTTCTCCGGGGATTTTTTCCACCTTCAAACGATCGCCTTCTTTTACTTTATATTGCTTTCCACCAGTTTGAATAATTGCGTACATATAAAATCCTTTAGTTTTGCGAGGTTGGGCTTTTTATACTGCCTCCACCCAGACGTCAAGAGATTTATCAAGAAGACCTCGGCCAGCATTTTCTCACATTGTTCGATCAAATTCCCCTCTGCTCGAGGAAGAGAGATCTATTCTTACACTAAAACTCCAAGTTAAACTGTTCAATATGATAGTTTTCTTTGGATTGAACTTCAATTCTCTTTCCTATTTTCTTCTCCAAAACTTCCAGCTCCCCTCTTTCTCCATTCAATAATAGAGCAAAAACCCTCGGATTGACGTATAAATTGACCTTTTTGTCTCCAAAATAGGTCGCTTCTCGGCGAATTTGGCGAAAAATCTCATAAACTACCGTTATCGGTGACTTTACATAACCTCGCCCCTCACAATAGGGACATCCTTCACATAAAAGCCGAGACAAACTCTCTCTGGCTCTTTTACGAGTCATTTCAATCAAACCCAAATCACTAATCTTGGTAATGGTGGTTTTAGCTCGGTCCCCTTTCAACGCTTCCATCAAGGCATTGTAAACCGCATTTCGATTACCCCTTTTTTCCATATCGATGAAATCGAGAATAATAATTCCACCCAAGTTTCGGATTCTCAACTGATAGGCAATTTCTGATACTGCCTCGAGATTATTTTTAAGAATGGTTTCTTCCAGACTCTTCTTACCCACAAATCGTCCTGTATTCACATCGATCGTGGTTAACGCTTCGGTCTGTTCAATAATCAGGTAACCGCCACTTTTTAGCCAAACTTTTTTTCCCAATGCCCGATTGAGTTCCGACTCAATTCCATAACGGTCAAACACGGGCACCGCTTCTGAATGAAGATGAATGTGATCACTTAATTCGGGAGTAAAATGTTCTGCGAATTGCTTGATTTTTTCAAACTCATTCTTATCATCAATCACGATCTTATCTATTCCCGAACCATACAAATCACGAATTGCCCTCAACAACACATCCAACTCCGGCTGAACCAACACAGGGGCTTTGGCTGGATCGCTTTTTTTGAGAATATCTCCCCAAACTTTCACCAGAAAATTTACATCTTTTTCAAGTTCCTCTGCTGAGGCTCCTTCTGCAGCGGTTCTGACAATAAAACCTCCGCGCTCAGGCTTGAGTTTTCTTAAAATTTCTCGAAGTCTTTTTCTTTCCTCAAAAGTACCGATTTTTTTCGAAACTCCCAACTTGTTCCAGGTAGGCATAAAAACCAGATAACGTCCGGGAATCGAAATATGGGATGTAATCCGTGCCCCCTTTGTTCCCAGGGGAGCTCGTGTCACCTGAACCAAAATTTCCTGGCCGGGTTTGAGAAGATTCTGAATAGGCGCTCGTCCTCCCCAACGATAACGTCTCCTGATAGCTGGCTTACCTTCAGAAGAATTTTCATCCTCATCTTCCATCTCTTCCGGAGGAAGAACATCTTCTGGCATCTCTTCCAATGGCTCTGAAACCGAAATTTCATCCGTTACTTCAGGGGAAGGATTATTTTCAGCGGGATTTTCATCCTCATCTTCTTCAACATCCTTTATTTCTTGGCTGAAATCCGTCACATAAAGAAATGCCGCCTTCTCATGGCCGATTTCCACAAAGGCCGCATTCATTCCCGGTAAAACACGTTGTACTTTTCCCTTGTAGATGTTGCCCACTATTCCCACATCCTTGGAGCGTTCTACAAAAACCTCGGAAAGTACTCCGTTTTCCAAATAAGCTACACGGGCTTCATCGCCGGTAACGTTCACAATTAATTCTTTTGACATATCTATTGATGCAGGGAATTCAACTTCGTCACGCGAATGCGTTTCATCATCTTCTCTTCAGGTTTTTCTAGTAGATGTTGCAGAATCTCTTGGGGTCGTGCGGAGCCTTGAGGGGAAACTTTCGTCACAATAGACAAACAATCTTCTGAAAGCAACTCGACCGAATCAAGGTAAGGTCGAATATCCACCTCTTTGCTTCCTTTTTCACGCCGACGAGTCACAAACAATTGGGATTGGGACTTCATCCAGCGAAGCCGCTCTTCGAGCGCCTCTCTTCCGCCGGGATAACAATATCCCAAATCCACCTTCCAAACAATTCCCACCATGCTCGCGGAGATAGAGGGAGTTCCCGTTTGCAATTTTACTGCATTGAGAACTTCAAGTCCTCTCGGCAGTGTTTGGTTCATCCGAGAAACAAAATCGAAATCAAGTTCTCCCTCGATTTCAATATCAAAATACTCCGATAAACTTTCCACTCCCGTGGGAGTCGGCTGACCCAAAGCCAGTTTGGGTTGAGGATGATATCCTTCCGAAAATCGAAGTTTCACCCCCGTGCGTGACAAAGCACGCTTCAGAACCCCCATAATTTCAAGATGGGACAGGAAGGCTGCCTCACCCGTCTTGGTGAACTGGCAACGATGCACTGTAAAAACCTTTGAGAAAGAAGTCGCAGAATTCTCCCGACTCTCCTCTGTTAAATTTTTTTCTCCTAATTGGATGTCATCACGAGGAGGCTGGAAACCGGCTTGGTGATCCCGCGATTGCACTCCCGGGATTGCCGCGCTCCTTTCAGTCGCTCGCAATGACGAATCTTGTTTCTTTCTCCAAGGCTGACGAACAAGCTCATCCAGCTCAGAGAGTTTACGTCCTCTCGTCGTATAACGAAGAGTCGCCCCGTTTTCCGGGTTAATCTTGTAGTTAATATCTTGAATCTTTTTATAGTCGCAAATTCCACACACCGTGCATTTATCTACGGAACAATCATGTGTGAAGGCTTCTTGTCGCGACCTTTCTCTTTCTTGCCACAAAAATTCTTTTTTCAAATCCACAAACAAATGATCCCAAGGAAGAATTTCTTCCTTGCTTCGTTCGCGGGTAACATAAAAATCCGGATCTATTCCTGTTTCCTCAAATGCCTGTTTCCATTTTTTCAAATCAAAGAACTCATCCCATCCATCGAAACGACATCCCAATTCCCAGGCTCGTTCAATAGCTTTCGCAAGACGACGATCTCCGCGGGCAAATACCCCTTCCAGATAACTCTGTTCAAAATCATGGTACTTGAAGTGAATTCCCCTATCACGAATGCGATCTTTAAGAAAGTAGATCTTTTTTCGGGTCGTTTCGATCGAATCCTGGGCTTCCCACTGAAAAGGAGTAAAAGGTTTGGGCACATGAGGCGAAACATTGAGATTAATCGCCACGCGACGAGAATATTTTCTTCCAATTTGCAAAGCCCCATGACCTTCTTCGACTATTCCTGCCAAATCTTCTTCGGTTTCAAATGGCAAACCACACATGTAATAGAACTTAATTAGCTGCCAATCTTCACTAAAGATATTCTCAACGGTTTTATATAAATCTTCGCGCGAATTACCCTTGTTAATCACCCGACGCATTCGGGGAGTTCCCGCTTCCGGTGCAATCGTAAAACCGGTTTTACGAACACGCTTCACTTGCTGAATTACTTCGGGAGAAAAAGTATCGGTACGTGTTGCGGGAAGTGAAATCGATACTTTTTTCTTTTCATAACGGTCGAATAATTCTTTTACCAAGGGAACCAAGCAGCCATAATCTCCGACCGAAAGAGACAAGAGCGATATTTCTTCGGAACCTGTTTTTCCCATCGCTTCATCAATTAATTCCAAAACCTTTTCGGGAGAACGCTGACGTTCGGGACGATAAATATAACCTGCCTGACAAAAACGGCAGGATCTGACACAGCCTCTTTGGACTTCCACCGCCAAACGATCATGGATAGTTTTTATGGCGGGAAACACCGGACTCACCGGAAAAGGTGCTTCATTCAAATCTTTTACAATCGCTTTTCGAATTTCTTTGTAATCAGGATACAGAGGTTGAATTGCTGCAATCGTATGATCTTCTTTATATTTAATATCAAAAAATGAAGGGACGTATACACCGCGGATAGAAGACAATTCTCGTAGCAGATCGCATTTGTCATCGCGAGGAGCTTCAGTGACGTGGCGATCCCTCGAGTATACTCTCGAGATTGCCGCGCCCTGCTTCGCAGGACTCGCAATGACACCCTCTTTCCATTTTAAAATCTTTCCGATAATTTCTACCAAAGCCTCTTCGCCATCGCCCACCACAAAAGCATCAAAAAAATCTGCAATGGGTTCGGGATTAAAAGACTGGTTTCCACCCCCGATAATCAGAGGAAACAGAGAATTCCTATCCTTCGCCCAACGCGGAATAGATGCCAAATCAAACATGGTTAAAATATTGGTATAGGAAAGCTCATAAGGAAGACTAATGCCAATAATGTCAAATTCTGAGAGGGGAATTTTACTCTCTAAAGAAAACAAAGGAACTTTCTCTTCACGTAATACTTTTTCCAAATCCACCCAAGGTGCATAAACACGTTCGGCCACCACATTGGGAATTTTATTGGCAACTTCGTAGAGAATCTGAAGTCCCAGATTTGATTGAGCAATTTCATAAGTTTCGGGCATGATCAGCGCAATCTTGAGATCTACTTGAGAAAGATCCTTGTGACATGCGTTTACCTCGTTGCCCAAGTAACGACCTGGCTTTTCTACCTTTTTCAATATTTCGAAAATTTTTTGTTGTGCAATCTGCATGCAATAAAATTCTTCCTTGATCTCCTCCTCTTCAGATGAAGAGGAGGTTGGGAGGAGTTGTGATCCTTTCATAACGCCCCCCTAACCCCCTCTTATCTTAAAGAGGGGGAAACCTATCCTAAAACAGACACCCCTACCGATGGATGGGGTGAAGAGTCAAGCCACTCGTAAGTAGTAGCTTTTGAGCTCACAGTCCCCTCCAAACACCATCTTCCCTTCTTCATTTCGTAATGTTCGATACTCGCCATAGCCCATTCTGCATGATTGCAATAGCGATAAGCTCCTGTGGGGTCTGAATAGCGGACTCCTAAAAATTGTTCAGGGTTTGCACCGATTGCTCCAATAAATCGATGATTGCCCTGTTTTAAATCGAAGTTCCATTCTGTTAAATCTCGCAGGATATCCTTCTGAAACCAAACACCCGGAGAATTCAAACAGTATTCTTTGCCAAACATTTTAATATAAAAAAAATGAAAAGGAGGAGTGAGATAAGGCCCGACATAAACCCGAGGACTCACCAACTCAAAAACCGCCTCAGAATCTTCCGCAAAAATATTGGAATGCGCCCACAAAAAACTTTGGGCGTGTTGAGTTCCCCACAAGTGAGACTGCATTCCGGGTGCATTTTTGACAAAATAGTCTTTTCCATTCCATTTGATTTTTCCTGAAAAAAATATCGAGGGTCGCGTTGTAACATATTTTGTTTTTGGAAAAATCTTCGTACGATACATCCAGGCATAAGGAAAAAGCTCGAGAGAATTTTCCATTCCCGTAAATTGCAAATCCCATTGCAAGGAGCAAGAGGCCTCCTGAACGCTCCCTGAGCAAGCATGATTGCTGAGAGAATATTCTCCCAGATCGAAAGCAAAAGGATTCAAATGCTGCTTTACGGAATTTAAGGAGTAATTCACCAAAGAACCCTGATCATGACTTGGATTTTTTGCATCAAAGGCAAAAGCCCAAAGGCTCGCATGTCGTTCACCTTCTTTATTGAAATGAAGAGTATAACGAAACCAAAAAGCGAGTCCTTCTTCAATCAAATGAAGTTTCAAAAAATACGCCTCATAAAAAGGAGCTGAAGCCCCTGGGTATTGGGCTTTATTATTCAAATCAAATATTTTCATGACTCACTTTCTACCAAAGGAAGAGTAAAAAAGAAACGAGATCCCTTGCCGGGAGAACTGTCCACGCCAATCTTTTCACCGGCATTCTCAAGAATTTTCTGAACCGCAGACAAACCAATACCACTTCCGGGTTTACAGGTATCTGCACGATAAAAAGTTTGGAATATCTTATTCTGATGAACTTCCTCAATTCCGGGACCATTATCCCTAAGAGAAACTTCTACTTTATTTCCCTTTTGTAATGCAGATATTTCAATGAAAGGATGCTCTCCTTCTCCCGCATATTTGATGGCATTATCCAAAAGATTTGAAAAAATATTCGTCAGGTTTTTTTTAGAAAAATAGACCTTGTACGAATCTTTTGAAACAAGATTATGGACCCTAAGATTTTCAAGACGAATTTCAAATGCTGAAATCGTCTCCTGAATAAAATCGTGCAAATCAAATATTTCAAGCTCTTCAGGGGCCGCACCTATCTGGATAAAGGCTTTCAAATCATCCAACAATTTCATCATATGAGCCGAGTTTCGCTGAATTCTTTCCAGATAATCTTTATGTTTCTCTTTTAAATGATGGGATTCTTGTTGGATAAAACTCGCAAATCCTTCAATAGACAAAAGGGGCGATCTCAAATCATGAGCAACCCTATTGATAAAGAAACGGGATTCTTCATTTAAGGCTTCCAGATTTTTCGCACGGACTTCATTCTCGCGATACAAGTCAAAAAAATCACTGAACAACTGGTAATAAAAGGAAAGTGAGAAAACAAAAAAACCATACTCCAACATATAAGGGCTTCGGTAATAACGCAAACTCACGAACAACTCGTTAAAACCTGCAATAATCAGGAAGATAATCCCTATGGCTGCAGCCCTCAATTTACTTCGATGTTGTGTCAGATAAAAAAACCACACAAAGAGGAGTAACAAGGTGATGATGCCCATCCAAAATCCTGCAATCTGGGCAACAACTCCCATATCCATTTCATAAAGCTGATAGGATTTCCCCCAAAATGAAAAGTCTTTTAAATCGGGAGGACCTATTAAAAAAGATTTGTCAAAGAGAGCGCACAATATGAAAAATATGCTCGGAAGAATTACCACCCACTGCATTCTTTTCATTTGAAGCTTCAGATACTCGACGGAAAACAGCACAAAAAACACGAAAAGAATCAAACCTGCCACCCATTGCACCTGTTGCCAAAAGGCAGAGTCACTTGCATAAGTTGTGGAATAAATTTGCCAGGCTCCGAAAGAATATAAAGAGAGCCCAAGAGACATGATCGCAAAATACAAATGTTCCTTGCTGGAAAGTTGAAGAAGACGATTTACTTTGTAATAGAAAAAGAAAAAGAGAAATCCGCCCTGCAAGAAAAAAAGACAGAGAATAAATGAAACAAGCGCCAACACATTGTGGGGAAAAACAACCATAATTCCCCTATCTTATCTGAGCCTTTAAAATTAATCCCTAAAATTAGTGAACTGGAGAGGAAGCCCGAAATTCTTGGACTTGAGCGCAGCAATCACTTCTTGCAACTCATCTCGACTTTTCCCAGTGACTCTTAACTTTTCATCTTGAATTTGGGAATTTACCTTAAATTTATTCTCTTTAATAAATTTGTTGATTTCTTTTGCTTTCTCCGTCGCAATGCCCTGAATCAATTTTACTTCGCAACGATGGGTTTGACCACTCGCCGGTTCCCATTTTCCGATTTCCAAGGCATTTAAGGGAATGCCTCGCTTCACTAATTTGCTTTGTAAAATATCAATGACCGCTTTTTGCTTATAATCATCTTCGGCCAACATAATGAGCTTATCTTTATCGAACTTCACTTCACTTTTTGAATTCTTAAAATCATAACGCGTCGTAATTTCTTTCATGGCATTGTTGACCGCGTTATCTACTTCCTGAAGATTTAATTCGGACACCACATCAAAACTTGGCATAATTTTCGATCCTCCTTCCAATTCTTTGTCATGGCTATTTCATGCCATTTCCTCGTCCACCTGCCTTCGACAGATATCCGGACTCGGTCATAATTACTTCTTGGACATCCAAAGACGTTTCTTTTATCATTTCCTCCTACCAAAAAGGACAAACTTATGAAAACGACAAAATTTGCTCTCATTTTTCTCTATTCTTTGCTGCTTCTCTTCATTCAAGGGGCCTGTATCGAAATTAATGAAGTCGTTCAAATGAAAGAGGACGGGGCCACCCTCCTCAATCTCTCTGTTTTTGTCCCTGATATTGACGACAAGAAAAACAGCAAAAGCGATGTAAAAGGCAAAAAACCCGAGGACATTGCCAAAGGTCTTGCCCAGGCGAATGTGGCAGGTATCAAGTTTTTGGGAGAACAAGAAAAGAAAGTGAACGGACTCAATCAGGTTTCTCTCAATTTCGAACTTTCCTCTATCCGCGACAACATCAAACTTTATCAGGCTCTCGATACTCTCGACAAAGCTTCCACCACAGACAAAAAAGAAGATGATAAGCCTCAAGCTGCCTTCGATAAAATTTTCTCAAATAGCCCTTATCTCGTCCGTAAGGACGGATCAGGAAATATAGTCATTACACGTGAATTCAAACCAACTCCTGAACTACTCAAGAAGCCCGTCAAAAAAGCTCCCAAAGATGGACAAATGGATTTTTCCGATGATATGGGAGATATTTTTCTCAATATGATCTATATCAATTTTGAATTCTTTTCTCCTACCGATGTCATTTCTTCCAATGCCCAAGAACAGTTTGGCAGAAATCTTCGATGGAAAACTTCACTCGGTTATCTCATGAAAAACCCTCTCAAGATCGAAATGAAGATCAAAGGAAGTCCTGAATTAGAAAAGATTCTGAAATGAAATTCTCGCACCAACAGGTGTGGGTTTTTCGAGGTGTAAAAAACTACTGGGCGATTTCCTTCACACCTTTGGGTTTGTCAAAAACAAATTCCGAATCCGGCAAATTTGAATTGAGTTTTACATTTTTGAAAAAATAATGGCTGGCATTTCCGGATTCATTTTTCAGATAGGCTTCTGTAACGGTGTGTGCCTGCTTGTCAAAACCCAGCAACAATTCTTCCATTTGACTCTGTGGGTTTTTTGGGATCAAAAGCAACCAATCCAAATTCGGATTCGCCGTAATACTTTTCTTCTCGTTCTCTGAAAGTCCACTCACCCGAAACTGGGCTCGCAAATTTCCTAAGCCCCCCAAGAAAGCCAGAGCTTCTTCGGGCATGGTCTGTGGACTCACTTTATAAACGCTCACTTGGGTGTCCCCTTTTTCATACACCCAAAGTTTTTTCCCGTCCGAGAGATAAAGTTTCCCGTCATCTCCTTCATATTCTACACGCAATTTACCCGGCTTTTTGAAAGAAGCTTTTCCTGTTTTTTCCACCTTTCTCTCAAGAGCTTTTATGAGAACTTGTTGATTAAATTCACTACTCACATCATTAGCCTGATCGTAAGTGGATTGAACTTGCTTGATCACTTCTTCAGTAAGAGAAGCGAAACAAAGGGAAGGAAAAAGAAGAATAGTAAAAATAAACAGATAGTTTTTCATGATCATCAGTCTGTAACTTTCTGAGAAAGGCTCCAGCTTCAAGGCAGTTGCAAGGAAGGCAAGCGCAGTCCGCCTGAGGAGGATGAGCATTGCTGACGAAGCAACAACGCAGTAGATGGGCTTTTATCAGGAAGTTACCCCTCAGAAAAATTTGAGACGAGAACTTCTCTCCCCTTTGCTCCATCTGCCGGACCCACAATTCCCGCAGCTTCCATTTTTTCAATCAAACGAGCGGCGCGATTATATCCGATTCGAAGTCTTCTCTGAACCATGGAAATAGATGCCTGGCGGGTTTCTGTGACAATTGCAACCGCCTGATCATAAAGTTCGTCATCCACATCATCCACTTCTGCAGTTTCTTTGGTATCTTTAAAGTTGAGAATACTTTCATCGTAAATGGGTTTACCCTGTTTCTTGAGATGTTCCACCACACGGGTTACTTCTGAATCCGAAACGAAGGCACCGTGCACGCGCAATATCTTTGCAATTCCCGGAGGAAGAAAAAGCATATCCCCCATTCCCAGAAGATGTTCTGACCCGATTGTATCAAGAATTGTTCTGGAGTCGTGCGCAGAAGAAACCTTAAAAGAAATACGCGCAGGAAAATTTGCCTTAATGATTCCGGTAATAACATCAACAGAAGGTCGTTGCGTTGCCAAAATCAAATGAATTCCTGCAGCACGCGCCATTTGAGCAAGACGTGTAATATATTCTTCCACTTCACGGCCTGCCACCATCATCAAGTCGGCCAATTCGTCAATGACAATCACAATAAAAGGAAGTTTTTGATCGTGTTTCATCGGCTCACCTTCCACACCTGGAGGCAGAGGAATTACCTGATCTTTGAGCAAACCTTTTTCAATTTTTTTATTATACCCTGCCAAATTTCTTACCTGGGCATCCGACATCAGCTTGTAACGTCTTTCCATTTCCGCCACTGCCCAACGAAGAGAGACTGCAGCTTTCTTGGGCTCGGTCACCACTGGCAAAAGAAGATGGGGAATTCCCTGATAAATTGAAAGCTCAAGCATTTTGGGATCAACAAAAATAAAACGAACTTCTTCCGGGGTAGCCTTGTAGAGCATCGAAAGAATAATCGCATTCAAACAAACTGACTTACCTGCACCCGTGGCACCTGCCACCAGCAAATGAGGCATCTTCTGCAAATCACTCACAAAAGGAAGTCCTTCAATATCCTTACCCAAACAAAGAGTCAGTTTGGACTCTGCCTTCATGAATTTTTCATCTGCCAGAATTTCTTTCAGATAAACTGTTTCCCGGGAATGATTCGGAATTTCGATTCCTACTGCGGGTTTTCCTTGCAAATGTGACACAATTCGAACCGAACGTCCTCCCATGGCAAGAGTGAGGTCATCTTCCAAATTCACAATTTTGGATACTTTAATGCCCGCCGCTGGTTCAAACTCATACATGGTAATCACGGGACCCGGATGAATTTCTGTCACGCGACCTTCCACACCAAAATCCATCAGTTTTTTCTCGAGTAGTATGGAATTTCTTTTGAGCGATTCTTCATCAACTGTCACCTGATTCAGTTCCGGATTATCTAACAAATTCAGAGGTGGAAGCAAAAAACCCTTCATCATCTGCGCAAAGGAGAGTTGATCCTCTAATTTTTTAGTTTCCCGTCCCGCATCTGCACGGGCAAAAACTTTTGGTTCTCCCAGATCTTCTTTGGGAGCCACGAGCGCAGCTTTTTCTTCTTTTTCCTTTTCTGCTTCTGGTTTTTCCTTGGGTAAAAGTTTCAGGGCTTTTTCAGGAA
>CAYPXN010000108.1:0-30069 GCA_964414715.1 uncultured Pseudomonadota bacterium | reverse complement strand
TTTGACAAAGATGCAAACGCTATTTGCAACAGTTCCAATTTAGCGGAAATCGGTTATGCTCAAGGGGTTCCTATGGGATCGGATCTTCCCTCGAAGGGTAGTAGTCTTTTTTCTCAAAATACGAGTCCTCGTTTTGTGATTGCTGCCATGAAAGATTCCGGAACGGAGGCTAGCCCCGGAACTCCTTTACAGAGAATACAAATCATCAAGGGATGGGTGGATGCCTCAGGTCAAACTCATGAACAAGTTTATAATGTGGCAGGAACAACGCAGAGCACGGGCAATGAATTCAATACGAACACCTGTGAAGTAAATTATAATGTGGGTTACAATGAATTATGTACCGTGTGGACAGATCCTGATTTTGATTCTTCCCAACCCGCCTTTTATTACGCCCGTGTTTTGGAAAATCCGACCTGTCGTTGGAGCACTTATGCTTGCAAGGCAGCCGGAGTGGATCCTTATCTTTCGAATTCGGATTGTATGAGCGCTGCAGCAACAGCCAATGCACAAGCTGTGGCAGCGGGTGAAATTGCTTCGGGCGAGACTCCATTTAATAATTGTTGCTTGAATGAAACAAATAATTCCTTTCTTTCCAGAAGCCTTCAAGAACGCGCTTGGACTTCTCCCATTTGGTATACGCCGGAGTAAGAAACTGTGAATTTTATTTTTAAAATTCTACGTGCACCCACTTTTCATTTTTTATTGATGGGTAGTTTGCTCTTTGGCGCAAAACAGATGGGAGAAAGATATTTTGCGAATGAACATCCCAAGGTGGAAGATGAGATTGTAATCCGCAAAAGCCAGATAGAAGAGTTGAAGGATGAAATTAAGGTCCAAACGGGTTTGGAACCAAAAGCTTTGCAAATTCAGGCGGCGATTGAGAAGGCTATCGATGATGAAGTGTTATATCGACAAGCTCTGCATTTGAATTTGGATAAAACAAATGCAGGGGTTCGCCATCGCTTGATACAAATTGCAAGGTTTGTGAGCAATGATTCTTCTCTTTCGGATCAGGCAGCCTATCGCAAAGCTTTGGACTTGGGCTTGGATCGCAGCGATCCTGTGGTTCGCAGGCAACTGATTACCCAGATGAAACTCATTGCCGCCAAGGTGCCGAACACAAGAGAAAATGCAAAATTGAGTGCTGAACAAATCCAGAAATTTTACGAGGAAAATAAAACAAAATATGAAAAGCCGGAACGAGTCAGTTTTACCCATATTTATTTGAGTCGCGACAAAAGGGGCAAACAGGCACAAATCGAAGCGAGTCGTTTGCTGAAAGATCTACAGTCAAAACAAATTCAA
This sequence comes from uncultured Pseudomonadota bacterium, assembly GCA_964414715.1. GTDB lineage: Bacteria > UBA10199 > UBA10199 > JADFYH01 > JADFYH01 > CAYPXN01. Next base: position 28,761 of record CAYPXN010000108.1, on the reverse strand, counting down.
CCTCCTCTTCAAAACAACTTGGGAGATTTGTTTTTAATGGGCAATCTATTTTCTAATTCCAACTTCAGTCTTGTTCAGCGTTATTTTGGATCCGATTTTGCGACCCAAATTTTCAAATTGGAAAGGGGAAAATGGCAAGGTCCCATCGCATCCACTTATGGTTGGCATTTGGTTTGGATCGATGATTTTAAAGGTGCTCAGCTTTCGCCGCTGGGTGAGGTGATTAATCAGTTGGAGGGGAACTTGCTTCAAGAGCGTGAATCGATGCGTTTGAAGGAAGCTCTTAAAACGATGCGGTCTCATTATAAAATTCGGGTAGAAAATAATGAAAATTCGGCAGAAACGAGTGGGGCGAATCCTCATGCGTAAGTTGTTTTGTCTTTGCTTATTTGTTTTCATTTTTCCCTTCTCCCTTTTTGCTCATCCTTTAGCCCCTTCTTTATTGGAGCTTGTGGAAATTTCTCCAGGACAAGCTGAGGTTCTTTGGAAAACTCCTCTGACTCGTATTCCCGGCATGGCTTTGGAACCCGTTTTTCCTCAGGGATGTAAAATTAATGGAGAGGTGGAAAGTAAGAATGTGGAGACAGCTCATCTGGAGCGTTGGAAAATTTCTTGTGACGCTTCTTGGGTGGGACAAACAATTGAAGTGCAGGGGATTTCCAGTCTTCAATCCAATGTGATCCTGCATGTGGCCTTACTCGATGGCAGGAAATATCAAGTTGTTTTAAGCTCGCAGTCCCCCCGTTTTGTGATTCCGGAGCATCCTCAAGTGTCGGTGGTTTTTAAAAATTATCTCAAGCTGGGAATGGAGCATATTCTCACCGGTTGGGATCATCTGCTTTTTGTGTTGGGACTTTTACTTTTGGTGAATTCGAGAAGACTTCTTCTCTGGACGATTACCGCTTTTACTTTGGGTCATAGCGTGACTCTTTCACTTGCCATTCTTGGCATCGTGCATGTGCCGAGCGCAGCCATAGAAGCCTTGATTGCCTTCAGTATTCTTGTGCTTGCAGTAGAGTTGACGAGGAAACAGACAGGAGAGGGTACTTTTTTTCATCGCTATCCCTGGGCAATGGCTTTCAGCTTTGGTCTGCTGCATGGTCTTGGTTTTGCGGGAGCCTTGGCGGAAATTGGATTGCCTGCGGGTGAAATTCCCATGGCGCTTTTTTCGTTTAATGTGGGGATTGAGTTGGGACAGTTAAGTTTTATTGCTGTTGTTTTATTACTTAGAAATTTGTGTTCTTTTTTGCCTTTTATCAAACTGTTGAGAAGTAGGGAAATAGCCATTTACGCGATTGGTTCTTTGTCGGCCTTCTGGTTTTTTGAGCGTTTGTCTAATCTCTAATTTGTCTGTGTAGGAGCAAGAAGTGGAAAAGTCTCAAAACTCTTCATCTCCCTTACAAAATATGGGTCTTGTTCTTGCGGCCTGGACTGAAAAGTGGTTTCCGGATTCCTTGGTTTTTGCATTTCTAGGGATCTGTTTTGTTTTTATTGCAGGGATCTTTCTGGGTGAATCTCCTGCAACACTTGCGATTGAAGGCGGAAAGGGCTTTTGGTCTTTAGTACCTTTTACCATGCAGATGGCGATGGTGATTATCGGTGGTTATGTGGTGGCGACCGCTCCGCTGATAAGCAGCTTGATTGAAAAGTTGGCTGCCATCCCAAAGTCTTCAAAAACAGCCATTACTTTCATCGCTTTTTTTTCGATGCTCACTTCCCTCATTTCATGGGGATTCAGTTTGATATTCAGTGCGTTGTTGGTGAAGGCTTGTGCACGGCGTATTAAAGATATGGATTACCGTGCTGCGGGAGCTGCGGCTTATTTGGGACTGGGTGCAATTTGGGCTTTGGGCCTTTCTTCTTCTGCGGCGCTCATGATGGCCACGAAAGAAACGATTCCCCAAAAATTATTTGCCATCAGCGGACTCATTCCTCTCAGCCAAACTCTTTTTCTCTGGCAAAATGGACTCATGGCTTTGTCCTTGATTGCCTTGTCTTTGCTCATTGCCTATTTTTCAGCACCTTCTTCTGAAAATTCAAAAACAGCAAAAGATTTCGGAGTAAGTTTCGAACTTGAAAAAATGGACATCGGTAAAGCGAGCAAGCCGGGAGATTGGTTGGAGTATAGTCCTGTCTTAAATATTTTGATTTCTGCAATTCTGATTTTTTATTTGATTCATGTTTTTCGAAATTCTTCCCAGGGATTTTTAGCAGCTTTGGACCTGAATACTTACAATCTCATTTTTATTGCTTTGGGTTTGTTACTTCATCCCTGTCCCAAAAGATTTGTGAAAGCGGTTTACTCTGCGGTGCCTGCAACGGGTGGAGTTCTCATTCAATTTCCTTTTTATGCGGTAATTTTTGGAATGATTGTGGGGACAGGTATTTCAGATTCCTTGGCGAATCTCTTTAGCAAGATCAGTACACACAACACTTATCCACTTTTGGTGGCGACTTATTCTGCAATCTTGGGAGTTTTTATTCCCTCGGGTGGAAGCAAGTGGGTGATTGAAGCACCGTATTTGCTTCAGGCGGCGAATCTTCATCAAATTCATTTGGGTTGGGTGGTTCAGATTTACAATGCAGCTGAAGCCTTGCCCAACCTCATCAATCCCTTTTGGATGTTGCCTTTGCTTAGTATTCTAGGTGTGAAAGCACGAGATGTGGTGGGTTACAGTTTTTTACAACTTATTTGGCATGTGCCGTGGGTATTTTTCCTGTGTTGGTTTTTATCCAAGACTTTTTAGAATCAGCAGAGTTTGCTCCAGAGCAAAGAATCCATTTTATATCCTGTTAGAATAAAATAGTTAGGTAAGGAGATATTATGCCTTATAAATGGATTCCAGTCATTGATGCAGAACGCTGTACGGGCTGTGGTCTTTGTGTGGATGCTTGTGGGCCTCAATGTTTAGAGATGATCGGTGGCCTACCCATTCTGACCAAGCTTGATCTTTGTGGAAGTGAAGAACACTGTATTCCTCCCTGTCGTCATGAGGCGATTTATATGGATTGGGTGAAGTCGGAGGGAGATCAAAAAGTAGGGCGTTGGAAACCTTAAGAACGATTTATCGTATTCCCAAATCACCGAACCATTTAAATTTTAAATGATCGATGAATCCGTTGTCCCTGAATTCCAAAATCTTTTCATTAATATTTTTAATAAGTGCTGGATTTGAGTTCGAAATATTTTTGTTGAGCGCAATGGAGTACATTTGTTGATCAAAACTTTCAGGTACCAGGTAGGGATGGCTTCCTTGTTTTTTTAGGAAATTGGCAATGGTTGCAAGATAAGGATAATCATAGACGATGGCGTCCACCCGTCCTCGAGCAATATCCGGATAAACAGTAGCCAAATTACCATTCACGAGAATGATTTTTCTCACGTCCAGGGTGTCCAGGATTTTGGCAGAGGTTGTGTTTGCAACTGTTGCGACTATTTTGCCGCGCAAGTCGTGATAGTTGTGTATGGAAGAAAACTCTTGTTCATTGGTGTAGGCGGTAAGGAGTTGGGCGGTAATGATGGCCACCATGAAAATGCCGAAGAGCCAAATCGGGATGGAAAGAAGTCGGGCAATCCAGCGATGGGGAATGATGTCTCCAAAGCCGATGGTGCTTTGAATGGCGAAAGTGCACCACATGGCCTGAAAAATTCCCGGAAAATAATGCGGAGAAATGATGGAATGTTTTTGGCGTTCTGTAAACCAGAGGATGTTTCCAAAAATAAACATAACCAGCATAAACAAGATGACCGTTTTGCCGACGATCGGTTTAAGCAGTGGATGAAGAACTTTGATGAGAGAGTTTTGTTCTTTTTCTTTTGTGAGTATCCCCAAACTTGTAATGAAATAAGGGTAAGAAAATTCTGCATATTGAGAACGATCATAAGTCATGGTGATGGTTGCTATTGCAAGATCGAGATTTCCGTCTTTTAGATCTTCCAGCAGTTTCGGGAAAGAGCTTTCCAAGACAAACTGAAAATCGAGTTTAAGTTGCTTGGCGATTTCATTCCAGAGCTCGACTTCAAAGCCCGAATAAGTTTCATCAGAATTTTGGATCATGAATCGGTCTTCTGGCTGAATTCCGACTTTGTAAGTGTGGGCTAAGAGGGGAGAGGGGAGAATATAAAAGGTAAAAGGGAGAAGAAAAAGGAGGGAAAGTTTTAATTTTGAAAACGCAATTTTCATTTCGAAATATTCTAGCTTTTCTTGAACGGGAGGCAAATAAATTGTTCAATCCATTCGGTTGACAGTAATTTTGAAAGGATGTTACTGAAGGTGCTTCATTATTAAGAGAAGAGGAATTTACTATGTCAAAAATTAAAAGCGTACACGCTCGTGAAGTGATTGATTCTCGTGGAAATCCCACCTTAGAAGCGGATGTTCTCACAGATAACGGTTTTTTGGGACGAGCGATTGTTCCTTCAGGAGCTTCTACAGGAGAGCATGAGGCCTGTGAACTTCGAGATGGTGATAAAAAACGTTACCAGGGTAAAGGGGTTTTGAAAGCGGTAGCCAATGTAAATTCTAAAATTTCTGAATTGCTTGTAGGAAAAGAAGTTACAGATCAGCACGCTCTTGATAAAGCCTTGCTGAAACTGGATGGAACAAAAAATAAAAATAATTTGGGTGCGAATGCGATTTTGGGGGTTTCTTTGGCAGTAGCTCGTGCCGCTGCCCAAAGTGAAAAACTCCCTCTGTATCAATATTTGCAACAATTATACGTCTCCCGTCTCTCCTCTTCCGTCTCCCCCTTTCTCCTCCCCGTTCCCATGATGAACATCATTAACGGGGGAGCTCATGCGGACAATAATATTGAACTTCAAGAGCTCATGATCATGCCGGTCTGTGGCGGTAAATTTTCCGAAGCCCTCCGTGCGGGCGTGGAAGTGTTTCATTGTTTGAAAAAACTTTTGCACGATGCTGGATATTCTACCTCGGTAGGGGATGAGGGCGGATTTGCTCCGAATTTAAAATCCGATCGTGAAGGTTTGGAATTTATCATGAAGGCAATTGAGACCGCAGGTTATCGACCTGGGGAAGATGTGCTGATTGCCCTCGATGCCGCTTCCAGCGAATTTTATCGCGATGGAAAATATTATCCCATCAAGGATCAGGCTTTTTCGGTGGAGTGGATGATTGAATATTACAGTAAATTCCAAAAAGATTTCCCCTTAGTGTCTGTAGAAGATGGTTTGGCGGAAGATGATTGGGAAGGTTGGAAAAAATTAACCACTGCTTTGGGTAGCAAATTGCAATTGGTGGGCGATGATTTATTCGTTACCAATGTGGAACGTTTACAGCGTGGAATTAAAGAAGGTGTGGCTAATTCTATTTTAATCAAAGTAAATCAAATTGGTTCTCTTTCTGAAACCCTGGATGCCATTGCCTTGGCGCACAAAAATAATTACACCGCCGTAATTTCTCATCGCTCCGGCGAAACGGAAGATTCTACTATTGCGGACTTGGCCGTTGCGACCGCTGCAGGTCAGATCAAAACCGGTTCTGCTTCTCGCGGTGAGCGTCTTTGTAAATACAACCAGCTCTTAAGGATTGAAGAAGAGTTGGGAGCGAAAGCCGAATTTTTGGGGAAAGCGGTTTTTAAGCAAAGTTAAGATTTACTTCATCAGCTTTTGGGTGAAAACCAGAACTTGTTCTTCTCTTTTTTTAAGGATTTTTGGATCAAAGGGTTTTGCGTCGAGAATTTCTTCCAAAGAATTGTGATGAATGTAATAAAAACTCACCATGCCCAAAAGAGAGATGAGCGTGTGTGCAGCATCTAAATCTTTAGAAATAATTCCCATCTCTTTTCCGAGGTCGAGCATATAATGAAAGTGTTGGACCAGAGGTTTGCGCATATCTTCCCAAAGACTGCGAGTGACTTTTCCACCTTCCAAAGCATCCCAAGTCACAAGGCGCTGAAAAACAACATTATCTGCAATGAATTGGTTTAGAAGTTTTACAGATTCCAAAAGGAGTACCTTGAGGGCTTTTTCATCAGATTCTTTTGATTCCGGTTTTTGAGAAAGTTGATACATGAACCAGTCTTGGAGTTTTTTCCAGCCCCGCACGTGAACTTCCCGATACAGCTTTTCTTTGCTGCCGTAATAATAATAGATGAGCTGCTTGTTAATGCCTGCCTTTTGGATGATCTCATCCACAGAAGTGCCATGTAAGCCCGCCTTGGCAAAGCAGTGGGTGGCACAGTCCAGGATCTTTTCCCGGGTGGCCTCGGCATCGCGGGGTTTTGGTTTTTTTGCAGCCATAAAATATTTCTATTGACTAATTAGTTAATTGTAAATAATCAAACGGTTAATTGATATCAACCAAACGGTTATTTATTTAAATCTATTTTGGATAAACAATAACTCTATTGTGAGACTTGTTTCAAGTTTTTTAAAAACCGTTCACCTTTTGAGGGAGGCACATATGGCTGGAAATGATACAGTCCAAACTTATTTTTCTCCAGGTACACGCGTAACCTGGCTGGAAAGAAATACCATCACAGACCTCATTGAACCTGCTTTGCAGATTGATTTGGGAGCGCATGTTACTATTCTTCGTTTTTTGGGTCTTAATGTAGGATGTCAATTTTTAAGCAGTAACATGGCATCTTGTGGCGGTGGGGCAGGTTTAAATATCCCATTTTATACGCACTAAAATAAAGATGGCGTAACGAAAGTTACGCCATCTTTATTTATTCATTTTGCTGAGAAGTTTTATGAAATTACAATCGAATGCACACACAATATTAGAACGTTATTCATCTTATCATTCGGCTCATTTGTCTTCGATGCAAATGGAGATGGATTCCTTGTCAGATTCCTTTTTGTCACAAGCAAGTGATGGGCGTCAGTTGCTTGCAATGACTGTGGGAAGCGGAGTTTTTCAGGGTGTCCGAATGGCAGCTCATGCCCTGGGTATGGGACGGGTTTTGTCCTGGGGGCTTGCATTAGGGGGAGAGTCTGCAGCCTTTGGGCTTATGAATCGTGGATTGCATGGAGAAGATTTGTTTCATCATGGATTTGAGAATTGGCGTCGAGACTGTGCTCATTTTGGAATCTTGAAGGCAGTGGGTACTGCACTGGGAAGGCAGGGCTTCGTGTTGAGCCATGCAAGTCAGGCCTTGGGCATGATGTGGGGTATGGATGTGACGACTGCCTTAGGCTGGACTCCGAGAGAAGAAGGGAATTTTTCTCAAAGGTTTGTCAATGCTTTGACAATGAGTCTGTCCATGGAGGCGGGAGGATATCTGTGGAATTCTGTGATTGGGAAAGTGACTCATAAGTATCATGTTTCGGAATATAAGTATCAAGAGTTCCTCACAAGTGATTTCAAAAATCGAGAAATATTATGGATGGCGAATGTAAGCCAGGTTTACCCTGAAGCTCATGAAATTCGAACGCGTGTCCGTCAAGAGTTCGAGGCGGTGAGAAGAAACGCAACAGGGAAGAGAACACTTGTTGAGATAAAAGCGGAAGCAGTAGCAGATCAAATGTGGGATGGAGTGTTAAACTCTATTCCTCTCCGAGAAAGTGGATGGGCTTTTGCAAAAGTTCTTCTTCGTTTTGGATTTGAAGTTTTAAAACTCAGACACAATGGATACCGGAATTCTTCAGAATCAGGTCGTTTGATTTTAAAACCCTTTCAGTGGCGATGTGTAGAGAGTGAAGAAAGTCAGAAAATTGTGGAAGAAGCTCATGTGTTGGCTGAAAGCGATCCCACGAGGCCTCGAGGTCTTTTTGTCCTGAGTAATCATACCAGTTTTTTTGATTTCGCAAAATTTATGGCGGAAGATCCTCTGGCGCGTTTTGGGGTGGGGGATTTCTTGTATGAAGTTCCCTTGTTGAAAGATGTTTTGAAAATCGCGGGACATTTTCGAATTACCCGTCAACGAGGGATGAAAAATGATCCCAAGGTATCCGAGCGGGCCATTACGGAATTGAGAGAAGGAATTGACAAGACCTTTGCATCCGGAAACCACGTCTATTTATTTCCGGAAGGTGCTTTGTCTGCAGAGGGGGGGTTGGGATTTTTCAAAATGGGGGCTGCTCATGAGGCTTTTCGAAGAGGAAATTATGTTTTGATTCGGGTGGTGAATGGTTTCGGTCAAATGTGGAAAAATTTTGAGGACCAAAGAAATCCTGAAGCAAAAGTATCTCGTCGTTTACCCTTAAATCGTCCGATTGTTACAGAATCCGCTTTGTTGGATCCTCGAAAATTTGCGGATGAGAAAGCTTTTCATGAGGCAATTTGTGAAAAGATGTTGAGTCTTTACATGAAAACTCTCGATCGTTTTTATGAAATGTATCGAGAAGGAGATGTAGAGGCGGGAGATCAGATTCGTGTCCTTTTGAATGCTCATCGTCCCGGTTTGGATTTGTTACGTCAAGGTAGAGAAGAAGAAGCAAGAGCTTGGTGTGACAATCAAGGGCGACGTCAAAAAGTGAATTATGAATTTTTAAGAAAATTGGAAGTTTGGGAAAGAAAATTGCGAAGACACTTAGTGAAGTGAGTAATGTTGTCTCTTGGTATTTAGGCTGAATGAGCAGAACATATTTATGAATATTAAAATTTATTAATAGGCAATTTAAAAATCAAAAGGAGGCACATATGTCAGATAAAATGATAACTTTAACGCCTAGTGTTTTTATGGGTGGAAACTCTCATGGTTTTAATTTTTCGGCGGGGATTGTTGCAGGTCTGTATTCGGACAAACTAAGTAAGGATATAAAATCAGGTAATAATTTTCAGGGAATATTTGGGCTCGTTCCTTGGGCTGGGCCTAGTTATGATTTTTATGATTTAACGGATGGCTTCGAAAACAAAAAACTTGGAGGCGTGGGAGGGGTTAACGCTTTTTATCTGCCATCAGGAATGTCGTTTGGAGTAGGTTGGTCTAATGGTGTTTCTGTAGAACAAAATTTGAACAGAAATAGATTAGAAGTAGGCTTTCGAAGCTATTTGAATGTTGGTCTTCCTTTTTTCGGAGTGGGTCCGGCTTTAGCGATTCAAAATTTTCATGATTCTGGGAAAACTTTATTTTTTGGAATTCAAATTCACGGAAATATTCCTGTTTATGGGCTGGAGCTATAGTGTGGCATCGGCGAGTGTTAATGCTTTTGGAAAAATTATTATAAAACAACAAAGGGGAATTCTATGCCGGATAAGATCGCAACAATAACACCGACTGTTTTCTATGGAAGAAATGCTTATGGTTATAATGTTTCGGCGGCAATGGTTACAGGTTTGTATTGGGACAAGTTGAATCTAGATTTAGATACAGTGCAGTTTGGTGTTGCGCCATGGTTTGGAGCTGGTTTTGACATCTATTCATCGGTAGGGGAATTAGAAAATAGAAAGCTTGCATCTGCTGCCGGCTTAAATACTTTTCTCTTATCCAAAGGAAGCTATGGTTATTTGACAGGGTTTGGGGCTGCTTTGTCTGCTGGTATTACCATTGGACAAAACCTCAATCAAAAAAGAACAGAAGTGGGTTTTAGAAGTTACTTGAATTTGGGTGCTTCTGTTGTTGGAGCAGGGCCTGCGTTAGCGATTGAAGATTTTAGAGATCCTGTAAAAACATTATTTTTCGGATTTCAAGTGCATATCAACGTTCCTATTTGTCTTGGTTTGGAATGACTCTCAAAAATATAAAAAAATCTTTTGGTAGGACCTTTGTATTCTGAAAAGTCTGCTTTCCCATTTTGAGAAAATGTTACAGAAATTTTCAGGCAAAAAAAAGAAGTCTTGAATCACTGCATGGTCGGGCATGGGATTCGTTTTGATGTTTATCAAAGTTTGATTTGGCGCAATGAAATAAGTGGGTAGAATTCTTATATTCTAGTCATTGCCATCCCTTTCAATCCATGTAATAAGCCCCTCCGATGGCTTTGAAGAAAATTTTTAAGAAAATATTCAATTTTTTATCTTCCCTGAAACTCGCCGTTATCGTGATTTTGGGCCTCGCCTACGTTTTGGCGATGGGAACCATTTACGAGTCTCTTTATGGAACTCCGGTAGCGAAAGAAAAAGTGTATGGAACGATTTGGTTTTCACTTTTGCTTTTTACTCTGGGTATTAACGTGCTGTGTGCCGCGCTATCTCGTTTTCCCTGGAAAAAACATCATATAGGATTCGTGGTGACTCATGCGGGAATTATTGTAATTTTAATTGGATCTTTTATTACCCAAAAATGGGGTGTTGATGGAACTATGGCTCTTGCCGAAGGAGAAACAGGAGATCGTGTAGTCACGACAGATCCCTTATTCCAGGTGGCAATTCCAGACTTGGGAATTGTAGAAACATGGAATGCTCAGTATAATGAAAAAAATAATGAAAAATCATATGTTTGGAGTAAGTCTTTAAAAGATCGCTCCAAGCTTGTGATTGATCAATATTACCCTCATTCTGAAAGTACTTTGAAAGTGAGTGAAGGATCGAAAGAAGCAAATCCAGCCTTGAAGGTTACTTTATCCCAATTGCCTTTCAGTTCTGGGAGCATGAGTGAATGGATTTTTCAGAAGGAAAGTGATTTGCTCCCGAAAAGTGCTCAAATTGGACCCGCCAAAATTTCTTTTGTCAGTCTGGAAGAATTAAAAAAATTAAATTCAGAAGCTGCGTCCACCACATCTTCTGAAAAGATGGGAAGTGTTGAACTTACTTTGCAGAATGGAAAAAAATTGGACTTCTCTGCAGAAAAGGCCTTGAAGGAAGAAGTTTCTCTGGAAGGTACGGATCTCAAAGTAAAAGGTTTGCGCTACTTGCCTGATGCGGTGGTTCGAGAAAACAAGTTGGTGAGCAAGTCTGACTTACCCAACAATCCTGCTTACGAATTTGAAATTCGCGGCCCTGATTTGAAAGAATTGCATATTGTTTTTGCCCGTTTTCCGGATTTGGAAGGGGTTCATGGAAAGCAAAATGCAAGTGGCATTAAAGCTCTCTATAAGATGGAAAGCACTATGCCGAGCATGGGAAAGGCGGAGTTGTATTTGGCAATTCCTGAATCTTCTGGGTCTTCGCGAGGCCCAAAGGGCCGTGGCGATCCCGCTAGTGCACTCACGGGATTGCCGCGCTTCGCTCGCAATGACACATCTATTTTCTATCGTGTCCGCAGTAAAGCAGGTTTAAGTGAAATTCAGGAAACGAAAGTAGGTGAAACTCACGCTACCGGCTGGATGACCATTGAGTTTAAAATCGAAGAATATATTTCTGATGCAGTGGCAGAACTTCAATTTAGAAATGTGAAATTGGCAAAAGGGGTGAAAGACGGGCCGCCTCCTGCGATTCATGTTTCGATACAAAAAGACGGAAAAGAGGTTTCCGCCTGGTTACAACAGGGGGATATGAAAGTATTGACCCTGGAGGGAAATCCCTATGTGGTCCGTTATGGATTGAAAAGTTATCCGGTAGGTTTCCAGGTGAAGCTGGATAAGTTTCAGGTGCTGCGTTATCCCGGAACTGAAAACCCGAGTGCTTTCGAAAGTTTTGTGACGGTGAGCAAGCCTAAAACCGATGAAAAATTTGAAACAAAAATTTACATGAATAATCCCATGAAGTATGGGGGCTATACTTTCTTTCAATCCAGTTATCAGGAAAATCCCGGTCAGCCGACCATTTCAATTTTTTCTGTCGCAAGAGATCCGGGAACACCTGTGAAATATGCTGGATCTATCTTGCTAGTGTCTGGTATCGCCTTAATGTTTTGGTTTAAACCTCTTTTTGTGCAAAAAAGAATGAAGAGAAAAGAAAATGGTGTCATTGCGAGCGAAATGTAATGGAGCGTGGCAATCTCGTGAGTGCACTAGCGGGATCGCCACGTCGCCCCGCAAAGCGGGACTTCTCGCGATGACATAGGGTTTGATTTATGAAATATTTTAAATTCTTATTTTTATTTTTCTGTTTGTTCATTTCATTTCCTGCATTTGCAGAAAATAAATTTGATCTCTCCACCCTTCGCCAAATCGCCATTCTTGATCAGGGTCGAGTGAAGCCGTTCGATACCTTTGCGCGTGAAACGGTGCGTGCCATTACCGGAAAAACTTCCTTTCAAGGAAAAGATTCTGTTCAAGTGCTGATTGAATGGATTGCACAACCTGAAGCGGTCATGGAACAAGCTGTTATTCTTTCCCGATACGAACCCTTGAACCAAAAAATGGGTTTTCAGGTTCATGATGGTCATTTGACTCCCAAATCTCTTGCAGACAACAAAGAATTTCAGCCCTACCTCAAAAATGTTTTCATGAAAGAACAGGCTTCTGAAAGTTTGAGTGAAACTGAAAAGGAAGCGGCACTGGTATACCGACGTTTGGAAATGCTGATGAAAATTCTTTCGGGCTCCTCAATCCAGATATTTCCGGATCCTACACAGCAGGGTGGTTGGGCTTCTCTGGATAACACGGCTTATAAAGAACAGGTTGAGGTATTTCGAAACTTGCTTAAAAATTACGAGGATAAAAACTCTTCCGAATTTAACAAGAATGCCGAAAAGTTTTCAGCAGAATTGCGTCGTTTGGGTGAAGCGGGAGGCAAATATCCTTCTGTAAAAGATTTGCAGCGTGAAGTACGTTTTAACCAGTTTCGTCCCTTTCAAAAAGCCTGGATATTATTTTTGATCACTTTTGTGATGATGCTTTTGAGTTTTATTTTAAAGCAGCGTTTTACCTATTATCTGGCTTTATTGTTTGCCTTAGCAGGAGTGGGAGTTAGTGTTTATGGTTTCGTTGCCCGATGTTTGATCGCAGGACGTCCGCCGGTTTCAAACATGTATGAATCCGTAATTTGGGTAAGCTTTGGATCCGTAATTTTTGCCCTGATTTTTGAAGCAGTTTACCGTTCAAGGTTTTTCATTTTAGCGGCTTCTGCGGTCAGTACCATAGGGCTTGTTTTGGCGGATAATCTTCCGAATGTGTTGAGCTCGAACATCATGCCTCTGGTTCCGGTTTTGCGTAGTAATTTTTGGCTGACCATCCATGTTTTGACGATTACTCTTTCTTATGCAGCATTCATGTTGGCGATGGGATTGGGTCAGGTAACGCTCGGTTTCTATGCTTTTAAGTCTCAAGATAAAGAAAAAATCAAAATGCTGAACCTGTATGTTTATCGTGCCATTCAAGTGGGCGTGATTTTGCTGGCTGCCGGAACTATTTTAGGGGGTGTGTGGGCAAATTATTCCTGGGGAAGATTTTGGGGCTGGGATCCGAAGGAAGTTTGGGCGCTTATCGCGCTCCTTGGTTATATTGCCATTTTACATGGGCGTTACGCGGGTTGGCTGCGCTCTTTCGGGCTTACCGCCTGGAGTGTGTTGGCCTTCTTGCTTGTGATGATGGCTTGGTATGGAGTGAATTTTGTTCTTGGAGTAGGTCTTCATTCCTATGGATTTTCAAACGGTGGTTCTAAAGAAGTGATTGGGTTTGTGTTGCTCATGCTCGCTTGGGTTGCTTTTGCGACATGGAGATATCGAAGTCGGAAACCCTCTTTATAAATAATCAGAATTGATTTCCGCGAGTACTGTCAGGGGTTATTGATTAAAAAACAATATGACCCTGAGCAGTAAAAAATTACTCCCCACTTCTTAAAAATCGAAGTATAGAAGGAACATGAAGCCAGAGTTCCTCGCATTTTCGGACAAAATAGAATCCCTTATCAAGCCTTCTGTTGCAGAAGTTGCCTTTGTGGGTCGTTCCAATGCAGGAAAATCTTCTCTCATCAATACTCTCTTAAAACAAAAAATTGCGCGTACCAGCTCTACTCCCGGTCGAACCCAGGGGCTTTGTTTTTTTAAAGTGAAAAACAATCTGATCTTTGTCGACTTTCCCGGCTTCGGTTACGCAAAGACTTCCAAGACTTTGCGGGAACAATGGGCCGGTTTGGCAGAAGAGTATTATAAAACTCGACGTACTCTAAAAGGAACCATCTGGATTTATGACATCCGTCGGGATCCTGATGAACTCGATCATCAAATGAAAGAGTGGTTGGATCATGGCCAAAAGCCCTACATCCTGGTTTTGACCAAGTGTGATCGCTTGAAGCGAGGTGAGTGGACAGCTCGTCTGAAAATAATTCGTGAAAATTTAGAAATTTCCGAAGAGAATAGCCTTATTTTTTCAAGCAAGACCAAAGAAGGATACGGTAAATTGTGGAAGATTCTGGAAACCAAAATTTAGAGCCCCAGATTCAAAGAATGTTGAGAGAAGACATCGATCGTGTTTTGAAAATTGAACAGGCAAGCTTTTCTCAACCTTATACCCGGGAATTGTTTGAGGAAGAATTGCATCTGGATTTGGCGCATCCTTGTGTGATGAGGGTGGGAGACGCCATGGTAGGCTTCATGGATTATTGGATTATCAAGGATGAGATGCATTTGATAACCATAGCCATTGATCCCTCTTACCGGCGCTTGGGTTTGGCCACAAAGTTTTTGAATTACTTGATTGAACAAGCCGGGAAGAAGCAGGTTAAAAAGATATTTTTGGATGTCCGTAAGAGTAATGAAGCAGCGATTGCCTTGTATGACAAGTTTGAGTTTTCCAAAATCGGTATCCGGAAAAAATATTATAGTGATAATGATGAAGATGCGATCGTGATGGAGAAGAAGTTTTAGTGTGTGTCATTGGGAGGAGCCCGCCTTCGGCGGATCGCGATGACGACTTCCGATTATGATTAATTTATCAAACAATCATTCTTTCGAATACATGACGGCCAGCGGAGCTTTGGCTTATGATGGTCGTGGCTGGCCTTGGGAGTGGCCCTTACGTTGGATGGGTTTGATTGATCCGAAGCTTTTCACGATTGTGACTAAAACGCTTACTTATTCTCCCCGTCAGGGTAACCTTCGTTGGACCCATCCCTGGTCTTGTGTGAAAGTCTTCAAAGAAGGAGCGGTCAATGCCATTGGTTTGACTAATCCCGGATTTCAGTGGTGGTTAAGAGAGGTGGCACCTCGAATTCCGGAACGGGCTTATTCAATGGTATGTTCTATTACGGAAGATGAACCCCAAAAATTATCAGAAATGGTAAGGGCTTTGAATTCGGTATCGATCAAGGCGATTGAGCTGAATGCCTCTTGTCCGAATACCGATCAAGAGTTGCATCATAATATGGAAGCCGTAGTGAATTCGGTAAAGTTGATGAAAGAACAGAGTGTTCACCCGATTATTTTAAAGCTTTCGGTGAACCAGGATTATCTTGCCATCGCAAAGCAAAGTGAAAATTATGTGGAAGCTCTGTCTATCAATTCGGTGCCTTGGCGGATTGCCTTTCCTGGAAAGGAAAGTCCCCTTAAGAGTTTTGGAGGAGGAGGGGTGTCGGGTAAAATAGCTCAGAAGCATACCTGGAAAATGCTCAAAGAACTCGCCTTAACCGTGAAAACACCTGTGATTGGTCCTGGAGTGTGGAGTTTTGAAGATATTCAACGCTTAAGAGATTTGGGAGCAAAGGCAATCAGCTTCGGATCCATTTTTATGCGTTATCCTTGGCGCCCGACGCAGTACGTTAAAAGAGATAAAAGTATTCAATAAAAAGGAAGAAATCATTGACCAAATCTGTTAAAATATAGATATTATTGAATGAACAGGGGTCTATGTCTTTACTTTCAAGTAATGTATTAGTTTTGAATCGTAATTACTTGCCTGTCCATGTGACCACGGTGAGAAGGGCTTTTATTCTCCTTTTTCATAATGTGGCCCACGTCATTGATGATCAATATCAAACTTATGATTTTCATAGTTGGTCTCAGCTTTCAGTAGAAGCACATCATGAAAGTGTGGGATTGGTAGATCGCTTGATTCGCGTACCTCGTGTGATTCTGCTGACCGTGTATGATCGTCTTCCCAAGAAAAATGTGCGTTTTTCTCGAATGAACATTTATTTGCGGGATAACAATACTTGTCAATATTGTGGAAGTCGTTTTCCCCGAAACGAGTTGAATTTGGATCATGTGATACCTCGTGTAAAGGGAGGAGTGACGAGTTGGGAAAACGTGGTTTGCAGTTGTATTGAATGCAATCGTCGCAAAGGGGGAATGAATGTGGCGGAAGCGGGGATGAGATTAATTCGTAAACCGAGTAAGCCCCGCTGGAATTTTTTGGTGGATTTGCCCAGTCGCAAAGTGCTTTATCAGGCGTGGAAACCCTTTTTGAATATTGTCGATTTCAGTTATTGGAATGTGGAGATTGAGCATGAGGAATGAAGAATTAGAACTGACAGCACTTGCATGGATGACAGACAAGATATCGTTTCAACAGAAAGAATTTGAAAACTTGTTGTTTCAGGATAATGTATTTCAATCATCCTCGATCCAAGAACTAAAAAAACAATTCTTGGAATCCTTTAATAATCTCGGTGCAGAAAGGGCAGATTGGGTTTTTTGTAAAAGTCTCAATGATGCCTTGCTTGCTGAAAAGAATTATATTCCGTGTCCTCTTTGGTAGAAAAGAATCATCAAATCATTGTCTCTCCTGCTGCGAAACCCGATCGCCTGGATGTCTTTGTCTCGAGAGAAAAACCGGAGCTGAGTCGTAGCCAAATTCAAAGATATCTTGAAGAAGGTTTGCTGAGAGTCAATCAAAAGCAGGTAAAGAGTTCTTATAAAATCCGTCCGGGAGATGTGATTGATATTGAAGTTCCTGTTCCGCGTGAATTGGAAGCAAAAGCGGAAAATATTCCGCTCGAAATTCTTTACCAGGATAAGCACCTTGCTCTTGTGAATAAGCCTGCGGGGATGGTGGTTCACGCTTCTCCGGGTCATGCCGACAAAACCCTTGTGAATGCCCTGCTTTATCATCTTTCGGATCTTTCGGGCATTGGAGGAGCTTTAAGGCCGGGGATTGTGCATCGTTTGGATAAGGATACTTCAGGTATTATGCTTGTTGCAAAAAACAATGAGTCTCACTCACAACTGGTGCGTATGTTTCAGAATCGGGAGATTCATAAAACTTATTTTGCCTTGGCTTATGGAAATTTCAAAAATGATAAGGGTCTGATACAAAACAAGTTGGGGCGGAGCAGGGGAGATCGCAAGAAAATTTCTTCACGTACCGCACGAGGAAAAGAGGCCACAACATCTTATCAGGTGCGTGAAAGGTTCCATCACATGGCCTTGCTGGAAGTTTCTCCCTTAACCGGACGTACCCATCAGATTCGAGTTCACCTGGCGGAATCCGGACATCCTATTGTGGGAGACCCTGTCTATGGCGGAAAACAATGGCTTGGAAAATTATCAAAACCCTTGCAGGACTTGCTTAAGCAAACAAATCGCCAAATGCTCCATGCCTGGAAACTCGAATTTGTGCATCCTATCCTTCATAAAAAAATGAAATCTGAAGCAGATCTTCCTGAGGATTTTCAGGAGATAATCAAGTTGTTGAGGAAATCTCATGCCTGATTTTAAACCTTTTCAAACAGTGAGTGGAAGATTTGAAGGGAAAGATTTTGATTCCATTTCTTCACTGACCCTTTTGAAACAGGTTCATGGAGATCGTGTTCATTTGATTTATTCGAGCTCTGAACGTGAAGCTATACATCTTCAGGAAGGAGATGCGATTGTTTGTACGGTCAAAGATTTTCCTATAGCGGTAAAAACCGCCGATTGTGTTCCCATTCTTATAGCCCATCCTGACGGAGTAATTGCGGCCGTTCATGCAGGATGGCGCGGAACTCGACTAAAAATTTTGGAGAAAACTCTTTTAAAAATCCGGAATGACCTGAAAAAAGATTTGTCTCTCGTTCATGTGGCGATGGGTCCTTCAATTTGCGGAACTTGTTACGAAGTAGGCGAGGAAGTGGCGAAAGAATTTGAGAAATCTTACTTGGTAGAAAAAGAAAATGATAAGTTTTTGTTAAATCTCAAACAAGTCAATGCGGATATGGCAGAACTTTTGGGAGTCCCCAAAAAACAAATTACAATTTTTGAAGATTGTACATTGTGTATGAATGACGAATATTATTCTTATCGGCATGAATGTCAAAAGGGTTTGAATAAAGCAGGAAGAAATTACTCCTGGATAAAAATACTTTAACTGGCTCCTCCGACTACGATTTCAGGAATTCTTAAAGTGGGTTGGGCATCTGCAACAGGAACACCTTGACCGTCTATTCGCTCGCACAAGCAACGCTTGATGCTTGCTAAAGTCAGGGGGAGAATTTCATAGCTCCCCCTGACAACCCCCATTGAAGATCTGTTTTATGCAGCTCCTCCGACTACGATTTCAGGAATTCTTAAAGTGGGTTGAGCATCTGCAACAGGAACACCTTGGCCATCCTTGCCACAAGTTCCCATGCCGTAACCGAGATCGGAGCCTACTTTGTCAATCTTCATGAGAATGTCCGGGCCATTGCCGGTGAGGGTTGCACCGCGTACTGGTTCTCCGATTTTCCCTTTTTCCAAGAGATAGCCTTCGGTAACTTCGAACATGAAATCACCATTTACGGTGTTTACCTGTCCTCCGCCCATTTTCTTTACAAAGAGGCCTTTTTCTACGGAACGGATAATTTCATCAGGATTATCTTTACCTGAAGCAATCAGGGTGTTGGTCATGCGGACAATGGGACGATAACGATAATTTTCTCTTCTTCCATTTGCAGTCGAAGTAAGTTTTTGTTTTTCGGCATAGAGATGATTGGACATGTAGCGTTTGAGAATTCCATTTTCAATCAGGATGGTTCTTTGGGCGCTGTTACCTCCGTCATCAAAAAGGAAAGAGCCACGCTTGTGAGGAATGGTTTTGTCGTCGAGAACCGTGATGAGTGGAGTGGCAACTTGGGTACCAATTTTATCTTTGTAAACGGACAAACCTTCCAGAGCGAGGTCTGCTTCGAGTCCGTGGCCTACCGCTTCGTGGACCATGGTTCCCCCGGCTTCTGAAGAGAGAACGACGGGCATTTTTCCCGCAGGTGCCTTGCGAGCTCCCAGCATTCGGATGGCCTGTTCTGCGGCAATGTGGGCGACTTGTTCGGGACTAAAATTTTTGAAGAGTTCAAAACCCAGGGTGCCTCCGATAGGTTCATAGCCGGTTTGAATGACGTCTCCCTCTCGTGCGACAGCTTGCACAACAAAAATGGTATAGGTTTGTAAATCTTCAGAAAGCATCCCTTCGGAGTTTGCAACAATAATATGGCGACTCCGATCACCGTAGTTTACGGTGACTTGCTGAATTTTGGGATTGAAAGACCATGCATACTGGTTTGCAGCGAGCACCTTTTTTACTTTTTCATCCAGAGGAATACGATGAGGGTTTTCTTCTACAGGATTGTTCCAGGAGGCTTTGCTCGATACGAGTTGGATATCTTTTGTAAAAGATTTTGCCTTCACAGCCTCTGCTAGTTTTGAGGCAAGTTCTAAAATTGATTTTTCCGTGACATCATTGGTATAGGCATAGGCCGTTTCTCCATTGTGAAGTACACGAAGGGCAAGTCCTTGATCTGTTCCGGAAAGGACCTTTTCGATCGACTTGTCGTCGCAACTGACTTGGGTGGAGTCGGATTTTTCAAAAAATATTTCAGCAAAGTCTCCGCCATTTTTGAGACAAGTTTTGAGAATTTTGGAGAGTGAAAAGTTTTTGATCATGGTTTACGACTCCGTCTTTGGTTTTCGCCCTTCAGGCTACAAGCACTTCTTCACCCACCCCACCCAGCAAGCTGGGTATCCGGATTCAGTCGCAACAGCAAAGTTTGCGGTGCTCGGGCTTGGTCATAGCTCTTTACTATAAGGAAATTTTGGAATAGGTTCAAATAAATACTAGAAATCTAGGTCTAACCCATTTCCTTCCGCTTTATGTTTTTCGGCTAATCCGCACCGAAAAACAAGCCAGATCGAGCACGAATTTGTGGATTGCGGATAAGGAGTGTGCTCGCTCTGAAGCCGCTCCAGGAAACAGCTTAGCCCTAGATTTTAAAAAGGAGTTTATTGTGAAAAAAACGCGTGTTGGAATCATAGGTGGTAGTGGTCTTTATGAAATGCAATCTTTTGAAGTGATTGAAAGGGTGAAACTCGATACACCTTTTGGAGACCCTTCGGATGAATTTATTCTTGGAAAATTTGAAGGACGTGAAGTGGTCTTTCTTTCGCGACATGGCCGAGGACATCGTTTTACCCCGAGTGAGGTAAATTATCGTGCTAATATTTGGGGAATGAAAACATTGGGAGTTGAGCAAATCCTTTCGGTTTCTGCAGTGGGTTCCTTAAAAGAGGAAATCGAGCCGGGTCATCTGGTTTTCGTCGATCAATTTATTGATAGAACCTATTTGAGAAAAGCGAGCTTTTTCGGAGAAGGAATTGTGGCTCACGTTTCTTTTGCAGAGCCCATTTGTAAAACGCTCCGGGAGCTTTTCGTGAAAACTGCTCGAGAGCTGGCTTATACTTCTCATGAAAAGGGAACTTATGTTTGTATGGAAGGTCCTCAGTTTTCGACGAAAGCAGAATCCAATCTTTACCGAAGTTGGAGAGCGGACGTGATTGGGATGACCAATCTCACCGAGGCAAAGCTCGCCCGTGAAGCGCAAATTTGTTATTCTACTGTGGCTCTTTCCACTGATTACGATTGTTGGCATCCTGAGCATGACTCTGTGACCACCGAGCAGGTGATGGCCACCATGAGTGCAAATATTGAAAAAGCAAAAACATTAGTGCAAAAAGTGATTCCTTTGCTGCCCGAGGAGAGATCTTGTTCTTGTACTCATGTTCTTCGTCATGCGGTAGTCACCGATAAACTCAGTATGAGTGTAAATGGTAAAAAAATCCTGAATGTTTTGAATGGAAAATAAGCTTGTCATTCCAGATTCTGAATCATTGGGCATTCTTCTCAAACGGGCACGTGAATTGAGGGGGATCAGTTTGGAAGAAGTGTCTGAGGCAACTCGGATACGGCCCAACTATTTACGTGCGATTGAACAGAACCAGCTCGATCAATTGCCGGGCCTGGTCTTTTTGAAAGGTTATGTAAAATCTTACGTGAACTATGTGGGCTTGAATTCAGACGAGGTGATGACCGTTTTGGAAGATTTTGTGGAACCTCGTGAAAAAGTGTCTCGGGTACTTCAAAAAAAACGCTTTAATCTTTTCATTTTACTTCTTTTTGTTTTTGCGCTGATTTTTCTTCTCGGTTGGATATTGGGAAAATATCTATGAAAGAACGTCAGTCTTTGGAAGCCATTATTTTAAAACGCTGGGATTATGGCGAAAAAGATTTGATCGTGAGTTTTTTGAGCCGGGAAAAGGGTCGCTTGCAGGGGATTGCCAAAGGTGCAAAAGCCTCCCTAAAAAGATTTGGTCCTGCCCTGGATTTGTTTGCCTGGGTCAAGTTGCAAGTGGTGGAAAGAAAAAACAACTCTCTCTATCTGATTGATCAAGCTCAAATCATTTCGAATTTTTCTCAGTTGAGGCAGGATTACGCCTCCATTTTACTAGCAAGTGGTTTGCTGGAGCTTTCCCAGCATTTATTCAGGGAAGGGCTTCATGAGGAAGGCGCTTTTCTTCACCTACTTGAAAGTTTGCAGCAACTTGAAAAGCAGGGAGCAAGACGACGTGTTTTTTGGAGTTTTTTGATTAGAAATTTTGAAATGATGGGCTGGGGCCTTCATCTGAAATCTTGCGAAAAATGTAATAAAAATTTTGAAAATGAAAAATGTGTTTTCGACGTTTTGCAAGGTTCTTCGCTGTGTCTGGATTGTTCCCGATCTTCACGCCAAGAATTGTTGATTTCACCGCGTTTGGCATCCTGGTTAAATAACCCTCAAGGGGAGGCTGAATTTTCCTTGGAAGAAGAGGCCCTTATGCAAGATCTTCTCGAAAAACACTATCAACAACACATTCATTTGATGCCAGACTGGAATCGTTTCTTGAAAATTTAAAATTTATTGAGGTTTCACTATTCTCGAATGTCTTTTGTCCAGAGGGCGTGGAACTGACTTTAATCGGACATAACCGCCTCGAGCTTTGTCGATAAGGTAAAGTTCAATTTCATTGGGGTTGTTGCCTGTGTCGATAATATTCTCGCTTCCTGGGGTGATTCGAAGCAGGGGAATATTCACCTTGGCGAATTGTTTGTTGCCATCCACTTCATACACTTCACTCTTGAAACCTTCGAAGGTGGTTACGGCTTTTCCAGCCTGGGGTGTAGAAATGCTGAAGCGATCCAGCGACAGATAACTCGGAAGCACGCTTGCATCTTGCTTGTTGTTGCCGAGTTGGGGAAAAACTCCTCTCATGTAATAGAAAAGCGGGAATTTAGCCCAGGCAATGCCTCCTGCCTTAATGTTCGAAAAGTGAATATTATGGAGATCGATGTTCGTAAGATGGTTTTTGCTTTCATTGCCGTCAGGGCTAGCGGTGAATTCAATTTTTAGAATGTCGTCGATGGAAAAGTCTGCTCCATAGAACTTCATGTCTGTTTTTACCACTTCATTGTGAATCCAGGATCCTAGGTTGTTTCCCAACACCTTATGTGGATCGTGCAAAAGTCTTACCCCTTCGATTTGTGCTTTGGCAGTCAAACTCTTGTCTTTCATCTCTTCGGGTTTTTCAAAAATCCAACCTTGAGGGGTGGTGTAGAAATGTGCGGGACCTTCGAGAGAAATATTGTTGATATTTCCTGTAACGGAAAGCCCTGGAATGTTGAAAGACTCGTTATTTCCGGAAACTTGTTTTAGATGGACATCAAAAATACCCGAAACATCAATTTGAGGGATTTGTTTTACATCCTTGCTATTTTGGATCAAGTGAATGCGACCTTTGGTGATTTTTGAAAGGTCGCTTGCAACGGGACCAATTTGACTTGGTTGCAATTCCGTTTTTTCAACATGAAGGTCGATATCGTATTGAATATTTTTGATCGTATTTTCAGGAGTGCCCAGAGAGAGCGTCATGCCTAAGTGAGAAGGGGTAAATTGAGTATTTGTGAGAGAGATTCCAAGCGCATCTCCTTGTTTCATGGATAACTTATTCACGGATCCTGAAATGTCAAAACTTGCAGAAACTTGTGCTTCATCCAGGGTTTTATTTTCATAAGCAATTTGAATATTGTCGAGTTGTGAAGATCCTGCGCTTTCAAAAGAAATACCAGCCGGTGCCTGATATTGAATGGACCCGGAGCTTTTGAGTGATTTGATGTTGAGCTGACTCTTTCCCTTGCTTTCTGTCCATGTGAAATTTTCAAAACTGCTTTTGTCAGATTTGACATGGGTATTGCCGTAATTGATTTCAGTTTCATTGCCTTCAATTTTAGCAATGCTGAGTTTATCTTCGGTATCACTTCTTGAAAATTGTATTTTCGGAATGGATGCTTTCTGGATGTGAAGTCCCATGGATAAGCGAGGGCTTGTCACTTGAAAATCATCTGCACTGATGCCTTCTGCGGAGATATGGGAGAGTCCATCGAAGTTAAACTTTTTGATCTGAGCGTTTTTGAGAACGGTTTTGATACCGTTTTTGGAATCGATAATAATCATTTCATCGATATGAAGGTTTTCAGCGTAAAGTCCCAAATCTTCCAAGCTGAATTTTCCATCTGAAATTTTGGCCACCAGTTTTTTAAGCCCGGGAAGGGTGGATCCGATTTTCTCTGCCTTAAGACCTCTCAGAATCACGTCATGTTGGCCGATAGAAAAACGAGATTCGTCAAATTCTTGCTTGCTCAGGCTGGCATCGAGTTGTTTTTGTGTGCCATGAATTTCAAGGCGTGCATGTTGATCCATGAGCTGGTGTTGTTGTTCCGGGTCCGATGTGGCAGCAAGTTTGTTTCGCAATTCTTCATGGCTGAAGTTGAAAAAACCAAAATTCGGGATGTTGATTCTGCCTTCTTTCAAGTGTGCGACCCAGTCGATCTTTTCAAAGGAAAGCCAGTCAAAAAGCTTGGGACGTTTGTGGAGTTTGTTGATGTTTACCACACTGATTTTGTCGTCATCGGTTTCGATATGATGCAAAATTTTTAGAAAGTCCCGAGCATGTTGGGGAATTTTGAAATTATCGGTGTGTGCTTCCTGAAAATAAGCTGGAGTTTCAATTCCCAAGGCTGCCAAGAAGTCATGTGTGAGGTCGAGTTTATCACTCGATTCTGCCATTCCTTTGAAGATAGGATAGCCCAATAAGGGAATTTGAAGAACGCCACTGGGTGTCACCATGTAACGGATCGAATATCCTCCCTGGGTGAGGGGAGTGATTTCTTCGTAAAAAGGAATGTCTTTGATGGGGCGTGGCGTGAATTGAAAACCTAATACTCTTACTTGATTGTCGGGCCACTCATCCTTGAAGATGCTTTTTTCATAAGTCACTCGAAATTGGGTGATCAGACTTTCATGACTGCCTTTTTCTTTTCGCACTTGCAGATTTACATTGGCATGAGTGTCGGGTTCAAATTTTACCACACATTTGTCTTTGACTTTTTCAACCTCGTTTCGTTGTGCCATTTCTTCATAGCGACACCCTCCTTCACCTCCATTGGAAATCATGCGAGTACCTTTGGCATCTAAGCTTTCCATCATCATCAATATATTTTCCACAAGCTCCCAGGTTTGAGCTCCCGTAAGAGTTTTGTTTTCTACACGTTCGGGAGGCAGGGGCAGGTTTGTGGGATTCCACAATGTGGGAGGCGTCCAGCGAAGGCCAAAGTTTCCCAATTTATAGGCAGAAAGAGGGGGAGGAGAAGCAGAAATCAGTCCTGTCGGATTTGAAAGACGTAACTGCAAATCCGGAAAGAAAGTCGGATCTGTGCTTAAAGGATTAAAAGTCAGTTTAAAATTTGGAAATTGAGAGGGAGGTGTCATTTTTTTCCCTCCGGATCCGGAATTTTTACAGGATGATTTGCAATGTAGGTAAAAAATTCCCGGATTTTGTGACCATAACCTTCCACACTATAAGGAAAGTGATCAAAATCGAATTCAAAACGATCATGTTCATTCCACTGTATGCCAAGAGCTTTCAATGCAAGCCAATCGATGAGTGTGGAAAGATGAAAATGACCTTTGATTTGATCATGTTTTGTATCGAAAGTATTGATCCTGTCGATGATGAAGCGAGTGTCTGCCAACAGAGGAATTTCATAATAACGATCAGGGTCATTCGGGTCGAGTACTGCCTCGAGACGTCTGCCATTACTTCCTCTGAAATGAATATCTCCTTCTTTGTCTCCTCTTAAAAGAAGGCGACCTCTTCCCGCATACGTTTCAGTATCGAAATTCCAATTACCTTGAAGAAGGCCATCCAAATCAATGCCGGTAATGGCACGGTCTGTACTACGAGATAAGCCGGGGGGGGTAATTTTCTTGATGTCAAATCGGATACCCAAGTTTGATATGGAGCTTTGATGTGTCTTGGTGTTGAAGTTGATTTGAAAAGGTTTTTTTTGAGAGGCGGTGTTTTGAATCAGGATGGGACCGGGTAAAATGCCACGAAGTTTGTGGATACCTTTAGTTCTGTTTGCTTCCAACCAAAGTTTGCGAATGGTCCAGCTACTCGTTTCGGGAGGATTGCTTGAAATATCGTAATGAAGTTGGGCTTGGACTTTATTCAGTTCTACAGGACCTAAAGCAAGTGAATCCGCTCCAATATTTATTTCCCGACTTTGATGGCTTGTGTCTGTGTTTGAGTCAATAAGATTAAATGTAAAATGATCAAGGAGGGGATAAAGAGGAACTCCACATCCATCTGTACGATCCAGGTTTCCCTGGATAATGCTTTCTCGGGTGTTTTCACTTTTATAAGTAGAAAAGTTGATATCTCCAAATACTCTTTCCCCGTTTGTTTTGCTAAAATTTGAGTAGGTTTGAATTTCAAAATTATTGAATAAATTATCGAAAAGGTAAGAACCGTATTCGTCTACAGAAAGGGGAAGGTAGGCTTCAAAAAGTCCTTTTCGAAGTGCTGAGTTTGAAGATTGTAAAAGATCGATGCTGGCCAAAAAGCCAGTTTCACCATTTCCAAAATGAGAAGGGATTTGGAGAGAGTTCATGTCGGTGACGAGAATGTTTGATTCGTAAAATGACTGGTCTGCCCTTTGAATTTGTAAACTGGGAATATAGAGAAGCGATGATTGGGGAATAAGTTGTGGAAGGGTGGGGCTTGCTTCTTTGCCAGAAGACAGGAATTCCATCGGGTTTGATTTGATCTGAGTTTCAAAAACAAGTGGTGCGATAATCTCAATATCTCCGAGCAGGGGAAGGCGAAGAGCGGTACGAATTTTCAGGTTTGCTTGAATCTGGATGCTGTCTGTTCCGAGTTGGTGAATATGAATGCCGGGAGGAAAAATAAAACCCATGTACTCAATGGGCTCTCCATCAGCAATTTCTCCGGAAAGAATTTGAACGCTGCCCAGTTTTCTGGGATCTTCCTTCCCGAAATCCATGGGTTTTAACAGGGCGTGAATCCCCTCTATATCGACCTGGCTTTGGACTCCATTTTTATAGGAGAGATGAAAGTTGGCATGGGTTTGATCCAAATGCAAAAAGCCAGGAATAAACAATTCTTCCAAATCCAACTTTGCGTTTGCCTGGATTTGATCGATGCTTTGAAGTCCTTTAGTTTCTATTTTAAGTGAAAAATTGTTCTGAGGATCTTGATGAAACTTTGCATAGAAATTCGGATATCGAATCTCGTCGGGGGTGCTTTCCAAATGAAAAAGCAAAGATGAAACTGCTTTTTCCATTTCAGAAGGAGGAGCTTCGGGAACCCCATTTTTCTTTTTTAATTCTGATATATGGGCAAAATCCTGAATGAGTTGGAAAACTTCGCTTAGTTTGATGAGTTGAGGAAAGGTTTTGCTTTCATAAATTTCGTAGGTCGTTGCAATCTTTTGGATTTTTGGGTCAGAGCTGTTGTGAATTTCTTCGTAATCTTTGCCAAGATAGGTTTTTCCAGTTTCAGTATCATAGGCGATCGGAAGTGCTGGGAGTATATAATCCTGCAAGTAAACATCGGAGTAAGAAGGATTTCCAGAATGACGGAAAAGATTGAGAGCTCCAATGGCTGCCCGCAAAAAAGGATGGCCGTCTTTGATTCCTATTTCCTGCAGGAGATTGTTGGGAAGCATTCCTCCGTACCATTTGTTGGGTGTTACGCGTATATTCTGGAGTTCAATCAGGCTTTGTCCCTCGAGTAGAATGCTGAGATTCTCTCCTTTTCCTGCCTAGTGGGGAGCAAAAACAATCTTGGCCTGATCCATTGTTTCCAAGGTGTAGTCGCTATTAATTTGAAATGGAATTCCCGGCTTGAGAAAAACTTCGATGCCGAAATCGATTTTTTCGGGTTGAATGGGATTGCTGGGTTTTTGAAGAGAAGTGCTTAAGAAATTTTGATTGATCCACCAGGGATAATCTTGAATGTGAGGAATTTTACTTTGAGCAAATTCGGGCCAGCGACTTTCTGCATTACAGGGAGAAGGTTTGGGAAGCAAGGTATCTGAAAGAAACACCTTGGAGTCATGACATTGGGAGCAAGAGTTTACAGGAATACTCTGATGACAGTTTCCACATGAGGAACTGCGATAAAAGTCGTCTTCTCGGATAGAGAAATCTATCGCTTGATGGAATACTTTAGGTTTTACGTTGGCGCCCCCCGGCCCCCCCATGGGCGTCTCCTCTCGTGTGTAGAAATTAATTAGCCTCTTTATTTTTTATCGCAGACATTTTGAATAAGTTGCTGAAATCAGTCATAATTACTTATAAAATTTCCCCAAACTTATGTTGCTGCGCGTTATCGCTTAAACTTTTATTTTGGGGCTGTCTTGTGAAAAATGGAAGCGGAGGTAAATCATTGTTAATATTTGTTTAGATTATCCTCAAAAAGGAAGGTGGTAACTACCTGTAATTTCAAGGCAATTACAGGTAGTGTGGTGGGTCTCGTAAGAGAAGAGAAATTTGAAACTGGCGAGATCTTTAATTTTTGAATCCTGATAGGTGTGTTGATAATTAATAAAGCAGAATTTATGCCAAAAATTTAAATAGCCTGAATATTTTAGAAGTGCTTATAATCTATAGCTTTTTAAGAAGATGCATTTTAGGACTTGTTGAACTTGTAAAGACAATTTGAGGATTTGTCCCCACAAAGAAAAGAAAAGTGGGGATTTTCCTCCACAAAAAAACATGACTAAACCCAGACCCTTCGGACATTATTTTATTTTGGAAAAGATTGCTCAAGGTGGCATGGCGGAAATTTTTAAAGGTCTCACCTATGACTTTATGGGTCTTAAAAAATTTATCGTTATCAAACGCATCCTTCCTCATATTGCCGCCAACAAAGAGTTTATCGATATGTTGGTGGCTGAAGCAAAGATCGCCGTCAATTTATCACATGGCAATATTGCTCAAATTTTTGATCTTGGAAAAGTGGGGAATGATTACTTTATTGTCATGGAATATGTGGATGGTAAAAACCTGAGCCAAATTCAAAGAAAATCTCTGGAAAACCGGCAGCGTTTACCCGTGGATCATTGCGTTTATTTTATTTCTGCTCTGTGTGATGCCTTGGATTACATGCATCGTAAAAAAGATGAGCAGGGAATTGATCTGGGAATTGTTCACCGGGATATTTCCCCTCAAAATATTATTGTGAGTTATTCGGGGAATGTAAAATTGGTTGATTTTGGAGTGGCTAAAGCGGCTTTCAAATTAGGTGAAGGTGAAAAGGGTATTTTAAAAGGTAAATTTGCTTACATGTCTCCAGAACAAGCAGAGGGAGAGGAGATTGATAGTCGTTCCGATATTTTTTCTGCCGGCATCGTTCTTTGGGAAATGTTGGTGGGGCAACGTTTGTTTAAGAAAAAATCTAATTCAGAAACTG
>CAYPXN010000107.1:0-11711 GCA_964414715.1 uncultured Pseudomonadota bacterium | reverse complement strand
ACAAAGAAAGGGACATAAAACTAATGTATCGTCGGTTTTTCTTCTTGCTGTTGACCTTCTACCTGTTTATCTCCCTGATCAAATTCTGAATCTAAAGCGAGACTTTCCGTCTCAGTATTTTCTTTTAACACCAAATGAATCGGTCCCAAAGTCTCTGACTGATGAGTATAAATCAATTTCAACCGGGCAAGTTCCAACACTGCCAGAAAAGTCACCACACATTGAGCTTTTGTGACATGTCCTTCAAACAAAGTTTCAAACTGAATACTCTTCAATTGTTTCAACTGATCCAGAATCTGGTAAATTCTTTCGGTAACCGAAAGTCGCTCTACCAAAACTTCGTGAACTTTTTCAGGTTTCAGTCTTTTCAAAACATCATTAAAAGCCGAAAGCAGTTTAAAACTGTCTCCTTCAATGGGGCCTTCTTGCACTTCATTTTCTTCATCGGGAATTGTTCGTGCAAAAACATCACGTCCCAACAAGGCTCTTTCATTCAAACGTTGGGCAACATCCTTGAAACGCTGATATTCCAGCAATCTTCTTGCCAAATCTGCACGCGGATCTTCACCTTCTTCATCGTCCTTTTCCGGATTGGGTAAAAGCATTTTGGACTTGATATGGGTCAGCTCAGCAGCCATCAGAATAAATTCTCCCGCCATATCAATATTCAGCTCCTGCATGAGAGTAACATACTCCATGTATTGAGTAAGAAGTTCCGCAATGGGGATATTGGTAGGATCAACATCATTTTTTTTGATCAGGTGAAGAAGTAAATCGAGAGGACCTTCAAAAACAGGCAAATTGACTTTGTAATTTTCTGAAAATTGAATCATGAAAAATTATCCTTCGACAAGTTCAGGATGAAATTCTTTTCTGAATTTCATATCCCCATTTTTTCGTAAACGAATGCCAAAGTCTTTTTCGCAGCTTCACGAGCGCGCTTTTCCCCTGCTTCGACAATTTCATCCAAAATTTTGGGATTACTTTCAAACTTTTTACGCTTTTCCTGGTGTTCTTTCAAGAAGGGAATCAAGTGAGAGAGAAAAATTTTCTTGCAATCCACACATCCTATCGCCGCACTGCGACATTCCGCATCAATCTTTTTTCTTTCCTCTTCGCTCGAATATACTTTGTGATAATCAAAAACTGGACATACTTCCGGATTTCCCGGATCTGTTCGACGTTGACGTGCGGGATCTGTCTTCATGCCCAAAACTTTCTTTGTCACCGCTGCAATATCTTCGGAAAGATAGATAGAATTTCCATAACTCTTCGACATTTTTCGTCCATCGGTTCCAAGCAATTTGGGCGACTCTGTCAGCATCGATTGCGGTTCTACTAATGTTTGTCCGTAAAGATGATTGAAGCGCCGAACGACTTCGCGTGAAAGCTCAAGATGAGCAAGTTGATCCTGGCCTACTGGAACAAGATTTGCCTGATAGATAGCAACATCCGCGGTTTGCAATAAGGGATAGCCCAAAAATCCGTAGGTGGAAAGATCACGATCTTTCAGTTCATTTTTAAGTTCCTTATAGGAAGGAACCCGTTCCAGCCAGGAAATGGGAGTGATCATCGACAACAAAAGATGAAGCTCCGCATGTTCAGGCACACGGGACTGAACAAAAATGGTCGCTTTTTCAGGATCAATCCCTGCTGCCAACCAATCAATCAAAATTTCACGGGTGGAATCTTTTACCTTTTCGGGATGTTCGTATTCGGTCGTCAAACTATGCCAATCTGCCACAAAGAAAAAACATTCGTATTCATCCTGAAGCTTGATCCAATTTTTAAGAACACCCAAATAATGACCCAAATGCAAATTTCCTGTGGGACGCATCCCTGAAACAACACGTTTTTTTGACATATTTTTACCGACCTTATGCTGCAGGCTCCACCCATCTTCCGTATTTTTTAATCAGTTCTACCAAACGCCCATCCGCTTCTTCCTGGGGAATATTTTTTTCCACACATTCTTTTCCCACATAGAGATGGATCTTGTTGGGTCCACCGCCCACATAACCAAAATCCGCATCTGCCATTTCACCAGGACCATTTACAATACAACCCATAATGGCAATTTTTACCCCTTTCAAATGTGAGGTAATTTTTTTGATACGTGTGGTCGTGGTCTGCAAATCAAACAAAGTTCGACCGCAGGAAGGACACGCAATAAATTCTGTTTTGGTCACTCGTTGTCTGGCTGCCTGTAAAATATTGTAGGCCAAATTCACCGCAGCAGAAAAATTGGGCGCGGGAACTTCTACACTATCCCCTATTCCATCCAACAAAAGACAACCCAACTTGCCACTCACTTCGAGCATTTTTGAAGACTCTTCTTGTTCCGTGAGAGTGGGAAGCAAATGGATGACGGCTTCGATTTTCTTTTGATCGAGCTGCGATACCAAAGCGCGATTCTCATAAATCCAATTTGAACCTGCCCAACACAACCCGAATCTTTCGAGTCCTTCTTGCTGACTCAGTTTCGCAAGTTCCATCAAAAGTTCCGAAGCTCGTAGGGGCGCAGCATGCTGGGCCCGTGCAAAAGTAGGAATCAATTCATCATTCAAACGCCACTCCAAAGCGACTTTACATTGTTTGGCAATTCGGATCATTTCCACGGCTTGGGCATTCCATGCTGCTTCATTCTTATCACGCGAAGGCGCTACGCTGATTTTGTCGACGCCTCCTGAAAGCAGGGGAAAGAGAAACCCAGAATCTTGCAAATCAGCTGCAATAGCAATCTGCTGGGAAAATTTTTTCTTCAATCTTTCTGCATAATCCAAAAACTCATCCACTTCTTCAGCAGCAAGCAAAGAAAGGTCAAAGTTAATGATTTCAGGAATACGATCTTCCTTGATCAACTTTTCAATCTCTTTTTCAATATTTTTCTGCTGCAATTCATCCAAAGGCCAAGACACACTTTGAACGACACGAACCACATGCTTTCCACCCACATGAATGGGTCCCATCTTCAGAGTTTCATTGGGATGACGGATGTATTCGAAAGGATTCCAGGAGGGCGAGAGGTGAGAAGGGAGAAGTGAGACAGGCATTATGTTACTTCTTACTTCTAACTTCTCACGTTTCACATTCTCATTAAACTTCCTCACCATTGCTTTCGCGACGGGAATTTCATGAATGGAATCTTCAGTGAGGGAAACCCGAACCGTATCCCCAATGCCATCTTCCAAAAGAGTAAGGATTCCCACAGCAGATTTAATACGACCATCTTCGCCTTCTCCCGCTTCGGTCACTCCGAGATGAAGCGGATAATCCATTCCTTCCTCATTCATGCGTGCCACAAGCATTCGATATGCTTGCACCATTACCTGAGGATTCGATGCTTTCATCGAAAGAACAATATCGTTGTAATCATTTGCTTTGGCAATTCTCAAAAATTCCAAGGCGGATTCCACCATACCGAGCGGCGTATCACCGTAACGATTCATGATACGATCAGAAAGAGAACCGTGGTTGGTTCCAATGCGCATCGCCACACCGCGTTCCTTACATTTCTGCACCAGAGGAATAAATTTTTCCTCGATGCGCTTCAATTCATCTTCATATTCCGTATCGGTGTATTCGCGCACATTAAAAAGTTTTCGGTCTGCAAAATTCCCGGGATTGATACGCACTTTTTCCACATACTCCGCCGCAATCATCGCTGCTTGTGGCGTAAAATGAATATCGGCAACCAAAGGAGTTTTATAACCTTTTGCGCGAAGCTGATCTCGAATATTCTTCAGATTTTCAGCATGATGAATAGTAGGTGCGGTAATGCGTACAATTTCGCAACCCGCTTCAATGAGGCCAATCGCTTCTTTCACGACGGCATCGGTATTTAAAGTATCTGATATCGTCATGGATTGGACACGGATGGGATTGTCACCACCGATCCCCACATTCCCCACCTTCACTTCACGGGATTTTCGACGTTGGTAAGAAAACAAAGAATCACAGTATTTCATAGACTTACACCCTTATAGGAAGGAAGGTCCTTCTGTCAACCCAGCTCAATGGCAGCTTTTCTTCCGTCTCACATAGTAATAAAAACGCAGAACCAAAGTTCCCCATAAATAGAAAAGAGGGAAAGGACGAGGATTTGAACTCATACTGCATCCTCCATCATAAAAGGGAGTAGTCGCCCCTCCCGTAAGGGTGATTTGAGGAGGTTCACCCGTTGCATCACTCAAAATACTCACGAAAGCGGAAGAAGAAGAGGTATTTGAAACAGGATAATACACCACCGAAAATTGACAGGTCGCATGAGGAGCCACTGCCTGACCAATGCAATTGTCACTACTAATATTAAAATAAGAAGGATTAGTTCCTCCTACCACAAAACCAATGACATTCAGGTTTGCAGTTCCATTATTGGTAATGGTCACCATTTGAGAAGCGCTTTGCGTTCCAATGACTTCATCTCCAAAAGCGAGAGAAGTGGGCGAAGGAGTCACATTCGACTCTCCCACTCCCGTTCCATCTACTGAAACAGTCTGAGTGCTTCCCAAACTACTATTATCCGTGATCGTAATCGTATCCAAAAGATCTCCAATACTCACAGGACTGAAAGCCACTTCAAAAGTACAAGTCGAAAGTGCAGCAACACTTTGCCCCGAGCAATTATCATTTGAGATCACAAAATTTGTCCCGGTAGTAAATGTCACCGTACTAATATTCAAGGGGGTCACGGAATCAAGATTCGTGACCGTCACCTGTTGAGACTCACTACTGGAATTATCCCCCTGTTCTCCAAAATGAATCACCGTCGGAACTACATTTGCTACTTGAGCCTGCACAATCCCCGATAGTAAAAAACTGCAAAGCCCCATTAGATAAAAAAATCGTTTCATGCCCACTTTCTCCTCTACAAAGTTGTTATCCGGGTAAAATCTACACTTAGGAAAATCATCCTAACCGCGAGGATGTAATTTGACAATCTGTTTCAAGCGCGCTGTATCCACATGCGTGTATATTTGGGTCGTCGCAATATCCGAATGACCTAAAAGAGTCTGGACCGCCCGCAAATCCGCTCCTCGCTCCAGCAAATGCGTTGCAAAAGAATGTCGCAAGGTGTGGGGAGACAAATGTTTCGAAATTCCCACTTGCTGTGCATATTTTTTTAGAAGAAGCCAAAATTGTTGTCGTGTAATGGGACTTCTTTTTTGAGAGACAAACAAATGGGAAATATTTTTCCCCTTCAAAAGTTTTTCACGAGAAGACTCCAGATATTTTCGAATCCATTCAATCGCAGAACGTCCTATAGGCACCAATCTTTCTTTAGAGCCTTTTCCAAAAGCGAGTAAATAACCTTCTGTCAAATGAAGTTGATCCAATTTCAAACCCACGAGTTCCGAAACACGCAAACCTGCTGCATAAATCAGTTCCATCATGGCCTTATCACGCAAACCTTGCGGGGTCTTAATATCCGGAGCCGCCAACAAAGCATCCACTTCTGCAATCGTCAACCACTCGGGAAGTTTACGGCCCATTTTGGGCATTTCAATTTTTTCCGTGGGGTCTTCCTTGAGAATGTTCTCCTGCACACAAAAACGGTAAAACTGTCTCACCGTTACCTGGGAACGTGCCCGGGATCTTACGGAAAGTCCCCGCTTCTGCAAATCAGACAAAAAATCCAACAAATGCAAAGCCTGCACCTTTTCGAAAGGGACTTGATGTTTTTCCAGAAAAGAGAGATAGCGGCCCAGATCACGACTATAGGCATCCAGGGTTGCTTTGGACAAACCTTTGTCCAGGCGCAAATAATCGAAAAATAAGTCGGCATTTTGTTCGGCAGTGGAAATCATGAATGTGAGAAGATTTATAACAGAAAAAACTTGTGAAGGAAATCTTCCAAAAAATCCCCCCAATTCTCCCTTTAACAAAGGGGGGTTAAGGGGGGATTTAGAAAACACCGAGTGGCAGCAACCCTTCCGCTTCTATCCGGAAAATCCTGTCTGGGATGAAAACAAAGACTGGGTACTGGAAATTGGTCCCGGCAATGGCAAGTTCATCACCTGGCTTGCCGC
The DNA here is from genome assembly GCA_964414715.1 of uncultured Pseudomonadota bacterium. GTDB lineage: Bacteria > UBA10199 > UBA10199 > JADFYH01 > JADFYH01 > CAYPXN01. Next base: position 5,682 of record CAYPXN010000107.1, on the reverse strand, counting down.
ACAACATCCTCAAAAACTCTTCGTCGCCTTAGAACTCCGCTTCATGCGACATCAAGGTGTGGGACAAAAATCTGACAAGGCAAAAATCTCAAACATTATCAGCGTTCACGGGGATGCACGTTACTGTCTCCCCCATCTTTTCAAAAAAGAATCTCTGAATGAAATTTATATTCTTTTTCCGGATCCCTGGTTCAAGCGACGTCATCTTAAAAATCGTCTCATCAACCCAGAACGTACTGAACTTTTTCATTCTCTCCTCAAAAAACAGGGAAAAGTATTTTTTGCCACAGACAATCATTCTTACGCAGAATGGGTCAAAACTTCCTTTACTGAAAAAGATTGGAAGTTCGAAGAAGGGCAATCTTTGTACCCCACTTATTTTGAAACAAAATGGAAAGCTTTAGGCAGAAATCTCCACTATTTCGTATTCCATAAAAAGTAAATTATCGTCTCAGGGCAAAACGCGCCCGCAGACCATAATTCCCCAACCATCGGTAGGTTTTTTGAAGGGAAAGAATTCTCTCCTTAAGATTTCTGACATCTCTCTCCAAATCGCGATAATAAGGAGATTGAACTACATCTAATTCCTGAGACAAAATCCATTGATGATAGGAGTTTAAAAAGACTAACGCTTGATCGAAATCCGCCCGAGAAATATCGTTGTTATTTACTTTGATTTGAATTTTTTGAAGGATAAATTCGAGTGATTGCCTGAAAAAGCCTGACTCCCCAAAATTCATATCCACTAAAAATCCGAGATATTGTTTTCCTGTTCCGTTTTGTAGCCATGCCTGTTCTTTTAAAGCATGATACTGGGAGGCTACAAAACCCCGAAATGCCGGACTCGATTTGGATGCCATCATGGCATGAAACACATCATGAATCGTATAAACCCAGGGAGAAACCATGATTCCCAAGTCTCCCAATATCATGGGTTGAAATCCCATTCCCACTGCTGCAACTCCCATTTCCCGCCCCTTCATCATGGCATCCCTGGAAGCTTCTCCATTTATGTAATAGAAACTTGCTGCATTTTCAGAATAAACCTGTCGAATCAGTTCTTGGAATAAACTCAAAGAAGGAATGCGAATCACCAGAGGGGCTTCGAGAACAGCTTCCGTATCTACTAGTTTCACAGCACCTCCGCATGCTGTTTCGAGATCTCTCACAAAAGCACTCAAATAGGCCTTGTCGTTATAAGGAGTGTCCGCGCCAAAAACCACCTCGGCATGGGGAATTGTAATTTCCAACACTCCTTCCGACTCCGGATTTAATCCGCGCGCTCTCATGGCACTCACCGCACGTTCCAACACAGTCCCATTCAAGTTTTCCTTCCCAAAGGCATCCAACAGTCTTGCAGTCGGCCTGAAATGAGCTTTTCCCTCCACTTCCCCTGCAAACTGCAACGCTTGATAAAACCAAATATGGTTTACATGATCTTCATTTGCCTGCATTTCAAAAAGTCTGGAAGCTTCTGTTTCTGTTTCCAAAGCTCCCCCCGAAACACTCAAGGCAATTTCAAGACTCTCTTTCATTCTCTCCATCTCGCGTGGATATTGAATTTTTCTGGGAATTTGATCGGATGGAGACATTCTTAAAACTCGTTGCCGATCCGACGGAATATAATTTACATGAATAAAATTTTTTTCAAACTGTTCGAGCGTAAGAGCTTCATGACCAAACATTTCATGCATCCGTTGTAAACCCAACAAGGGTTCAACTCTTCTCTGAGCAAGACCATATTCAAAAGCACTCGCTCTTCCCGGATGCATCACTATATCCAGGGATTGCCTTAAAAGATCCATCGCCGAAGAAGTCCGGTACTCCGTTTTTTTGGAGGCAATCCAGTCTAAAAATTCATAGGTAGATGGATGAGCCCTGAATTCTGCTTCTATGCTGATCCGTGGAATAGGCTTCACACCACTCACTTCATCTCTTTCGCTATACATGGAAAACAAAGCGGAGTTTTTCGCACTTTCGTTCCTGGAAAATAATTTGGAAGATAAAAACTCCGAAGAGGATTGAAGAAGAAGATCTCCTGCCATTTCTTTAAGGTGATGATTGGGACAAGCCTTCGCAAACAAATCCAAACTGCCTTGCATCTGGATATTTGTAATTTCCGTACTCGCAAGCCTGCTTAACCAGGTCTGCTGAGAAGGAGGAAGTAATCCATAATTGGCAGAAAGATCCTGCCCCACAAGAGTGGCAGAATCCTGGAGAAAATGTCGGAGAAAAATATTCTGATTTTGCAGCAAGGAGCCGCTTCCTCTTAAAATTCCAAAAGTCAGCGCAGAAGAAAGCAATCCGTTTTTGATTCCTTCCATCCCTTCCCACTTCCAAAGCCCTCCCGTCAAAGCACGGTGGCTGAATTCGTAGGCTGTTGCCTCAGAAAGCAAAGCAAAGGCATGAGAGGCTCCCCCCATCAGCAAGGCAGCACTCCGAGACTCTGCTAAAGCAGTAGAAAGAAATGCAAGTCGACCAAAACGATAGGCGCTTCCCGCTGCGAGAACAGGAAGAATACTTTGAATACTCCCCAGCTCTCGGCTGCTTTCCTGCCAAATTACATCAAATTCTTGCTGAATTTGGGTAAGATGAGTCCTACCTCTATATCTTTCGAGAAGATTTGCCATCGTGCCCCGCTTTTACCCCTTCATTGCAGAAGTGAGGGCTTTTCGGCAGTTCACAGGAAAGGTTGCGGAGGCTCTTACAGGAGGTTGCGTCCTAAAAACTAGGGGTGAAACTTTCGTCACCCCGGACTAGATCCGGGGTTGACGAATCCCGGGTTTTCAGGACGCTACGCTGACAGGATTTTTCTTTATGTCGGAGGCTTCTGGAAAGCTAAACTTATCACTTGCTGCAGAGTTTCATCGAGTTTTCCGACGAGGCTTCGAACTTCATTTCTCAAGTCTACATGATAATGAGCACTATAAAGGTCTATAGGCATGGATTCGTCCATCCATCTTAAATAATTTCCCCAAAAACGGCGATTTTTTATCAACCGCGACATAAAAATGTGAGGCTCGGGATTTCCTTCATAAAGGTCCCTCACCACATAATCCAAACTAAAACCCAAATAATTCATGATCTTTCCATCACGATCATAAGCCGGATCAAAATCTACCAAACGATCCAAATGCGCCTCTATCAAGGAAGATCGCAGAAAAGAAGTTTCTCTGACTCGTTCATAATGTTGCACAATAAAATTCCTGAAATGAGGCGGGTATTGGGAAAGACCCGAGGCATGGTAAACATCATGCAGGGTAAAAAACCAGGGATGCACTCTTTCTTTGATGTCGCCCAGAAAAGGGGGTGTGCGTGAAAGCCCAATGGGCGAATATCCTCTTCCACGAATCCGGGTAATCAGGTCCCGACTGATTCTTCCATGCACATAAACAAAGGGGGTAAAACGCTCTTGAGAAATACTTTCTTGCAAGGCTTCAAAGAGTAGCAAACTCGGAATTCTCGCAACCATTTTCCCCATTTTTTTGGGATCATTGACAAAACGCACGGTATTTTCAAAATTTCCCTCCATCACCCCAAGCACATAAGCCAGTTCCGTGTTATATTTGTCACGCATGGGATTTCCAAAATGAACTGCTTCATAAGGAATTTCGAATTCCAAAACCTGATCTGCAATTTTTTCCAAGCCCCGCTCTTTCAAACGACTTAATGTTTTTTCCAGCACAGGTGATTCAATATATCTTTCATTCGGTGCCATTGGTTCGAGCAAACTGTGAGAAGATCGCAGGCGCCACACGCCTCCCGCGCTGCGCACAAAATCTTTCATTTGATGAAACCAGAGTTCTTGCACTTCTTCCGGAGAAGGTCTTAAAGATAACACTTCTGCTTGTGTTACCTCTTGTCCAAAAACACTTTCCATCTGACGAACTTTTGCATGAACCGATTTCCAGACTTTACGCAGGGTAATCGATCCTAAAGGAGAAGAAATCCCTTCACGAGGATACCACAAATCACGCGAAGAAAGTTCTGAACCCATCCAAGCAAAAGATTGTCGTTTCCCAAAAGATGAAAAAGTATCGCTCTGTTTTCTTTCCTGAATTTGCAGACTGGATTCCCAACGCGCCCATGAGGGAAAAAGATAATTCAAGCCTGCCAGTGAAAACTGAATTTGTATATTGGACACTTCAGCATGCACACACTGTTCGATAAAATTTTTCTCGGATCGGGGCGTAAATTTCAGATAAGCAGCCAAGCTTTCTCCTGCCACCATCGCCATGGAAGTCGCCAGGTGTTGCAAAACAATCTGAGAAGGTTGAAAAAGCGCGTGACCCAGTCTCAAGGTTCCAAAACGCAGCATGTTCGCACTCATCCGGGAAGAAAAAGAAGCTTCTGTGTTTTGGGGATGAAATAAAGCACTCGTCCCTTCAAACGCGGCTGCTTCAGAAAACAAAGCCGCTGCATAGGAAATCCCTCGAGTAAAAGAGGAGGAATGAAGGCTGAGAATGGAAAGCCGGGTTAAACGGAAAGCGAAAGATCCCACAAACATGGGAATTAAATTTTCAAATTTCGTAGCCCCGCTTAAAAAGCCTTCGCTCATTTGATCCATAAGGATCTGCTCTGAGCTCAACTTGCCCCTCGTTACTCTTCCGGGACGTAATAAAATATTACCGGAAGAAGCTATCTTCATAAGAGAAATCTTCTTCGGCAGATTTCATGAAAAGTTGTGAAGCTTTAGAGATCCGGTTGCGTCCAAAAACTAGGGGTAAAACTTTCGTCACCCCGGACTAGATCCGGGGTTGACTAATCCCGGGTTTTCAGGACGCTACCTAGAGATCCCAAAAGCCCGGCAAATTTCTTAAAAAGAAGAGGACACGACCCTCAAAATCTTCAAAAGTAGTACTGTTATCGATTCGACGATCTGCCATTTCAATCACCCGATCCATTTGCTGGGCATTCGGATCAGGATTAGAGGCCTCTTTGGCTTCATGGGCAAGAAAGGCTTCAAAGTCAGGAGCATCTCCCAAACGTCCGCGGGCACTTAAGCGCGCAAAACGGAGTTCTGCCGGAGCTGTTGTGGCAATAAAATGAAAGTGGCCTTCCCCTGCTTCTCGCAATGCATCCACTTCTGCGGGATTTCGAATCGATCCGAAAGCGTAATTTACACCGGGTTCCATTTGTGAAATTGCCAAGCGTGCCAGAGCGCTGGGTCCATGTTCTGCTCTCAAAGCATTTGCCAAAAGTCGGCAATTTTCGCGACTGGGTTCCCTTCCTTCTTTTTCCAGCTGAGCCCGAAGAGCATCCGATAAGCTCATGGTTTTAAAACCACGACGAGCCAGCATTTCCAAAACACTGTCTTTGCCAGAAGCATCTTTACCTGTCACACCAACAATAAGACGAGGCTCCGGTTCTATATATGCAAGAATGGGTCGAGCAATTTGTAAAATCTCATCCACTCCTCGTCGGCTTTCTTCAACATCCGATGAATTGAAATGACGAACTGCTTCTTGAGCGTTTGTATAAACACCGCTCCCCCGCCATTTTGCAAAACCCAAGAAGCGGGTCAAAAACAAATTTCTTGCCTCATTTTCTCGGGGAGCTAAAGGAATCAAACTATCTCTCGGTGTTTCGCTGCCCAAATTTTCTCCTACATTTACTTGGCTCTCACCCGAAGATTGTATCATTCTCGCTCGAAATCTTTTTAAGCCTTCGATGCCTTCCCGG
>CAYPXN010000106.1:0-6355 GCA_964414715.1 uncultured Pseudomonadota bacterium | reverse complement strand
AAATGTTCTTTCTTTTCCAAAATCTCTCGCAAGGTTTCCTGGGAAGCCGTGGGTGAAAGAAAAAAATTGATAAAACTCGGTCCTGCAATTTCGGTTTTCAAAATCATCTTTTGGGAATCTTTCAAGTGGCGGATAATAATTTCGGCCAACTCACGCGGTTTTTTCCCGGTTCGTCCTGAAAGAGTGAGGGCAACATTAGTGGCATAATCTCCATGTTCCTTGCGTGCAGGCTTACTCACTTCGATATTGGGAATTTCATCCAGAGAAAACAAATTTTCCTGAATACAATGAGAAAGAGTGGTTTTTAAAATTTGAATTAACTTTAATTGCATAAAAAATCCAATATTCCTCCCTTTCTTAAAGGGAGGACAGGAGAGATTTGTATTTCCAAATCCCTCTGAATCCCCTTTTTACTAAAGGGGGAAATTTTACTCACAATTTTGGCAGTGGAATTTCCTTCACTTCCCCCATTTTTTGCAAAGCCGGTTTTACTTTTGCGCCATCTCCCACTACCAAGACTTTAAGCTGATCTGGATAGAGATATTTCTTTGCCACTGCATGAACTTGCTCCAAACTTACTTCTGATAATTTTTGCTGAAAAATATCAAGGTAGTTTTCAGGATAAGAAAAATAGGACAAGCGTGCCCTTTCCTTCACATAACCAAAACGCGGATCCCATTCACCCATCAATTGATTGAGGATTGCAGATTTTGCAAAAGCCAGCGCATTCGCGTTCATTCCCCTACCTTCATTAAACTCCCGGATGATTTTTTCAATCAAAGACAAAACCTCTACCGTACTACTCGTCTTGGTTTGGGCCATGGCGTAAAAAAGTCCGTAATCCGACTCCAAACCAAAATGGGAATAAACACTGTAGGCCAAACCGCGCGTCGAACGAATTTCCTCTCCCAATTTCGAAGAAAAAATATCTCCCCCTAGCATATAGTTCATGAGAATGAGGGCAAACTTGTCCGGATTGCTTCGCTTGTCTCCGTAATGCCCCACCAACAAGGTCGATTGTCCCCCTTCCTTATTGATGAGATAAATTCCCTTCTCCCATTTCTTTTCTACCGCTGGAAGCGGAGGCAAGGGAGAACTTGATTTCTTCCAAGCCCGACTATTTTTTTCAAGCAAAGCGAGCATTTCCTCTTTTTTAAAATCTCCTGAAATTGCCAAGATCATCCGGTCAGGATGATAAAATGCCTGGTGATATTTTTGGAGATCGGCTTTTTTGACTGATTGAAGAGAAGCCGCCGTGGGAGTTCGTGCCCAAATACTGTTCGGGCCATACAAAAGTTTTGGAAATTCTCTTACGGCAATTTTTTCAGGTTCATCATTGATCCGCTTTAAAGCTTCAATCTTGCGGGCGACCGCAAGTTGAAGCGCCGAATCTTCAAATCGTGGACTGGAAAGCATTTCAAAAAACAGGGGAAGCGCCGTATTTATATCCTTTGAAAGACAACTCAAACCCGCACTTGCGTATTCCAAACCCATGTTACTTTCGAGTGAAGCTCCCATATCTTCCAGAAGACGATCCAATTCATCCGCCTTATGTTGCTGAGTACCTCCGGTTCTCAACACCGTTCCCACGACTGAAGCCAGTCCGACTTGCTGTTCAGGGTCGTAAACGGAACCCGCACGCAAGTAAGCAAAGGTCTGCAAAATGGGCAGCTCATGATCTTCCAAAAGATAGACTCGCATTCCATTGGAAAGAGTTTCAACGTCTACTTGAGGAGGCTGAACTTTTCCCAAGGGAATTTTAGACAAGGCTGCAATTTGTGTTGCGGAATAAAGACGACAAGGCAAAAGCAAAACGCATACAAACAAGAGGATGTATAATTTTTTTCTCAAGGCTGTTTCTCCGTTTTTGATTTCGAAGGAAGCAAACTCGATACGGTCAGATTTGATTTCACAAAATATTTTCGAGCCACTTGCTGAATTTGTTCGGGAGTAATTTTTTCAAGTATGGCGGGATGTTCCAGAAGATATTTCCAATTCCCTGCCACTGCCTGGAAATAGGTTAAGGATTCTGCCAAACCAAAATTTGAGTTCATCTTGAAAAGCTGCTCTGAAATCAGCTGATTCTTGGCTCGGGTTAATTCCTCTTCTGAAACTTTTTGATCTTTCAATTGATCCAATTGTTTCAAGATTGCCCTTTCCAACTCCTGAGGAGAATGTTTCCCGATTGCAGTTGCATAAATAAAAAACAAATTGGGAAGACGGGCACCGGGAGTTCCCGTATCGCAAGAAACAGATTGGGCAATTTTTTCTTTTTCCACCAAAGCCTTGTAGAAACGCGATGTTCTTCCTTCGCACATAATCTGACCGATCAAATCAAAAACATAATCATCCGGATCCGGCATGGTAGGCTTGTGATAGCCCATCATGATCTGGGGACGTGCATTAAAGTAAACAACATCCCTTTTTTCCATTTTTTGTTCAGGCTCATGATCCACCAGGGGAGGCGGGGTTTTTCCTGCAGGAATTCTTCCAAAATACTGCAAGAGCAGTCGCTTTGTTTTGGGAATATCAATATCACCCACCACAGCCCCCACCATGTTTTGAGGCACATAATAGATACGATAAAAATTCTTCAGATCGCTTGCGGTAAGCGCCGAAATATCCTGGGCATAACCAATGGTGGGATCTTTATAGGGACTCTTTTCAAAAGCATTTTTGATAAACTCTTCGTAATTTTTTCCAAAAGGATCATCTTCCACTCGCATACGACGCTCTTCCATCACCACATCACGCTCCATATAAAATTCACGGAACACGGGATCTCGCAATGCTTCTGAAGTGAGATAAGCCCAAAGCTGAAGCTTGTTAATGGGCAATTCGACAAAATAACTCGTCAAATCTTTTGAAGTCGTTGCATTAAATTCAGTGCTCCCGTTGCGGGTAAACGCTCGGGAGTATTCATCCTTTACGATGAATTGTTCTGCCTGACTTTGTAAGGCTTTGAGTTGTTCTCGGAGTTTTTGAGCCTCTTCTGAAGCGGTTTTTTTGGCACGTGTCAGCTCTGCCAAACGCATTCCCACTTTTTCAATTTCACCTAAAATTCGTTCTTCAGCGGAATAATTTCGAGTACCAATCGTAGTCGTTCCCTTGAAGGCCATATGCTCCAACATATGGGCAATTCCTGACAAGTTTGGCGCTTCATCCGCCCCACCTACTTTTACCCGAATATAACCGGTAAATACGGGGGCTCCTTTTCTAGATACCAAAATAAACTGCATTCCATTGGGAAGCTGGTAAAGCTCCACACTCTTTTCAAGGGAGAGTGCCTGCAGGTTTGAGGAAGGGCTAAAAATGAGAATCAGAAGGAAAAATCCAAATAAGAGAGCGTATTTTTTCATAATAAGACCTGTTTCCCTATGTCAGCGACGTTTTTTTAGCAATTTGTTTTTAGAAAATAACTAAAGAAATCGGAAAGATAGCTCATTTTTCAAAGCCTTAAATATTTTTATAAAAAATTTTATATTTATAAAAAATATATTTACAATTCCAATCATTAGATAAATAATTAAGTAGAAATTAAGTATAATTATCATTTTTTATACTAATTTTATTTCGAGAGGGGTCAGATTATGAAAGAGGAGCTATTGATTCAGCTTTGCCTGGAAATGGTCAAAAGCGACGTTGCCTCTGAACGTTTTCGTGAACTCTGGATTGAAAGTGGGGTCGCACTCGAAGGGGCCGAATTCGAAGTCGCCAATCAAATTCTCGTCAAAGCTTACGAGATGGGAAGTGAAATTCCCTGGCGCGGCCGCTGGATGAATTAGGGTTTTGAGGAGAGCTGGCTTCCCTTCCAACGCTCGCCGGGCTCGCCACCTCCCCACAAATTGTACTTTCAAATTCGGGGTAATTCCGAATTTGAAAATCTATTGTAAAAAACTTCCTGATGAAATGATTTAAGCAAACACGGAACGCTTGTGCTTCTTTTGTTTGTTCTATGGCTATTCAATTTTCAGTGAGTACACTTTCATTGATAAAACATACGTAAGATATTTCTCATTTTTTTTTTCAAATCCCAAAAAGAAAAAGCCCCAAGATTTCTCTCGGGGCTTTTTTGATTCCTGCTTAAGGAAGCCAACTATTTTTTCTTTTTCTTAGCAGCTGGCTTTTTCTTTGCGGCTTTTTTCTTTTTCTTTGTGGCCATTTTCGGACCCTCCTTATTTGTTAACATCAACCAAGAAATCTTCTTAATAATAAATGATTTGTACCATAACGTCAATGCTATTTTATTAAATTATACTAAATTTTAGTAAAATTTAGGGTGTCAAAAAATATTTTTTCTAATTTTTTTCTCCAAAAGAAATTTTTATCTGAAATTTTTTAAAAAATTTTCCAAAATATTAAAAAAATTTTTTAATAGACAAAGGTCTGCACAATCACTATACACGCTATTCGCTTCGCACTTTGAAAACTAATCTGGAATTTGATTTTAAATAGATGAGCTGCAAGGCAGCGCCGAATGAGCGTCCGCAGTCCGCCTAAGGCGGATGAACATCGCGAGAGAAGAGCAACGAAGCAGATCGCTATTTAAAACCAAATTCACCGCGGGGTAGAGCAGCCTGGTAGCTCGCGAGGCTCATAACCTCGAGGCCGTGGGTTCAAATCCCACCCCCGCAACAAACAAAAAACCCCTTCGCAATTTGCAAAGGGGTTTTTTATTTTCCGAAAAACAAAGCCTATTTACATTTTTACTTCTTTTTTCAACTTTAACACTTCCTGTGCTGTCAAATCTCTCCATTTCCCTGTTTTTAAATGACCCAAATCTAAATTTCCCAGCCTCACTCGAATGAGTCTCAACACTTTCACTCCTGCCCACTCAAACATTCGGCGCACTTGTCTCTTTTTTCCCTCGTGAATCTGAATGGAGCACCAAATTTCTTTTCCATGAGTAGAAAGAGTTTTTATTTTTGCAGGCGACGTCCTTTCTTCGTCGAGCACTATCCCCTGCTCCAGTTTTCGAATCATGGCAGCGTCTGGCAAACGATTGAGCTGCACTTCATAGACTTTATCAATTTCGTAAGAGGGATGAGTGAGTCGGTAGGCAAGCTCACCATCATTGGTAAAAAGCAACAAACCTTCCGAATCAAAGTCAAGTCGTCCCACTGTTTTGATGGAGTCGTGCATGGGGGGAAGTAGGTGATAAACCGTTTTTCTTTCCTGAGGATCGCGACGCGTCACCAAACATCCGCGTGGCTTATGAAAAAGAATGTATGAAAAATCCTGGTCAGAACTCAAGATTTTTCCCTGGTAGGAAACCTTGTCAATCTGGGGATCAATTTTAGTTCCCAACTCGCGAACAGTCACTCCATTCACACGGATCTTTCCATTCAGAATAAGTTGTTCCGCTGCTCGTCGGGAAGCCACTCCACATTGAGAAAGGAATTTTTGCAAACGAAGAGACTCAGACATCATCTTTCGGATTTACGCTTTCCTCGGTGGCAGTACTTTGTTGGAAGGAATCAATCACCTGCTTTTCAACCGATTCGAGAGACTTTAACTGTTCATCGAGTTCTGCAAAAGCTTCTGCCTCTTCACGTTCAAGATTTTGAATTTGTTCTGTGAGAGATCGGGTGGGCTCTGCGGGGCTCTCTTCGAAGAAATCTTCTGAAACTTCCAGATTTTCACCCTGTGCTGCTTGTGCTTCGCGTTTAATATCATCCTCAATTTGTCTCAGATCTTTCAAGGTAGGAAGATCCTGTAATCCACGCAAATTAAACACCTCGAGGAAAGCTTCTGTGCTTCCATAAAGAAGAGGTTTTCCTGCTTCTTCCTTTTTACCCACAATTTTTACCAAATCACGATCCATAAGAGTCTTCAAAACTCCGCCCGAATCGACTCCGCGAATTTCTTCAATTTCTGCACGGGTAATCGGCTGACGATATGCCACCATCGCTAAGGTTTCCAAAGCAGATTGAGAAAGGCGGGTCATGCTCACTTTATTCATCGATTTAATATAGGAAGAAAGCTCGGGACGACTTCTAAATTGAAAACCGTGGGCTACATTCACCAATATAAAACCATGGTCTGTGTTTAACTGATAATCTGCAACCAATTCATCAATCACTCTTTGAATATCAGAACGGGTAATCTTTTCATCTTCACTCTGCTGAAGTTGGGCAAGTTGTGCAACCGGATCTAATTCACCCGTCTCACTACTCACCTCTAACGCCTCAATTCCCTCTACCGTCTCCCCTTCTTCCTTCTTTTCGATTTCCTCTTCCCTTACTCCTGCTTCTGCTCGCTGAATCACTTTAAGAATGTCACCTGCATTAATCGGCTTATCAGAGGCAAAAAGAATTGCTTCTACAATCGATTTCAAACTTTGTTTTTCCATATT
>CAYPXN010000105.1:0-5479 GCA_964414715.1 uncultured Pseudomonadota bacterium | reverse complement strand
AAAAAATTATTGCTGCAAATCCAAAAAATTATGATCGTGTTTTAGATCTGGCAGACCTTTACAGGAAAACGGAGCAGTACGATTTGGCTCTTCCTCTGTATGATAGAATAGTAAGTCAATATCCTCAGTACCAGGATGCATGGATGGGAAAAGCTTATATTTTGCGTATTCAGGGGCAACGAGAAGCTTCCCTGGAAATTGCCAGGAAAGTTTTGGAAATGAATCCCCAAAATACCGATGCCTTGATTCTTCTGGCAAATATTGAAAAAGACGAAACTCATTATCGAGAAAGTAAGAAGTACTATGATGAAGTTCTAAAAATCCAAAAAGATAATGTGGAAGCGAAAGAGGGAATTTCTGCACTGGCCCAGATTGATCCCCAGATTGGTCACCAGGAAAGAAACTTGTTGGGTCCTTTGTCTTCCAATGTGCAGCATTGGCAGTTGGAATTTGGAGGAGGAGTTCAGGATTTTAATTATTACACTTCTGCGCCAGGCGTTTACGGACAAGCCATCTATAAACAACCCCAAAAATATTATCTCTTAGGTCGCATAGATTACGTCAATAAGTTTTCAAATCAGGCATATCAGTTTAGTGCAGGGGGAGGATATTATGTTCACCCAAAAATTATTCTAAACAATACCCTTTCTCTTTCCACAAATGATTTCGTTGTACCGCGTGTTCAGGATCAATTTGAAATAGATGGAATACTTCCTAAAGGTTTTGTTCCTTATTTACGCTTTATCTATCGGCATTATAATTTTGCAGATGTTTATACCTTGCGTCCCGGATTTTCCTGGTATTATTCCACCTGGTTTATTTTTGACATCAACTATAACTTAGCCATTAACAATTTTTATGGTTACCCTTCGGGAAGGGCGGATAGCTCTTTTGCAACCAAACTTACCTTTATCCCTATCGAGAATCGTTTGAGCGTCTTTGTTTATTATGCTAAAACCGAAGAAAGTTTTAATATTACAAATGTAATACAGTTGGGCAGGTTTCACTCCAATTTCGGGGGTGGAGGAGTGGAGTGGTTTGCATTTAAGGATGTCGGTTTTCGTTTTAGTGCGGACTATGAAAATAGGGATAACGGGCAAACCGTTCACACTTATAACGGAGCCATTTTATATCGATTTTGAGGGCTTGCATGGCAAAATCCAAAATACTGATCGTGGATGATGAAAAAGAGGTTTGCGAAGTGATTCAGGATCGTCTCCGATCTTTGGGTTACGAAACTCGTTATGTCTTGAATGGGCTCGAGGCTTTAGATGCGGTAAAGAAAGAGCGTCTGGATCTTATTCTGCTCGATATTCTCATGCCTGGAATGGATGGCTATGAGGTTTCCAAACGTCTGATTAATCATGAAGGTGTTTCAACTATTCCGATTATCATGCTGACAGCTTTAAATTCCCAACGCGACAAATTGAAAGCTCTTACCATGGGGATTGATGATTATGTGACCAAGCCTTTTGATTTTGACGAGTTGGTTGCTCGTATTGAGGCGGTGCTGCGCCGTTCCCAAAAAGAAAAGGCTTCTGAAGCAAGGGCACCTTCTAAAGGTAAATCTCTGAGTGTGGAAGATGGAAAACGACTTCAATTGTTGAAAGATATGATTCAGCAAAAAGTGCAGAAAATAATTCCCGAATATAATTTAAATTCTCAATCGGGTTATGCTTACCCTTTTGCAGCAAAAATTTTTGCTAATCAAGATGGCTCTGAAATCTTACATCTTGATGTTTTGACTCAAAGACAATGTTTGATGAGCGAATTTTTTGATCGGGTTTTGTTGTGTCCGTTTTGTAAGAATTATAACCTGAATATTCGTGAAACCTGTCTGACTTGTCATAGTCCTCATCTTAAAATGGTGGAAATGATCCATCATTTTCGTTGTGCTTATACGGGCATGGAAGAAGAGTTTAAGCAGGGAATCGATTATGTTTGTCCCAAGTGTCATCATGAACTGAAGAGCATCGGGGTGGATTATGACAAGCCAGGCCAAAATTATTACTGTGAGGCTTGTCATGATTTGTCGATTGAGGCTTCTACAGGGGCTCAGTGTCGGCATTGTCTTCAAATTTTTCTGATTGAAAATGCCCTTCGCCAGAATATTTATGCATATCAATTGACCCAACAGGCTTATGAAACGGTGGAGTCCGGACAGTTTATATCTTCGGGAACGCAGGACTCCTGGATGGATGAGGAAGTGGATGTGTATAATCTTCGCTATTTGCGCAGTCTGCTTTCCCAGGAAATCAAGCAGGCCGGTCATTTTAAAAGACCTCTTTCCCTCGTTCTTCTCACATTTGAAAACTTCAATAATGTCCTTCGTGAACAGGGTGAGGCTGTTGCCAAAAAAATATTCAAGGCTATTACAGAGTTGTTTAAGGAAAATCTTCGTGATGTGGATATTCCTGCCCGCTTTCAAGAAAACAGCCTCATTGCGATGATGGTGGAATGTGATAAAAAACTTTCCCTGAAAATTTTGCAAAAAATTCATTCTGCCATTGAGGAAAAGTTGCAAGCCCTTTATGGAAATATTCTGCTTACATTAAAGACCGTTTCTTTTCCGGAAGATGCCAATAATGAAGAAACCTTGTTAAAGAAATTGTTGGAAAGTAGTCCGGTATAGAGGGACGAAGCGCATGAAATTAACGAAAGTCTCATCGAGAGTTTTGTTGCAGAATGATCCTTTTTCCGAAGAGTTAAAAAAATATTCTTCTATTCGGAAAAACATGCTCACATTTCTTGTGATGGGAATTTTTATTGCTTCTGGGATTTTCGCATGTTTTAAAATCCCTTTTTTAAAAGATCTGTTCACTCCCTTGCTGGATTCCATAAAAACATCAATTTACAAGTTTAGACAGATGAGTCGTTGGATGCAATTTTTGGTCTTGGGTCCTGCCTTGTTGTTTGATTCGACTCGTTATTATCTTACCAATTTGATTGCGTTTTTAGTTTTGATGGGGAAAAAAATATTTGTTTCCAAGACTCCCCATCCTTATACGAATCCCTTGAATTGCCCTCTCGTGAGCGTGATTGTTCCGGTTTATAACGAGGGGAAAACCATTCGTCATACCCTGGATTCTCTTTTGGAAAATAATTATCCGAACTTTGAATTGATTGTCATTGATGATTGCTCATCAGATCGAACTTCTGTTGTGTGTAGCAAATATCAGGCAGAGGGAAAAATTACCTATATGCGTAAACGGGCCCGAGGAGGCAAGCCAAACTCTCTTAATTATGGATTGAAGCTCGCCAAAGGTAAAATCATTATCCATGTTGATGGAGATTGTATTTTTTATCGAGATGCCATTTTGAATGCAGTGAAACCTTTTATAAATCCAAAAGTCGGAGCTGTGGCTGGAAATCTGAGGGTAATGAATGACAAGAAAAACCTGCTGACCGAATTACAATCAATAGAATACGGAATGTGCATTAATGTACAGCGACGTTGGTTGTCCATGACAGATACTCTTCAGATCGCATCAGGGGCTTTTAGCTGTTTCAGAAAAGAACTGCTTGAAGATTTAATGGGGGTGGATACTGAAACGGGAGAAGATCTCGATATTACGCTTAAAATTCGAAAAATGGGTTATAAGGTTGTTTTTGTTCCCGAAGCAATTTGCCTGACAGAAGTTCCGGATACTTTATCTACTTTGGCAAGACAAAGAATTCTTTGGGATCGCTGTTATATAAGGATCAGTCTTAGAAAACATTTCAATATTGCAGATTTGAGGCATTTTCGTTTTGGTGATTTTTTGTCTGTGATCACAGATATTATTTTTAATCTGATTATTTTGTTGTTTTTTCCTGTTTATATTGTCTGGATTTCAATTTTTTATCCAAAATTATTGGTCTTTGTTCTCACGGTTACCTATCTTTTTTATGGTATTGTAAATTTATTCCAGATTGTTTTAGCCATTTTAATGTCTCAGGATATAAAAAGAGATGTAACTTTTATTTTTTATGCACCTTTGTATTTTTTCTATGCCACTTACCTGAGAATGGTCAGGACATTTGCCTATATTCTAGAAATTTTTAGAATGCATTATTTCAAGGTAGGCGCTTTTCCTCAGCAAGTCTGGAAGAACATGCCAGAGCATTGGTAGGATTTATCTGTTTCATGAATTTCTTGGTCCTTAAATGTGCCTGAAGTTATGCGCTGTATTTCAGCGGAATAATGAAGTGAAATTCGGTTTGTCGGGGCTTTTCACAGTTTGCCCAGATCTTTCCGTGGAGCAGGTCGATGATTTCCTTGCAGATCGCCAAACCCAGTCCCGTTCCTTTGTAGCCAGCGCCACCGGAAGGTCGATTGATTTGTTCAAATTTGTTAAACAGAAGATGCATTTTGTCTGCGGGGATTCCATCTCCGTCATCTGTTATGACCACTTCCAGGCTTGGGATAGCGAGATGGGGTGTTTCAAATGCCTTGAGTTGAACAGTGGATTTTGCAAAACGCAGGGCATTGGCAAAGAGGTTGTTGAGAATTTGAATAATCAGATCGGGATCTGATTCTAAAATGGGGAGCGTGTGAGCTACGTCAAATTCCAGTTTGATGTTTTTTTCCTGTGCTTCATGAATAAATCCTTCCTTAACTTCTTCAAGGATATCTTGAAACTTCGTTTTGCGGACATTAATGACGGCACGGCCAGACTCCAGGCGTGAGAGATCAAGAATATCTTTTATAATCCGGTTGAGACGCTCCACATTTCGGAGGGTACTGGAGAGAACTTCCCTTTGTTTTGGATTGAGTTCACCATTTACTCCCGCTTCAAGATTGCTGAGCGAGGCTTTGATGATGGTGAGAGGTGTGCGAATTTCATGGGAGACAACGCTGATGAAGTTGTCCTTGATTGTGTCGAGTTTTTCTCTTTCCAGCATTTCCGCCTTGAGGCGTTCAATTTCACGGGTTTCAGTGATATCATGAATCGAAGCCAAATAAGCGGGATGTTTTTCCCATTCTGTGAGAAGGACCTTCATTTCTATTGAACGCGTTCGTTGGGAATGCGGAAGGGTGATCTCAATTTCTGTATGACTGTTTGGGTTGATAGGGTAAGGGAATGTATTTCCTAAAAGTTCTTTTTCCGAAAGGTTTAAAATGGAAAGTGCTGCAGGGTTTACAAAGAGAACTTGTCCGGCCAGATCTGTTACCATCATGCCATCGGAATCCTCTTCGATCAGTTTTCGAAAACGTTCTTCGGAAGATTGCTCGATTTTGTTTAAAAGTTGTTTTCGTTCGATGGAATATCGGATTACTCTTCGAATAGCCTGGCTGTTAAACGCACCTTTTACAAGGTAATCCTGGGCTCCAAGACTTAGAGCTTCAAGTGCAAAATTATGATCCTGCAAACCCGTCAGGAGTATAATGGGTGTGTCTGGGAAACTTTTGTTGATTGTTGTGAAAGTGTCTATTCCATTACTGTCGGGCAAATGTAAGTCGAGAAAAATGACGTCATATTTTTCTTGGGGAATTTTT
>CAYPXN010000104.1:0-3652 GCA_964414715.1 uncultured Pseudomonadota bacterium | reverse complement strand
AAATCGAGTCCGCGGTTTCAGGTCCCACTCCTTTTACCGAAAGAAGTTCCTTTCTCAAAGCCATCAAATCTTTTTGCTTCATGCGTTCAAAATCTCCGTCATACTCTTGGGATAAATACTGCAGCAAATTTTTGAGACGCTGGGCTTTGAGATTAAAATAACCGGCGCTTTGAATCGCCCGGGCCAAATCCTCTGTTGAGATTTCCAGCAAGGATTTCAAACTCAAGATCTGATTTTTCTGGAGATTTTGAATTGCCTTCTTCACATTCGACCAACTGGTATTTTGTGTCAGAATGGCCCCCAACATCATTTCCAGAATGGAATCTGCCGGCCACCAATGCTGGGGACCATAATAATCAAAGAGTTTTTGATAGATTTCGAGGAGAACTTTTTGTTTCACAAAACTATAGAGACGAGGTTTTGGGTTTTGCCTTGATCTTTTGATCGAGTAATTCCTTTAACTTCGCCCGATCTTCCGGAGTAAGTTGATCGAGCTTAGCTTCATTTGCTTTTTGGCTTTCAAGTCTTTTGGATTGATCTTTATTACCTTCCAGATTTTTTTTCACGTTATCTTTTTTGCCGTCTCCCTCAATACTGTTTTCCAAAGATTTCAAGGTATTTTCCAGTTTGGGCAAAGAAGAAGGAGTAAGGTCTTTCAAATCCTTGCCCACCAAGCTTTTGCCCTGCTCATAAAGCCAGGAGGTAACTTTCACTCCATACTCTTTGGCCAAGGCACGAATAGATTGTCCCTGGTAGTGAAGATCAAAAACCAGGGCAATGGCCAAAAGGAGAAGAGCCAACTTGATCAGTGATTTGATAAACTTGTACATATGAAGACATTCTAAGTGAATATTGACGCCAAATGTCAAGCTGAATGACGGGACACTTTCCCTTGTCATAAAAAGTATAGAAAGCAGGATCTAAACCTAGACAGCTCTCATAAATTTGATATGATGAAGTGATGAATTTGATTACTCCAAGTCTTGAAAAACGCCAAAAAATCCTGATCGTTGATGACAATCCCACCAATGTGGAATTACTTTGTGCTCAACTCAAATCTTTCAATTATGAACTCATCACCGCTTATGATGGAGATGCCGCTCTCAAAAAAATCGAGGAAAATCCGCCTGATCTCGTTTTGCTGGATTTGATGATGCCCAAGGTCTCGGGCTACGAAGTTTGTCAGAGCATCAAAAAAAACAAGAAAACCCAGTTGATTCCCGTCATCGTCGTCACCGCCCTGAAAGATCTGAGTGATAAAATCAAGGCCATTGAAATGGGTGCCGATGATTTTCTCATGAAACCCTTCAATAAACTGGAACTCATCACACGCATCAAATCTCTTCTAAAACTAAAACAGCTCTATGACGACGTGGAAATGAGTGAAGATATCATTTTCGCTCTCGCAGAAATGTTGGAAGCAAAAGATATTTATACCCGAGGGCATTCAGAACGCGTAGCCCGCTATAGTGTTGCTCTGGCAAAATTCATGGGACTCTCCGAACAAGAACAAGAAGTGATTCGCCGAGGTGCTCTCTTACATGACATTGGTAAAATCGGGGTGCGCGAACTGGTTCTCAACAAACCTGACAAACTCTCCCAGGAAGAACTGGCTCACATTCGTTCTCATCCCGCCCGGGGTTGTGAAATTTGCAAAACACTCAAATCACTTCAAAACTCTCTTTCCATTATTCGTCATCATCATGAACGAGCGGATGGCCGGGGATATCCTGATAGCATTTCTCTGGGCGAGATTTCCATGGGTGCCCGGATTGTATCCATAGTGGATAGCTACGACGCCATGACTTCCAATCGACCTTACAGAAAAGGCATTGCTCCTACCGAAGCCATCAAAATTTTTGAAAGAGAAAAAGAATTGGGACAATGGGATCCACATGTTGTCGATCAATGGATTAAACTTCTTAAGAAAAGTGTCAATGCCTAACCTCTACTTTTCATTGCAGAAATTTTAATAACATCCTAACTTCATTTTCCATGTACAGATTTTTTTTCAGACTTGTTTTGGCTTTTTATTTTTTTACCCTTTCCTTTCCGCTTCTTGCGGACGAATCCACGCGACCCACTCACCAAGTTTTATTCCTGGCACTTGATGGAGTACCTTACAGCCTCATGGAAGAATTAAAATTGGAAGGACACTTCCAAAACTTCCAGAATCCGAGCGAAGTAATCTCCACATTTCCTTCCACCACCACCTCAGGGTTCGGCGGTATTTTTAAATCGGTGGGGGCAGACAAACCTTTGGGTTACGATGAAAAATATTTTTCTTATCAAGATGACCAAATAGAAGGCTCTATCCTGGGCGGAACCAAACATAGCTCCAAAAACTACGAAACTTTTTTTGATTATTACCGCAAGAGCAATTTTCAACAGCTCTTCATGTATACCTTTCCCGGATTTTCTGAGCAGCTCGATTTGGGAACCATGAAAAACAAAATCTGGCAACAAGCTCATCAAGACAAATATCTGATCTACATCGGAGGAACTGACGGTGCAGGTCACATTTTGGGAAGAGAAAGAATGAAACGTTTACTGGTTTCACTCGATCAATTTCTTCAAAAAATGCTATCTCAATACGAACGCGATTTTCATCAAAAACTCGAGGTGGTTTTATTTTCCGATCACGGGTTTATTTTTAAAAAACCCAAGGCTATTTCCACCCATCTCATAGAACTGAAACTCGAACATCAGGGTTACCGTCTTTCCAAACAGCTCCATTCCAATCATCAGGTGGTTTATATTCCCTGGGGCAATATTAGCGGAGGAAGTTTCTACACCGAGAATGCTTCTGCAGAAGATGTTTCCAAAGTCATTACCCAAATTTCTGGTATCGACCTCGTGGCTTATCAAAAGAATTCCAGTATCTGGATTCGTTCACACAAAAAAGGGGGCGAAGAAGTCGCCCAAATATTCTTCGATGAAAAAAACAATCTTTATAAATACCTCCCTCTGCAGGGAGACCCTCTCCAGTACAAAGCCATTCTTGAAAAGCTTTCTCATGATGGAAAAATAAATCCGGAAGGCTTTGCAAAAGATGAAGACTGGTTTGAAGCTAGTCAAAACGAATATTATCCCGATGCCCTTTTTCGTTTGAAAGAAGCCTTTGTAGACCTGGTTCAAAACCCTGCTTCCATTCTTTGTAGTACCCAGGAATCCTACGAGCTAGGTGACACCTGGACCCGCATCGGGGCAAAACTTCATTTGGGTTTCAAGGGAACCCATGGAGGTCTTTTTCAGGGAGCCAGCGAAGCTTTTGTAATGACCAACAACCCCGATCAGCATTATCCACCACGTATGCGCTACACCCACGTGTTGGATCCTTACAAAAATTTATTTAAGCAACCTTTATAAATAACTCTCGAGATACTAGACACTCAACACTTCACACTATAGACTGCATTTTCCGGGCACCCGAGAATGAAATGTTTTGACGAGGATACCATTTCTGTCATCGCGAGCGAGTGATAACGAGCGTGGCGATCCCGATAGTGCACTCACGGGATGGCCACGCTTCGCTCGCCATGACCTACAAATTTCATCTTCACAACTCCAGCTTGATGCTGCCTTGGACTCTTTTGCTTCACAATCCACGGATATATTTTCAATTGCCTCGATGACGGCCGCGGGACTGGTC
>CAYPXN010000103.1:0-5536 GCA_964414715.1 uncultured Pseudomonadota bacterium | reverse complement strand
AATTGCAGGAAGAAGCTCTCCTTCAATCTAAAAAAATCTGGGAACAATATCCCAAGAACAGAATTCGCTACAAATATATCGGCGGCGGTGGGGGAAAAGGACAACGCGTTGTCAAAAGTGCAGAGGAAGTTAAAAATGCCGTCATGGAAATTCTGGCGGAATCCAAAGTACTCACTCCCGGATCCAACCGAAACTTCCTCATCGAACTCAACATTGAAAACACCCGACACAACGAAATTCAGCTCATCGGAAATGGTGACTGGGTACTTGCCTTGGGAGGAAGAGATTGTTCCCTGCAAATGCACGAACAAAAACTTCTCGAACTTTCCAACACCCAGGAACTTTTAAAAGCAGAAATTGAAAAAGCAAAAGGCACTTCACAAGAAGTCGTACTCAAAAGCGACCTCAAAGTGTTGACCGAAATGGAAGAACAATCCGAAATTTTCGGAAAAGCGGTCGGTTTGAATAGTGTTTCCACTTTCGAATCGATTGTGGACGGCTCCAATCATTTCTTCATGGAAATGAACACGCGTATTCAGGTGGAACATCGTGTGACCGAAATGGTCTACAAACTCAAATTCACCAACCCCCAAAACAAGAATGATTACTTTGTTGTAGAAAGTCTTGTGGAAGCCATGGCGCTGATTTCCCTGCATGCCAAAAAACTTCCCAAGCCCGAGAGAATTCTCCGAAATGTTTCCGGTGCTGAAGTCCGCATCAATGCGACCAACCAGAGTTTGCAACCCCATGCTGGAGGCGTGATTCAAAGCTGGTCTCCTCCCATCGAACATGAAATCCGTGATGACCAGGGTATTGGCATCAAAGATCCCGACACCGATCTCTTTGTGCATTACCGGCTCGAAGGTGCTTATGACTCCAACATTGCACTGATTGTCAGCTATGCGAATTCCCGCACCGAGAATCTTGAACGTCTTTCACACATCCTGAAAGCCACCGTTTTGAGAGGTCATGATTTGCAAACCAACCTTCCGGTGCATTATGGTTTGATCAACTGGATTCTTGGCAAAAATGCCATGTTCAAACCCAACACACGCTTCATGATGTCTTATCTTGCAGCCGTAGGAGCTTTGGAAGAAATCGCCCGCGATGTGGATGTCGACATTCTCTGGGATCATCTGGTGAAAAATGCAAAAAGTCCCGCGGAAGCAAAGGCACTTCAACGCAAATACACCTTCACCACGCGCCCCATTAAGATCATTCTTTCCCAACCGCACAAACTTGCGGGATTTTTGGGCAGATATCAGGGCAAGTCCTGGAAAATTACAGATAAAAATGTGGTCTTCCTGAAAAACCCCATCGAGATTTTGCATGATCTCTATGAATATTTGAATCTCGAAGAAGGTCCTGGCAAGGATCCTTGCCATAAAATTTGGGATCATGATCAGGAACTGCTCGACCAAGCTTTATCTTTCTATTCAGACCTGAATACCCAGAGTGGTCTGCAAGAAAGCTATCCACACTGGGAAGAAATTTTCAAAAGCGGAAAAAATCCCGCTCACGGAAAAATTTCTGATGAACTCTGGACCCATTGCATGGCCTCACACCACGGTTTCCAACTCGGCAATGAGATCCTAAAGATTCTTCCCCGCATCGGACAAAACTCCGGATTCTTTGAATTGGGAGTTGATGAACAGCTCAACGCCATCGTTCCTGAAAAATTCAGCAAAACTGAAAGTGTGAATGCCCTGGTAAAAGTTTTGAGCCCTGCCCCGAAAGCAAAATCCGGTGAAATCGTGGCGCCCATGGGAGGCATGTACTATTCCCGTGAAGCACCCCATCTTCCTCCCATGGTGAAAGTGGGAGACCACTTCAAGGCAGGCCAGTCGCTCTTCATCATCGAAGTCATGAAGATGTTCAACAAAATCACCGCCCCTTTCAGTGGTACGATTGAAAAAATTCTGCTGGAAGATTCCGATGGAAAAATCGTCACCAAGGGTCAGCCCCTTTTTCAAGTGCGACCCGACGAGATTATCCATGAAGAAACCGAAGCGGAAGTGCTGGCGAGAAAAAAGAAAGTTTCTCTTTCACTCTTGGCCTGATTTCTTTTTTGAAAAAAGAATTACAAACACCAAAAGCCCGGTAATCCCAAACATGTAAAGAGGATACAGCGCCATCGCCATCGTCCATTCATGGATGGCAAAAAGATTCACGGTGTTGGCAATCCAGAAAATAATCCAGGAGAGTAGATTCTCACTTTCCGGATCTTCATAAGTCTTTTTCAGCGTGGGAATGGCTCCGACAAAATCCAGCACAACACTCAAGTAAAGTGCCAACAAGGGTGAAGAATAATACCACCAGAGAAAAATTCCCAAGGCAGCCAAAGTCAAACAACTGATATCCAAAAGCTTCCAACCGCCTTCTCCATATTTAAAAGAAATGAGGACTACTGCGCTGAAGGCGACGACATTTCCCACGGTGAGCCAGAGTGTATCGGTGGCACCTGCAGCCTTGTAACTGCCAAGAAGAATAAAACCCAATATCGCCCAAATGATCCAGGTTGCGCGATTCGGCCGATTGATTCCCCGAAGTGTCGCAATAATGTACGGGACAAAAGCGAGAAAGGATAAAATTCCTGCACTAATGCCTAGGATGTGTTGGAGGGAAAAGGACGTCATGAGTTAAAATAATACTCCTTTATTTTTTCATAAATAATTGGTGAACCGAATATCCCATTATCTTTGGAATTTTGACAGCAAGACTAAGCGTAAAAGAGTTTTTTTGCAAAAGTTGAAGGTATTCTCAGCATTCACGGTAACTTTGCGTGATCTGGATTAATTAATCATCTTGCAAAAGATACCTTTCTCCAAAATAAATTCCAGATTCCGGAAAATGACAAAAAAAATCCTTTCTGAAAAACTCCAGAAAGGATTTTAATTTTATTAAATACAGAAATTTAATTCATCTTTCGATAACCCGAATTCACCGTTGTGATCGTGACATTCTTGCTTTTCGCATCGATCACCGTTTGCTTCGAGTAAGACGTACCATCCGGCAAATTGTCAAAAGTAACCTGCATGGTCACAGCCTCTTTGGGGTTGTTATCCGTGTAAGTATTCACCGACAGGGCATTCACTTCAGGCTTTGCCGTATTCAAACCGATAGTAAGCAAATCACCTTTTTGAAGATAATTCTGGATCATCAACTGAATGCCATCTGCGTTTGGCTTAAAAGAAATATTGTTTGCTTCTTTAGCCGCCTGAATCAGATCTGACTGAGGAGGAACATATTTTTTCACAAGCGTCATAACCTCTTTCATATAGTCGGCCATTTCCTCTTTCTTATCCTCCATGATTGCGCGGCGAAGAGGCCCCCGTGGCGTCCGACCCTGATCTTGAGTGGAGTTCATTTCCGTCTTTTGCAAAGTACCATCCACTCCATAGTAGCATTGATACTGTTTTTGGGATTTTTGTTTTCCATCCTTGCTGACGGTCACAGTTTCAATCCATTGATATTGCTTCAACGCTGCCTGGTTTTGCTGTAATGCTTTTTTCAAAGTCATTACTTTATCTGCCATACCTGCAGTGGGAGCAGCTTGCACGACTGAAACAAAAACCAAAGATGCAAGCGCAAAAATACAACCTGTCAGTAGTCTTCTTTTCATAAAAGTCTCCTTTCAATATTTAGTTAGAATCTGCCTTCCAAAATTCAAAGGGAACACTCGACTGAAATATTTTTTGAACATTTCCATCTGCTTCCAAATTTTTAGAAACATCAAATTTAAGCACCGGAGCTCCTGCATTAAAATTCAGGCGCTTCAAATCTACCCACACCAAGCTTTTCCCGAGAGTTGACTGAAAATAATAAACTTTGTTTGAAAGATCCATGACAGATGTCCAGAGCATTGAGAGTTGAGGGGAATCGTTCTTCTCATCCGGATTTGTAAGAAATACTTCCTGAACATTGTGCATTACAGCCAGCACACCCGCAAGAGCCTGGTTAAGAGTAGCAGGCTTGTGGAGTTGCTCCAGATAGTAGGTGGCACGCACGAAACGATCTGCCGGGTTATTACTGCCCGGCAAATATTTTTTTCCACCCAAGCCTGCATACTGTTTTACGTTTTGTAGTTGTTTATCATAACTGGGTTCATTCGTCATAATTTTGTACTGCTTGCCATGGTAAACATATGGCTTCCCTTTGATATATTCAATAATTGCGGAATCCCCGCTAGGATCTTCCAAAGCAAGATGCACTGTGCCTGTTAATTGAGTATTCGGTATTTTCATCGTGGCAATTTGGAAGGGTTTTTTATCAAGGGATTCAATGGCTTCTTGAACAGTTGCAAAGTTGTCCAAAAAATATTGGGCCCATAGAGATGCCGAGAGACCAGGTATTTTCGGATCTCTTTTCCCATAATCAGACTCACTTAACCAAAGAAGGTGGGCTCCCAGCCCTTTTTCATTCAGGCCATCCGCTGTTGCATGCCCATAAGCACTAGCAACAATACTGCCATATTTGGAGGTCCATTGAAGAGGATTTTCCTGGGTCAAACCATTTCGCTGGATATTGCGAGGCAATACCCACAAATCACTTTGCAGTTCAGGCATCCAATCCATGTTCCGGCCCACAAGAGGAGACACGCCATTCTCTGACCAGAACACTCTGGAGCAAGCCTGTAATAGTTGAGGGAGAGACTGAAAAAGCAAACTCAGGACAAAAAAAGATAGACTGAAATATTTCAAACGACGCTTCATAAAGACTCCCCCTTTTTTTTAATGAATGATTGTAACTAAAATTAGGTATGGAGACAAATAAAGAATCGACTCTTCTCTATTTGCTTTGTTGGAGATAAGGCCTATAAGAAAACTTATGCGCAAAGAATACCTGAAAGGAGATTTGCTTGCCTTTGTCACCGTCAGTATTTGGGCAGGCTGGATGATCATCACGCGACTGGGTGTAAAAAGTAATCTCAGTCCTTTTGACATCACCTTTTTACGATTTACCACGGCAGGAATCCTGTTTTTACCCTGGACCTTTCGATATCGAAATCAAATCTTTCAAACTCCCAAAATAATTCTCCTTCTGATGTTAATCGGCGCTGGAGCGCCTTATGTTCTAATCAGCGCTATAGGTTTCAAATATGCCCCTGCTTCTCATGGCATCTTGATTCCTGGCACCATGCCTCTTTGGGTGGCTCTGCTTTCACTTTTTCTTTTCAAAGAAAAATTTTCAGGCTGGAGACTGTTGGGCTATGGACTCATCTTTTTAGGCATTCTTTACAAATTAGGATCTAGTCTCTTGATGGGGATGGATTGGGTTTTGGTAGACGGATATTTTCTTTTCGCTGCAATTTTATGGGCGATTTACACCGTAAGTAATCGCAAATCTCATTTAAGCCCTCTAGCTGCAACTGCATGGATTACCAGTGGTGCCGCATTTTTAATGCTCATTCCTAATCTCTATTATCAATAACGTTTTCCACACTGTCTCGATCTCATGGCATCCCTTACCCAAATTGTCTATCAGGTAATATTCACCAGCATTATGTCACTGATTACCTATAACACATCAGTCGAGA
>CAYPXN010000102.1:0-4881 GCA_964414715.1 uncultured Pseudomonadota bacterium | reverse complement strand
CAACAATCCATTTCCATTTTCATGCAGAGTTGAGCTTGTTTAAAAAGTAATAAGCCTGGTCCCATGATGAGGATGGTGAAAGTAAGAAAGAGAGATAAAAGTTTAAGCTTTTTAAAAGGCATTCTTTAAAATGTTAATCATTCCTTGAATGAATGACAAGTCTTTGAATTGAAAATTATAAAGTAAGATATATTTTTAGTGTATTTATTCTATAAAATGCCTGTATTTATTTTATGATTCTAAATTCCAGAAATGCTCTTGTTTTAAAATGTTATTAAATATCAATTAGTTATGTGTTTGTCCTCTTTCTGGCACGCCCATTGCTTTATCTTATCTCCGAGTGCGCATGAAAATGCCGCTCCCCGGAATAAAAAAAGTTCCGGTGAAAAATAAAAAATAAAGCGTGTGCCCCCAGAAAGAGCGGATAAGTCAAATAGACTGTCCGCTCTTTCTATTTGTAGCGGGGAGTATTCATTGAAAGTGAATCAAGCCTAAAGAGTTTTTCCTCAATCCCTATCGTTGTCTCAGTGTCTCATCCCCTTGTTAAAGCTTAATAAAGGGTCTTGGAGCATTCAAATTTTCTTTTCTTAAAAAAACTTCGACTTTTTTTGAATCCTGGATAGAATCCCTTATCTTAATATGTCACCTCATCTAAATCTCTCTTTTGACTCTGGCATGCTGTATCTTGTGATTGCGATTGCCTGTGTATTGTTAAATGCCTTTTTTGTTGCTGCTGAATTTGCGATGGTGAAGATTCGCTCAACCCGATTGGAAACTCTCCAAGAGCAGGGAAGCGATCTTGCTGGTTCGGCTTTGGTCATCGTAGAGCATTTGAATGAATATCTTACAGCGACTCAGTTGGGAATTACTCTTGCGAGCTTGGGATTGGGTTGGGTGGGAGAGCCTGTTTTTGCAAAATTAATTGAAAATGTTTTGAACTCCTACAACTTGTCGCAAAGTTTGGTGAGAGGACTCTCTTTTGGACTCGGTTTCTTTATTATTTCTGTATTGCATCTGGTTTTGGGTGAGTTGGTGCCAAAACAATTGGCCATTCAAAAAGCTGAAAAAATTCTCCTTTTTGTTGCCTGGCCCATGAGAGTTTTTTATTGGGTTTTCTATCCGACTCTCTGGTTTTTGAATGGTTTTACAAATAGGATTGTGAAGTTCTTTAGAATTCGTAGCTCTCTGGAAGATAGCGTCCACTCTGAGGAAGAAATCCGTTTGATTGTGGAAGATTCTTATGAAGAAGGTTCTATTTCTCCCCGGAAAGCGTCACTTCTCGAAAATGTTTTTGAATTTAGTGATATGACAGCTCGTCACATCATGATCCCCAGACAAGAAATTATTTACTTACTCATGGCAAAATCGAGTCATGATAATCTGGAGATTGCAAAAGAATCAGGTCATACCCGTTTTCCACTTTGTGATGGTGATTTGGACCACATTATTGGTTTGGTAAATATCAAGGATGTAATTTGGGAAATTGAAGATCATGACAATCTGATAAACTTATATGACTTGAAACGTCCTATTTTGTTTGTGCCGGAAGGAACACCGATCGATCAACTTTTAAGAGAGTTTCAATCCAAGAAAATTCATATGGCGATTGTGGTGGATGAATTTGGGACCACTTCCGGATTGCTTACCATGGAAGATGTAATTGAAGAGATTGTGGGTGAAATTCAGGATGAGTTTGACCAAGAACAACCGAAAATTTCGAAGCAGTCAGATGATTCATTTTTGATCGATGGTAAGGCCACATTGAGAGAAGTTGAACAATCTTTAGATTTGGCATTGCATGATAATACCAATGTAACCATTGCCGGTTTCTTTGTTTCCAAGTTGGGTCGCTTGGCAAAAGAGGGAGATGAAGTCGAGGTCCCCCCTTATCTGGTCAAGGCCTTGGAAGTGAAAAATAGACGTATTTCAAAACTTCTTTTTAGCCGCCTTCCACAAGCTAGTCTAAATTAAGTATATAAAAAATACATACTGTATTTAAAATAAAAATAGAGAAATAAGCTATCCTATTGATATTTATTGATTATTTTAAAAAACACTACTTGGTATAGGGATTGCTCTAGCTATATCCTGAGCGTAAGCTCTTAAAAAAGGAGATAGAGAGATGGGCACCTTACATTTGTTAAAAGAAGTTGAAAGAGAAGAACAAAACGAAGTTTTTGTAGAATTACCACTTCAAATTCCCGCCGTTATTCTGGATTTTACACAAAAGTTTCAAGCAAATCTTCAGGCTAAAAAAGTGACTCAATGGGCTGTGGATGCTCTCGAGGTATTAAAAGTATTAGTGAATGATTATGAAAGATTGATGCAAGAGCTTGCTTTGCAAATTACTCCCGAACAACTTTCAAGCTTAACTGATTTGTCTGCCCAAGATCAAATTAAGGAAGATATTCGACGTTTGCAGGACATTGTTTCAGCTTTGGAGTCTAAGGTACTTGCCAAGAAAGGACTCAGTCTTGAGCAAGCGTTTGAAGAACTGAAACAAGAAGAGGGAACGGAACTTTCTGCAGTGGCAATTTATTTAGAAAAAAATGAATATGCTCTTTTTGCTACCATGATGAAAATCATTCGTTGGGCTTCTGTCGCTTCTGAAGCAGTTGAAAGAGATGAATACACTTTGCTTGTAAATTGTTTAATGGATTTGGGTGCCTTTGATACAGCCAATGCGGTAGTCTTTTTTGATTCACGTTCATAAAAAACATCACATTTTTGAAAATCTTGGGTAGAATAAGGTCTGATGGCCCAAGACAATAAAAACCATAAAAAAATACGACTTGGGGTTTCCTCTTGTTTGTTAGGTGAAAAGGTCCGTTTTGATGGAGGTCACAAGAAAGATCCATTTTTAACCGAATTTCTTTCTCCTTATGTAGAATGGGTTCCTGTATGCCCGGAGATAGAGATGGGATTAGGGATTCCCAGAGATTCCCTTCATCTTGAAATACAAAAAAATCATATCCATTTAGTAGAAAGCAAGAGCGGCAAGGACCTTACTTCTGTCATGAATGCTTATGCGCAGAAGCGTATCCAAAAAATTAAATCTGAAAATTTATCCGGTTACATTTTAAAGAAAAACTCTCCCTCTTGTGGAATGGAAAGAGTCAAGCTTTATGCACCTCGTAAATTGGGGATCCCTCTTAAAAAAGGAGTTGGTGTTTTTGCAGATACTTTGATGAGGGAAATGTCTTGTTTGCCCATTGAAGAAGAGGGGAGGTTACAAGACCCTCTTTTGCGAGAAAATTTTATTGAAAGAATTTTCGCTTATCAGGAGTTGCAAGATTTGTTTAACTCCAAGTGGAAACTCTCTGATTTAATTCGCTTTCATACCCAGCACAAATTAACCCTTTTGGCTCATTCTCCTAAACTATATCAAGTATTGGGGAGGCATGTTGCAAATGCCAAAAACATTGATCGTAAAACTTTAAAAGATCTCTATAGCGTGGAATTTATGCATGCTCTCAAGCAAATTGCCACACGTGCTCGGCATGGAAATGTTCTTTTACATATCTTGGGATACTTTAAAAAATCATTGGATCTATTGTCTCGTCAGGAGCTTTTATCTTGTGTGGAGGCTTATAGGAAGGGAACTTTGCCCTTGATAGTTCCTATGACCCTCATTCAATACTTCGCCAAGAAAGAAGGGGTAGATTATCTTCTTCAGCAGACTTATTTAAACCCACATCCTCAAGAATTAATGCTTAGAAACCATGTGTAGGAATATATTTATTCTATATTATTCATATATTTAAATGATAAAAAACAGTGTTAAAAAAATAAGTCTGGACAAATGATCCGTATTATTTTAATAAAATCGCGCTCTTAGCGGTAGGTACCTGGGTTGGCACACCCATTGCTTATACTAGTAATCGAGCAACATGAAAATGTGGCTCCCTCGGGAAGAAAAAGTCCCGATGCAAAATAAAATATAAAGCGTGTGCCCCCAGGTCAGAGCGGATGGATCGAAAGTGAAGTCTTCTCTGACCTACTTTTTTCTACTACACCGCGGCCTTGCCCTTAAAGTCAACATCCTCACTTATATTTGTATACGCTCCGCTTCTGATTTCCAGGACGTCTTTTTTAAAGAAATTGCTGAAAATCTACTGTAAAGAAATTAGAGAGAGGCTAAGTGCTGAAGTGCTTTTTCTTGTCGTCCTCGGTACATTTTTTTGAGCAGCTTCTTCATATACTTCTGATTAATCCATTCGCCGATTTTGCCACCCCAAAGTTCATATTCCACATCATCGTCAATTTGAGTGCCTCCTGGAATGGATTTGAATGAATGGGTGTGCTTCCAAGACTTGAAGGGGCCGAAAGTTTGAATGTCCGTGAAAAATCTGTTTTTTTCGTATTCAGAAATAATACCGCCCCAAAGAGTGGGGATAAAACCTTGCCAAAACAAAATCAGGAATGAAGAGTTTTTTTTGTGAGAACCTTTTCCCCTCAAGATTTTTACATAGCCCGGTTGTACCTTGGGGAGATTGTCTAGATTGCTGCCAAATTCGAAGACTTTTTCGAGAGGAGCCGCTACATTTACACTAAAATGAAGTTTGGTGATCATGAATGTGCCAGGAATGGGACTCGAACCCATAATCCCTTTCGGGAACTAGCTTCTGAGACTAGCGCGTATACCAATTCCGCCACCCTGGCGTGGGGTGAATTTCATAAATTTTTTTAAACGGCGTTGTCCGCTCGTTCACAATGCTCACATACCGTCAAAAGTATGCTGCGCTTGTTCTCTCGCGAACGCCTTGTTTAAAGAAAATTTCTGAAATTCACTTCAAAGTAAATTACTTTAATACTCACTTTCATTTGACTCATCGCCTTCTTCGAATTCATCCATCCCTTCTTCATCGAAGATTTCATCGC
>CAYPXN010000101.1:0-16185 GCA_964414715.1 uncultured Pseudomonadota bacterium | reverse complement strand
CAGTAGGCTTCGAAGGTTTCGCTATCAACAACTATGCCATGATTATTGCGGGAACAGTGGTTGGGGCGGCAGGGACTCTTCTCACTCAACTCATGGCCAAAGCGATGAACCGTTCGATCACGAATGTTTTGTTCAGAGCGTTTGGAAGAGCCGGTGAAAGTAGCGAAAGTGAAATCAAGGGAAGCATGAAAGAAATCGCTCTTGAAGACACGGCAATTCTTCTCGCCTATTCCAGCAAAGTAATTATCGTTCCCGGATACGGAATGGCCGTGGCACAAGCTCAACACAAAGTACGCGAATTGCTCGATCTCTTGGTAATCCGCGGAGTGGAAGTAAAATTTGCTATTCATCCTGTGGCAGGACGAATGCCGGGACACATGAACGTACTGCTCGCTGAATCCGGAGTTCCTTACGAAACCTTATTCGATCTCGAAGAAATCAATGCAGAGTTTCCGAGTACCGACGTAAGCCTGGTCATCGGTGCAAACGACGTCGTCAACCCTGCAGCACGGAACAATCCTTCCAGCCCCATTTATGGAATGCCGATTCTGGATGTCGACAAATCCAAAAATGTCGTCGTCGTCAAACGCGGAAAAGGAAAAGGTTTTGCAGGAATTGAAAATGAACTCTTCTTTACCGACAACACCCGAATGCTCTATGGTGATGCGCAATCGGTCATTAACGAATTAGTACAAGCCCTAAAAAAATTATGAAACTTCCCTATTTCACTCTTGGCGACCTCGACGGATTCTTCGGCCTTTTTGTCGACAACCTTTTACAACTCATGCTCATTGCCGTGCTCTGTGGAACGGTTTGTGGCTTACCCAATGAATTGATAACAGGACGCATTCTCCCCGGAGCAGCCCTTTCCATTCTTGCAGGAAATTTTTTCTACGCTTGGCAAGCACGCCAACTCGCAAAAAAAACGGGTCGAAAAGATGTCACAGCCCTTCCCTACGGAATTAACACGGCAAGCTTGATGGCCTTCATTTTTTTGGTGATGGGTCCCGTCTATCAACAAACCAAAGATCCCAAACTTACCTGGCAGGTGGGACTTTTCGCTTCCCTCATCAGTGCATTGGTAGAGTTAGGAGGGGTTGCCTTTGGCGACTGGCTTCGCAAACACACCCCACGAGCCGCCCTTCTTTCCTCTCTTGCGGGTATTGCACTCACTTTCATTTCCATGGGTTTTGTTTTTGAAATTTTTTCAAACCCTCTCCTCGCCTTGTTTCCCATGATGATCATTTTGATCGCCTACGGATCAAAAATCAAATTTCCAGGATCATTACCGGGAGGATTTATTGCGGTGCTTATCGGGACTCTTATGGCTTGGATCAGTCGTTGGGCCGGATTACATATCTTTCACATTCCTCCTGCAGACTATTCGGTTGGAATTTATTTGCCCAAACCTGTTTTCGGAGATCTTTTTGGATTTCTCTTTAACTCCCAAGGCTGGAAATTCATGGCCGTAATTTTTCCCATGTCTCTCTTCAACATCATTGGCTCTTTGCAAAATTTGGAAAGCGCCCAAGCAGCAGGTGACAGCTATTCCACAAGAACTTCTCTTCTCGCAAATGGCATCTGCGGATTTGTTGCAGCTCTTTTTGGGAGTCCTTTTCCCACCACCATTTACATTGGTCATCCTGCCTGGAAAGCCATGGGAGCCCGGAGCGGCTACTCCATACTCAATGGAGTGATTATCTTCATCCTTTGTCTTTTAGGAGGTGTAACTCTCGTTTTGCAATGGGTACCTCTCGAAGCCACTTTGGGGATTTTGTTATGGATTGGCATTGTCATTACTTCTCAAGCCTTTCAGGAAGTTCCCAAATCTCATACTCTTGCGGTCGCGGTGGGACTCATTCCCTCTCTCGCCTCTTGGGCTCTTCTTCTCGTGGAAACGGCACTTCGAAAAGCGGGAACAAATATTTTTGATATGGCTCCCCAATTTGGAAACGAGATTTATATCTACGGAATGATTTCCCTCGCACAAGGCTTCCTGCTTTCTTCCATGATTCTCGCTGCCCTTATGGTGTTCATTATTGAAAAAGATTTTTTCAAAGCAGCTTTATGGGCATTGATTGCTGCATTATTTTCTCTTTTCGGACTGATCCATTCCTATACTCTTACTGAAAGCGGGGTTCAGAATTATTTTGGATGGAATGCGTCCCCCACTTTTGCTTTTGCCTATTCTCTCACTGCTTTCCTTCTACTTTTACTAGACCTCAGACAACGTTACGAAAACAAACACAGGGAGATTCCTCAACATGAAAGCGATTCTCGTTAAATCACCGGGTGGAGCTGATCAACTCTATCTCGGAGAAAGTTCTCTTCCCGAAATTCAAAACCATGAAATTCTGATTCGAGTAAAAGCAGCCGCACTGAATCGTGCAGATATTTTGCAACGTGAAGGGAAATATCCCCCTCCCGCGGGAGCCAGCCCCATTTTAGGCTTGGATGTTGCCGGAGTGGTGGAAAAAGTCGGTAGTGAATGCAAGCGTTATCAGGTCGGTGATGCTGTAATGGCTCTTCTTCCGGGGGGAGCTTATGCGGAATTTGCTTCCGTGGATGAAAAACTCGCTCTTCCCATCCCCCAAAACTTTTCATTTGAAGAGGCCACCGCCCTCCCTGAGGTTTTTCTTACTGCATACCAGGTGCTGTTTTGGCTGGGAGATTTGAAAGCAGATCAAAACATTTTAATTCACGCGGGAGCAAGTGGTGTGGGAACAGCTGCAATCCAACTGGCAAAACTTGCAGGTGCTTCACAAATTTTCATCACGGCAGGCAGTGAAGAAAAAATCAAATTCTGCAAAAACCTGGGAGCGAACGAAGGCTTCAATTATAAACAGGGGCCTTGGTTGGAATGGCTTCAAAGTCTCACTCAGAAAAAAGGAGTGAAGCTCATTCTGGATTTTGTCGCCGCACCTTATTGGGAACAAAATCTGAAAGCGCTTTCTTCGGGTGGCAAACTCATTCTCATCGCCGCTCAGGGAGGAGTAAAAGTTGAAAACTTCAACATGCTTCCCTTCTTCACAAAACATCTTCAAGTCATGGGAAGCACCTTACGATCCCGCAGCAACGATTATAAAGCCAAATTAGTACATGATTTTTCGGAACGATTCTTTAAGGAATTCGCGAGCGGAAAGCTAAAACCCATCCTTTATAAAACATTTGATTGGACTGAATGCGCCGAGGCACACCGTTGCATGGAAAGAAATGAAAACATCGGAAAAATTGTCCTCAAGATTTCTTAAGAACCTTTCAGAGACAATGTCAGCTTAAAAGTCGCCACGGGTTCGTCTCCTGAAACAGAAGGTGTTGTCGCAACAATATTCAAAGTTTTATTCACCCGCGTCTTTTTCTTGATGGCTTCTTTCACTTGCTCCGTAATCTTTTTCCCTTCCTTACAGGTAAAATAAACATCTCCTTCTGCGCGCTTCAAAAAATTTGCCTTAAAATCCTTAAATAAAAGAGCCACTTTTTTCTTACTCTGACGGATGAGATGCATCGCCATAAAACCACCTGCACAATCTGCTCCCATCGCGAGCACTCCAAAATACATGCAGCCCAAATGATTTCGGGTGATAAAATTAAGCGGGATTTTAATCACGGTTTCCTCAGAAGTCATTTTTACAACTTCGGGGTTGCAAATGAAAAGCATGGGAATTTTTGCGATTCCAAAAAGACGCAAATAGATTGTGTTTTTGATATCCATATTTCCTCCAAAAGGCTTTTCGAAAAGTTTTAGCTGCAAGGCGCCTAGAATGAGCGACCGGAGCGTACTTAATATGTACGTGAGAATCGCGAATGAATAGGCAACGCAGCAGATAAGCTTTTGGAAAGGCTGTGACAAATAAAAAGCCCTTCGGCTTTAACACCGAAGGGCTCCATTTGATAAGCATTATTTTATTAATGAATTACCAACGACCGCGTCCACCGCCGCCATCACGATCACGACCGCGACCACCTCCGCCGCCACCGAAACCGCCACGACCGCGACCACCGCCGCCGCCGAATCCGCCAGAGCGCTTTTCAGGAGGACGAGCTTCGTTTACAACGATACTACGTCCGCCCATTTCACGACCATTCAAGTCGTTAATGGCCTTTTGAGCTTCATCATCATTGCTCATTTCCACAAATCCAAAACCTTTGGATTTACCGGAAAATTTATCGATGATGATGGACACGCTGTCCACAGCACCACATGCACCAAACATGTCGCGCAATTCATCTTCGCTGGTGGAATAAGGGAGACTCCCAACATAGAGTTTCTTTCCCATAAAAACTAACCTCAGAAAGCTTGCATCAAGCTTTCACAATCACCGCTTGCGACCTAGAGTAGGAAAGAAATCGTTGAGGACTTTTCTTACAGATAGGCACGAAGCATACATCTTCCAAACACACATTTAAAGAACCACCCCTCGCGGAAGAAACGGGTCAGGGGTCCGCTGCCAGGCCTCATGCCTAACGAACCCACCTATTAAACCCTATTCGAACCCCTTCTGTCAATCTAAGCTTTTTTAGCCTTGTCCCCCCTCGCAACAATGGGTCAACCAACCACATTGGCTACATTTGAAATGTGCATGTTCGGGAATCACAGAAAAACCGCAACGTTCACAACATCTTGGCCTTGTAGGATCACACCCTCTCTCTTTGTCATTTTTTTCCTTGAGAATCTCTTGAGTCTGGAATATTTTTTTATCATTCATATTCATGTCCCTGAAGTATGGATGGTCTTTAACATTATTTTGGAAAGTAAAAGAAAATGTCTTCCTCAGACAATTATCTCGTGTCGCCTTCTAAAAAAGAAAGTGCTCTTTTTTACCCCAAAATACTCACCACACTCAAAAACTATCGTTTAAAAAATTTTCTTTCTGATCTTTCGGCGGGAGTCATTGTCGGCATTGTTGCACTTCCTTTGGCAATTGCTTTTGCCATTGCATCCGGCGTAAGCCCCGATAAAGGGCTCATCACCGCTATTGTGGCCGGCTTTCTCATTTCCGCACTGGGTGGATCTCGGGTACAAATCGGAGGTCCTACCGGCGCCTTTGTCGTCATCATTTATGGAATAGTCCAACAGTATGGCATGAGTGGTCTCATTCTTTGCACCTTCATGGCGGGAGTCATGCTCATACTTATGGGGCTTTTTCGCCTGGGTACCGTCATCAAATTTATTCCTTATCCTTTGACCGTTGGATTCACTGCCGGCATTGCTGTGGTCATTTTTTCATCCCAGATAAAAGATTTCCTGGGTCTTCCCATAGGAAGCCTCCCCGCGGATTTTATTGAAAAATGGGAAGTTTATCTTAAATCTGCAAGCACTTTTCAAGGAATCAACCTTCTCTTGTCTCTTGCTTCTTTATTTTTTCTCATGCTGTGGCCCAAACTGCCCTTTCGTTTTACAAAAAAAATCCCAGGCTCCATTGTCATCATTCTGATTGTGACTTTTATTGTCCAATTTTTTCATCTCCCTGTGGAAACTATCGGAAGCCGATTTGGGGAAATTACTTCAGGCCTTCCCAGCCCACATTTCCCCTCATTGAATTTTGCAGAATTAAAACCCCTGGTGGGGCCCGCTTTTACCGTCGCTTTGCTGGGAGCAATCGAATCCCTTCTCTCCGCCACAGTAGCCGATGGAATGATTGAATCAAAACACCGCTCCAACACTGAACTCATTGCACAAGGTATTGCGAATATCATGAGTCCCATTTTTGGAGGAATTCCCGCCACAGGCGCCATCGCCCGAACTGCCACAAATGTAAAAAATGGAGGACGCACACCCATTGCAGGCATCATTCACGCGCTCACTCTTTTGTTGATTGTCGTCCTGTTTGGAAAATGGGCAAAACTCATTCCTCTCTGTGTTCTTTCGGCAATCCTTATCATCGTTTCTTACCACATGAGCGAATGGAGAGCCTTCAAAACTCTTCTAAAGGCTCCCAAAATGGACATCGCAGTACTTCTGAGCACTTTCATTCTCACCATATTGGTAGATCTCACAGTGGCCGTAGAAATTGGCATGTTGATGTCGATGGTCCTCTTCATGAAACGCATGACAGACGTCACCAATGTTAAAGATATCACGGCAACACTACAGTTTGAAAATGAGGAAGAAAGCACCGATCAGGAAAAAGGATACAACATCCCGGCAGAAGTCAGTGTTTTTGAAGCTGAAGGAGCCTTCTTTTTTGGAGTCGCCGAATTATTACGTGAAAACCTGAACATCGGAAATAAAGCTCCCAAAGTGATGATTCTCAAGATGCGGCATGTTCTCGCTCTCGATGCCACAGGCATTCGAGCCCTCAATGATCTCAGAAAAAGCTGCCAAAAACTGGGAAGTGTTTTAATTTTGGAAGGCATCCACGCTCAACCCTATTTTGCTTTGGATCGTGCAAATCTTATCCCCGCTTTTGGTGAAAAAAATGTAGTGGAAAATTTTAAACTCGCCTTGGAAAGAGCAAAAGAGATATTAAACTCTTAATGCGCAAAATCTTAATTATCTTCATCATACTCCTGATTCTCTATTTCCTGTTTGCTTATATTCTTCTTCCTACTCTTTGGAAACATTACGAACACAATCCCCAACTGGAGGGATATCCCAAATACACACGCAACTCGATCGGCAAACAGGGAGACCCTTTGAATATTGCCCTCATTGCCAGCGAAGATGAACTCATCAATTCATTTTTACTCGCCGGCTGGATGCCTGCAGATGCCATCAGTTTTTCTTCTTCGCGAAAAATTATCTGGGGGGTTTTGGCAAAAAAATCATATCCTTCAGCGCCCGTCAGTAATCTTTTCCTTTTCGACCGAAAACAGGACATCGCCTTTGAAAAGGAGGAAAACAACAATCCAAGCAAACGTCATCACGTAAGATTTTGGAAAACTAATATTTTGGATAAACACCAGCGGCCTTTATGGATCGGGGCTGCAACCCATGACCGTTCAGTCGGATTGAGTCATTTTACAGGACAGATCACCCACCACATTTCACCCAACATCGACGACGAACGGGATCTGATTATCCAAAATTTGAAAGAAGCCCAACAACTCACCAGTATTTATGAAGTAACAGGAATTGGTCCTACCCTGCGCGAAAAAAATGCAGGAGGAGATTCTTACTATTCGGACGGAGAAATCAAGGTAGCAGTTGTTTCCCTCGATAACCAAGCCAATCCAAATCTCCCCGCTCTTCTAGGAAATCCCTGGCAAATTGATCTCAAAAACAAAGGCTGGAATCTTATTCAACCTCTTTTGGAAAACATCAACAGGAATGAACCATGACCACTATTTTACTCCTCACCATTTCCAACATCTTCATGACCTTTGCTTGGTACGGACACCTCAAATATAAATCCTCGCCTCTTTGGATCGTCATTCTTATCAGCTGGGGCATTGCCTTTTTTGAATATTGCTTCCAGGTCCCCGCCAACCGCATCGGTTACGGGCAGTTCAATGGCGTTGAGCTAAAAACAATCCAAGAAGTGATCACTCTCACTGTTTTTTGTTTCTTTTCCTATTTTTACTTGGATGAACCTCTCAAGTGGAACCATCTTTTGGGTTTTCTCTTTCTCATCGCAGCAGTTGTCATGATATTCAAGAAATGGTAAGGGGGAAAAATGCAAAATAGATTCTTCACTCTTTTAGCTCTACTCTTTTTCCTCTTCCCTTTTTCCTCTTCCCTCTTCTCCCAGGAAAGTCAGAAATCAGAAAATCCTCATCCTACTCCACTCCTTCGTAAACACATGAGAGCCATTGCCGTTGCACTTTCAGAAATTGAATCTTATAAAAGCTCCGATCCCATTCCCTGGAAAACAATCCAGGAAAAAACAAAAATTATCCAAAACAATCTGATTTCCATTGCCAAAAATAATCCCAACTCTGCAACCCAAGCCTATGTGGGAAGACTGACCAGCATGGTGGGTGAGTTTGAAATTCTGGAAGCAAAAAAAGATTCCAAACTCTTCGACAGAATTCCCTCCATGACCCGCACCTGTTATCAATGCCATCAATCTCATGGGGTTTTGGGAATTACTGAAGTCAAACATTAATGCCTTACGCTTATTATAAACGACTCAAACCTTATCAGAAAAAAATCTACGATCGCAGCAATGAGATTGCCTACGTCAATCTGCCTCGTGTGGATCTTTTTGAAACGGTATTAATCGACATGGCCGAGGCACTTGCTTCTGGAAGTCGGGAAAAAACAGAAGAAAAGGTGCAACAGTTCACCAGCTACTTTTGCCGTATTTACCAAATTCCTTCCGTAAAAATTAAAGTCCTCGAAAGGCGCCCTTCCAAAAATTGGGGAGAACTTCACGGGCTTTATCAAGCTCGTCCCACTCGAAACTGGTTTGAGATTACTCTTTGGATGCGCACTGCAAAACGCATTCAAGTGGTGGCCTTCCGAACTTTTCTTCGCACCCTGCTTCATGAGATCTTGCATCACTTGGACTATACTTATTCCAAATTGCGGGATTCTTTTCACACCGAAGGATTTTACAAACGAGAATCTAGCTTGCTAAGACAACTCTTGAGGGAGTAAGAAGCCAGGAGTAAAGGGCTAGGAGAAAGAAAAAATGAATAAAGAATTTAAACGAGATCCTTCAGAAAAAATCAGCTGGATGCAAGCAAGCCACTTCATGATCGCCCATTTCATGCCTTTGGCCGCAATTTGGACCGGGGTACAAATTTCAGATTTTATTCTTTGTTTTTTTCTCTATTTCATTCGCATGTTTTTCATCACCGCGGGCTATCATCGCTACTTCGCTCATCGAAGTTACAAACTCAATCGTACGATGCAATTTATCATGGCTTTTGGTGGAGGAATGTCCGCACAAAAAGGGGCTCTCTGGTGGGCGGCTCACCACCGTCATCATCATCGTTACTCGGATACTTCCGAAGACATTCATTCTCCGAAAAAGGGATTTTGGTGGAGTCATGTAGGCTGGATACTCTGTTCTAAGTACGATGAAACTCGCTATGATCTGATCCCCGACTTTGCTAAATATCCGGAATTACGCTGGCTGAACAAATATCACCTTGTTCCTCCCACCATCTTAGCAATCGCTGTGTTTTTATGGGGTGGATGGTCTGCCTTATGGATCGGTTTTTTTCTTTCGACAGTTTTGTTATGGCATGGAACTTTTGTAATCAATTCTCTTGCCCATGTTTTTGGAAGACGTCGTTATGTAACAAGCGATACCAGTCGGAACTCTTTTCTGCTTTCTCTAATTACTCTCGGGGAAGGTTGGCATAACAACCACCACCATTTCCAGGCAGCTGCCCGTCAGGGATTTTTCTGGTGGGAACTGGATATCAGTTTTTATATCTTAAAATTTCTGAGCTGGATGAAACTCAGCAAAGATCTCAGAAAGGTTCCCCTTTCTGCCCTGAAAAAGAACCTTATCAAAGAAGGACATTTCGACATCGGACTTCTCACCGAAAATGCAAAAAAGAAAATGAATGAAGCAATTCAGGAAATTTCCGCTTCTTCCAAACTGCTTTCCCGGGAAGATCTATCATGAAGACTCAAAATCCCGACTTTGAGAAAAAAACACGGGAAATTTTTAGTAAAGCCCCTTTCATTCAACACTTAGGGATTCAACTCGAAAAATGCGAAGGAGGCTTTTGTTCTTCCCGCATGAAAATAAAACCCGAACACTTGCAACAAGATGGAGTCATCCATGCGGGAGTTCTCACCAGCATTGCAGATCATACAGCCGGTGCTTGTGCAGGAACCCTGATTTCCGAAAATGAAATCATTCTCACTTCCGCCTTTTTGGTCAATTTGCTTCGCCCGGGAACTGAAAAAGAAATTGAATGTCACTCCAAGGTTTTAAAAGCCGGCAAAAAACTCATTGTGGTAGAATCGGAAGTATACGGTATCCCTTCCAAAAAAATGATCATCAAAGCGACCGTAACTTTGGCGGTAACAAAACCTTTAGAACACTAGATCTTCATACACATTTTTCCGATGTCCCAAGGTTCGAATATAAATTTTCTGTGGAGAAAGTATTTCGTAAATGATTCTATATTTCTGGAAACGAAGAGAATAAAAACCGCTCAATTCTTTTTGCAGAGCTTTTCCTTGATAAGGATTACTTTGCAAATTTTCCAAAGATTCCTTGATTCCTCTTTTGATTTCTGGAGGAAGAGATTTAATGCGTTCTTTGGCTTCTCGGGAATAAAGAAGAATCACTCTTTAAAAACCTGTTGATGGGAATAAACTCGTTTTTTGCTAAAATCTTCACCTGATTTTTTTAGGCTTTTCATCAGGCTTTTATCACTGAGAATTTCAAGAGTTTCGATTAAATTTTCATACTCATCGGTACTTAACAATACTCCTGCCGCTTTTCCATCTTTGGTAATCACCAAAGGATCTTTATCCTTCTGCACCTGTTTTAAAAGGTTCATCAGATCTTTTTTTACGGTAGTGACCGGAAGTATATTTTTAGTGTTAATCATAAAGTACTCTTTTAAGATATCTTAAAAGAGTACTTAAAAGAACAATGATTGTCAAGATTGTAACCAATCAAACTTCACACCCTGAGTTTACACTAGAGTCTATCCATTAAAATAACCCGCAACTTGTTCAAGCAAGTTGCGAAATAACTTCAAAGATCACAAAAGGGGCCTTTGTGAGGAGTATAGAGGGTGCATGCAAATTTATTAAATCGCATTGGGCGATCTAGCTCTCTTTTGAATGAAACTCAGCTAGAACTCGATGCCATCAGCAATCATTTCAGCGAAGAAGCTACAAATCCTGCTTCCCTGATTTCCATGACCTTGGGAGGCCTGGCTTTTCAAGGAAGCCGGGCCGCATTCTTGGGGCTGGGAATCATCCGAAATCCATTGGCCAGAAATGTACTCAGTTACGCCGGAGCTTTTGCAAGCGAAGTGAGTGTGATCCGAACAAGCAACCAACTTTTTTCAGGAAACAACTCCTCTCTTTTACAAAACGTATTCAATCCTCAATCTTGGGCGGGAA
This sequence comes from uncultured Pseudomonadota bacterium, assembly GCA_964414715.1. Classification (GTDB taxonomy): domain Bacteria; phylum UBA10199; class UBA10199; order JADFYH01; family JADFYH01; genus CAYPXN01. The sequence goes on along the minus strand of CAYPXN010000101.1, from coordinate 5,198 downwards.
CCGCACTTGATATCGGTTTTCTCAAGCTTGCAGGTTTTGCAGGAAGCCAACAAAATCTTGTTCTACGACATGCTCTTCAGGATTTTAGCATGGTCACTGCCCACGACTTGGGAGCTCAGTTTGGCTGGGCTCCGGCAGAATCGGGGACTTTCCTTCAAAAGCTTTTCCATGCCGAAACCACCAACTGGACTTTGATCGCCGGATCTGCGCTGGGACATACTCTTACCGGAGGGCGCATCGCTCACCTGGAAAGAAGTCTTGCTCTCCGAGCAGAAGTACAAAGTTTTACCCCTACACATCATGGAAACATCGAACCCTCTTGGAACAGAACTTTTCCAAGAATGGCCTCGTCGACGGATCCTTCTCTTGTCCCCGCTCCTATTCGTATAAAATTAACTCCTCGTCCGGATGAAAGCCCGACTGACTGGGCAGAACGCTTGGTAAACCATACCTACAAAAATCCTGAAACACATGCATTACACGTTGTAGCACAACTTTACGATCGAATCCGAAACCCTGCCACACGTAAACACACCCTGGAAACGATCCGCCAGATTGGAGAACAAACCCGATTTACTCCCGAAGGAGAAAATTTCCTTGTCCATGAATACACTGTCGAAGGTTTGGAAAAACCGCTTTTAATCTTGAGTCTTCCAACCACTTTCATGCCTGAGGCCTGGTCTGAAACTTTCGTCGCAGGAATGGCCAAAGATCACATTGAACACTCTCAGGAAAGAGAACTCGCCGTTGAAGTGGGATCTGGAACCGGCTTCGTTTCAATCGCAATGGCCAAGCTGGGCATGGCTAAAAGCATCATCGCTACAGATAAAAATCACCATGCACCTTTCATCGGAAGGCTGAACGCGGCCATCAATGAAGTAGACAACATTACTTTTTACACGGGAGACCTTTTGAAGGGGATCCCCGAAACTACTCAAGCCGACCTGATCGTGGGTTGTCTTCCACAAATGCCCATCGAAAAAGCGGCAGGCGAAATCTCCTTACGCGACCTTGCCGATTATGCAGAAAAACGGGGTGTTTTTGAGGATGAGCTAGGGCTCGGTCTTAATGCAAGCGTCATCGATCAGGCAAAAACACGCCTCTCAGCCCGTGGTCGTTTAAGGTTCATGATGGCCCAACGCCCAGGCTTACCCATTGTCCATGATCTGTTTGCCACGCGAGGTTTTGTCCCGAACATTATTCACACGACTTTCATTCAACAAGATCCCACGACAGATTTTCATGCCCTGGCAAGAATTGAAGCAGAAAAAGGCTTTCGATTTGATTTCAGAACAAAAAACGGACAAACAATCACCGCGCGCGAAGCCTTAAATAGGGATCGGGATGAAATTTTCCATTACCTCCATGTAGTGGAAGCGACTCCTTATGAACAAATCATGCAAAGAGGCCTGGAAAATATGGGATATGATTTTCCACGTTGGGCTTATACGGAAGATCCCGGAGCTGAAAATCCTGTATTAAGAGCCCAAGTGGCAGAATATTTAAGCAAGACTTGGAATGCCAACATTCATGAAGGCACCGTTTACATCGCACCTTCTCAAGCGACACTCTTAGAAGCCCTTCTGAGAATCTGCTGTAGCGTAAGCAAAATAATCGGCATTGCCGGAGACTTGGATGAAACCTCCGAAAAACTTTTCCTTCAAACACCCGAATTAAGGGACCGAGTTTTTGTAGGTATCAAAAAAATAAATGCTTCACTTCCTGATATTGCAGAACACATTGAGCATGATGCACCCCAAGTACTCATCATCAAACTGCCTCGTCAAATTATGCAAGACTCCCAAGATCTCGAAAGAGTTTTGCAGCTTGCCATTCAAAAAAACGTTTTATTGGTTTTTCTGGAAGAACAGGGTTCTTTGCTAGATCATCGGGGAAAAGCGCTCATGAAGACTTTTGCCAAATATCCCCAAGCGCTTGACCAAAGCGTTGTGATCCAATCCCTGAACAAAACATTCGGCTTAACATCTCTTCCTCTTGCAGCCGCTGTTATCACTCACCTTCCTCTTTATCGATTACTGCAATACTATGGAGATGCTAGCTACTCCCGTGCTTCGAGTGCCACCCAATCACTCTATTCACAATTTTTTGCCCAAGGCGAAATCAGGAATGCCATTTCAGGAAAAAATTTGGACGCTGCTGCTGTCATGCCCAGCAGCGGCTGGACCACTTTTACTCCCAGCCCCCTGGCTCAAAGAATTTCTCAAAACATCGTCTTTCATACTTCTCCCCAAAAGCGCGCTGAAGGCTCTGATACTACGCAAGCCCCCATAATAGACTTAAGTTTTGGAGAATCGGAATGGAAGCCGCCCTTGGAATGGTTTGAGATAATTCAAGGGGCAAGCTCAACAGATCCCCACGCCTTATATAGAAATGCCCAACAAGCAGTGAAACAATATTTAGAAGAATCAAGGCGGGCTAGTTACACCGATCACGAAGTAGCTTTAGGAGCAGGAGTTCAACCTTTAATTGTCTCAACAATCAGGGCAATCCAACACTTACATCCTGAAACTACCGTTGAAGTGCTGGTCCCCATTCCCAGCTATGGCATTTTTTTTCCTTCAGTGGAAGCTGCAGGAGCACATTTAGTAAGGGTTCCCACTTCTTCTGCGGAACGATTTATTCTCACGCCTCGCAGCTTGAAAGCATTTCCCAGAACTCCAGGCACTACCCGTGTCCTCCTAATAAACACTCCCAGCAACCCAGCCGCGCAGTTTTATCGTCCTGAAGAAATCCGGATCTTGGCCCAAGCGACGGCAGAAGAAGGTGATTACTTGCTCGTCGACGAAGTCTTCGGCTTACTCAATCTTTCAGGCACTCACCGCATCCGTAGTTTGGCAAGCATGGAAGCTTTTCAGGCAAAGCATGGGAAAAGACTGGTTACCCTGGGAGGTCTGTCCAAAGAATTTGCCTTGGGAGGATTAAGATTCGGCTTTGCTGCCAGTCGAAACATGGATCTCATGAGCCACATGAACGGAACCCCCCTAAACAACGCCGATCCGATTGGCTTGAGTGCTGCAGCCGCTGTTTTACCACAATGGCGTTCCTTGATTCCAAAGCACATTCAATATCTGGATCGACGTGCTTTTGCCTTAGAAGATTTTTTTGCCGCTCGGGGAATTTTCGTACATCGAGTGGAAGGTGGCTATACTTTGTTCGCGGATCTCAGTCCTCTATTCTCAATTCCCCACTCCATTAACGGTGAAACTATTACTCCCCATAATTTTCACCACCTGCTCTTTCAATATGCCGGAATCAAAATAAAATCGGATCAATGGGCAGGAGTTCCCAATCATTTTCGTTTCGCCTTTTCGATTGATTCCATGGATATTGCTCTAAAACGGCTCAGCACATTCTGGTCATTGATCACGAGAACTTAAAAAGCTCTGTTTATTTTTCTCCGACTTTGCTAATAAAAAAGGGATGAAAAAAAATATCCTCTTTTTATTCTTTTTTCTTTTTCCCTTTTCTTTTTCTCTTCAACTACCGGCCGAAACCCAAGTGCTGATCAACGGACAAAACCCCTGGCCTCCCCAGGGACCCCGCTGTGATAAATTCATGCGCTGTTACGATAAAGCAAAAAATCTGGACACGTCCGTAGACATCTTTTCCAAAATGCTCCCTGCCCAAAAGACCTTTACTTGCGAGGGAGGTATCCATCAAATTTCCAATTATCTTCGGGAACTCAAAAAAGACCCCCCCATGGAATGCGTGGAAGTAAAAGTGCAGTAAAAACTTGTCAAAACTTGTTAAATACAGACTTTTATTCCTAGCAACCCCTTCTTTTAGCGGACGATAAAAACCCCAAGGGCATACGTAAATATCCATATATAAGGAATTTTGTATGTCCGATCCTATTTGTTACGCAAACCCTTCACTTAGTCCCGCAGCACTTAGTGCTACCCAGAGAATTGCAGAACTTTCCTTCAGAGAACGACGTCCCATTCAAAGCGGGGAAATGTTGTGGCCTAATACCTTAGCAGCAAGATACGTTTCAATCGTCGGAAATCCCGCACTTCGACCGCTCCGCTTTCCAATCGCTTCCGAATATCTGATGGATCCCATTGCTCGCAGGGTTGTGGATGCCATGAACGTGGCACCCGAAGTGGATCAACGTACCTATACCAATGTCAGTCGTTTGTTTAATAGTGACCGAGTTTCCACCGAACAAATCGTCAGCTTACTCACGGCTCTTGCAAACCACAATAATGCAGAATTTAACGGCCTCGCTCATCGCATGTTTCTCAATGCGGGTCTCTTTTACTTTGTAAATCTGGACGCTCAAAATACTGTGACCTGCTTTATCGATCGTTAAAAACTTTAAAAAAGTATTTTCCCTTGCTATAAAAGACCCATGAAAAAAATATTCTTGGGTCTTTTCTTTTTTTCTCTTCTCTTTTCTCCTATACTTTGGGCTCAGGAATTAAAATCTATGCTCAAATACAAAATTGATCCCCAGCAAAGTGAAGTGATGATCTATACCACGAACTCCGGGTTTTTGGCTTCTGCAGGTCATAAGCTTCAGATCAAAGCAGAAGACATAAAGGGCAGTATCAAAGCAGATCCCAAAAACATCCGACAAGCCCATCTCGAGCTGGAAATCAAAAGCGCCTCCTTAAAGGTAAACAACCCCACTCCTGAAAAAGACAAAAAAGAAATCGAAGAAACCCTGTGCAACAAGGTTTTGGAATGTGAGCAGTATCCTGAAATTCAATTTAACAGCTCTTCACTCGAGCTCTTGGAAGGATCTCGCTACAAAATAAGCGGTGAATTGAACTTGCATGGAGTTCGTCACAATTTAAGTACGGAAGTAGTGATTGAAGAATCTTCCACTCTGATTTCTGCAAAAGGGGAATTCAAGATCAAGCAAAGTGATTACCAAATCAAGCCTCCCACAGCCTTGGGGGGAGCTTTAAAAGTAAAAGATGAGCTCCGAATTAGTTTTGATATTAAGGCTCCCGTCTCACACTAAGAGTTGCCTAGCCTGTGGGCAAACGATTTTTTTCTAAGCAAACTTCGAAATAAACAAATCAAAAAAAGCCAAACATTTCGCAAAAGCTTGCTGGTATTCCTTTTGCAATTCTTAAAACGCTGGAGAAGTCTAAAACATAAACTTTAAGCCTGGGGGACACAATGGCTACACCTATCACAAATAGTCAGTATGACTACACACGTCTTGC
>CAYPXN010000100.1:0-30007 GCA_964414715.1 uncultured Pseudomonadota bacterium | reverse complement strand
TTAAGATTTGCTTCCCATCTTCACGGCAATGGATACAATTGTCTTTTATGACCCAACATAATCGACTTCAATACGAAAAATCACCCTATCTCCTCCAGCACAAAGACAACCCCGTGAACTGGCATGCTTGGGGAGAAGAGGCTTTCAAGCTTTCGCGTGAAAAAAACAAACCCATCTTTTTAAGCATTGGTTATTCCACATGCCATTGGTGTCACGTGATGGCACATGAATCTTTTGAAAATGCGGAAGTAGCAGCCATCCTCAATGAATATTTTATCCCGGTAAAAGTCGATCGTGAAGAAAGACCTGATGTAGATGAAATCTATATGGCTGCCATCCATGCCATGGGTCAACGCGGAGGATGGCCCCTTTCGATGTTTCTCACCACCGATTTGAAACCCTTCTATGGTGGCACCTATTGGCCTCGTGATCAATTCCTGATTATTCTTGAAAAGCTCGCGTTGGTTTGGAAAGAACAACCCGAAAAAATTTTTGGTTCGGGTGATCAAATCTTAGAATCCGTAAAAGCCCAAAAAAATGTGGAGCTCGGCCACGCCGACCTTTCTGAAAAAATATTCCAGGAATTTTACCGTTATTCCTCGGCCACCTTTGATCGTTATTGGGGAGGCTTCGGACACGCTCCCAAATTTCCACACACGATGCAGTTGGCTTTACTTCTTCGCATCTACCGGCGTACTCAAGAAACACATGCCCTCAAAATGGTCACCCACAGCCTCGAACAAATGGCACGCGGAGGAATTTACGACCATGTAGGCGGTGGTTTTGCTCGTTATTCTACCGATGAACGCTGGCTCATTCCCCATTTTGAAAAAATGCTCTATGACAATGCTTTGCTCGTCAAAATTTATCTGGAAGCTTACCAGGTTACAAAAAACGAAAGCTTTGCCCAGATTGCAGAAGAATGTCTGGATTATATCTTGAGAGACATGACCCATCCGGAAGGAGGCTTCTACTCCGCAGAAGATGCCGACTCAGAAGGGGAAGAAGGAAAATTTTATGTTTGGACTTTTGAAGAGCTAAAATCAGCTCTTACAAATGAAGAGTTCGAAGTCCTGCAAAAAACTTTTGATATCAAAATCAACGGAAACTTCGAACATCACACCAACAATCTGGCATTGCGTAACGACATTTCCTGGGCCGACAGAAAACATCCCCTCATTCAAAGTTCTTTGGAAAAACTTTTTAAAATCCGTGAAAAAAGAATTCGACCCCATCTGGATGATAAAATTCTTACTTCCTGGAATGGCCTCATGATTTCTGCAATGGCCCTGGGATATCAGATTTTAAAAAAGGATAAGTATCTGGAAGCCGCTCTCAAAGCTTATACTTTTATTCTGAATCAAAGCGGACTCTATCAGAATGAAAAACTTTTCGCGCGTTATCGGGATGGAGAATCCCGCTTTTCCGCTTACCTCGACGATTATGCTTATCTCATTCAGGGAATTCTCGATTTATACGAATGTAATTTTGATACCACTCTTTTAAAACAAGCACTTGAATTACAGAAAAAACAGGACGAACTTTTCTGGGATCATGACAAGGACGGATATTTTTTCAGCGACGGAAGCGATTCAAGTTTGCTCGTGCGAAGCAAGGAAGGTGGAGATGGAGCAATTCCCAATGGTAATGCAGTAAGCGCCTTAAACCTGCAAAAACTTTACGCCTATACCTTTGATGAAAATCTAAAGAAAAAAACAATCGATGTTTTTCGTTATTTCTCAAAAATTATGGTGGAATATCCTCATGCCTGTCCACAAATGCTGATCGCTTATGATTACTTCACGGATAATTCCAAGGAAATCGTGATTGCTTCTTCTTCCCCTCTTCGCTCTTCTCTTCTACCTCTTCACCCGCATTTTATTCCCAACAAAGTCATTGCCTGGACGGATGGAAAAAAAGATTTTCCTCCTTTGGTAAAAGGAAAGATTCCACTCAATGAAAAAACCACCTACTATATTTGTGAAACAGGAAGCTGTTTGGCTCCCACAAACAACGAAAATGAAATGGAAAAAGAAATAAACAAAAGTAAAAGTTATCATTTAGATTCATAAAGAGAGGAAACATTATGCAAAAAAAAATAATTCAAGGCATTACATTCCTGATTGCCATGGCAATCAGTCTTATCAGTTATTCGCAAATTCCCGGACAAGTCAGTCCCTATAAAAGCACTCCCACAACTCCTCCCCCTGCAACAACGAACACTCCCATGAATAGTAATATCGCTCCAAACACTGCGGTGGTGGGTGGCGGACCTTACGCTCCTGGAGCGGCGGTTATGGTAAAATGGCATGGCAGTTGGTGGCCGGCTCATGTCTTGCAAGTTGGACCCAAAGGCAACCGCTGGTTTATTCATTACGACAATTATGCAAGCTCTTGGGATGAATGGGTGGGTCCCGGTAGAATTCGCCCAAGGTAATAGATTTCACAAATTTTTATCTAACTTTAGTAAAAATTCATTAACAATCTTTAACAAAGATAACTCATCCGTTTATTTTTTACGTAACTTTTTTCTTAAGATACCGAAAATAAAAATTAAGAGGGCTGGAAAGGAGTCGTTATGAGTGATTTCACTTTTAACACGTCAAATTCAGCTATTACATTTCGTGATCTTAACGGTAATAATAGACCAGATGCTTCAGATCGCATCGTCATCAATGGTCATACTTACCTTGCCGACCGAATTAAACTTTTAAGCCCACAGCATCCGGACCGCCAAGCTTGGGAAAATTTGAAAGCAACCTTAAAAGTTTCAAATTTCAATTCCATTACAAGTTTAAAAGCAGCTCAGGAAGTCTTTCAAATCAGAAGTACTACCCCTTTCCCTTCTCCTATTCAATTTCCAGGCACTATACAATCATGTAAAGCATCTGTAGCTTCCTTAGATTACGCAAATGAACTGGCAAAATTTAACGGAATGGGCCGTACTGATCACACCACATGTTCTATGATGGTTTATACAACTAATACACCCCAAGGTGGAGTAGGAATTATACTTAGCTTTGACTTGGAGCGCTTGTTTTCCAAATAATGTTGAGAAATAAAGCCGCTAAGCCTTTCTTGATTTAGGCTTATAAATATGAATTGGTGAAGCAGATATGCCTTCTGCTGCTTCCATTAAAGTTTCGCTGAGTGTTGGATGCGCATGAATGCTCATGGCCATATCTGCAGCTGTTGCACCCATTTCGATAGCAAGCACTCCTTCAGCGATCAACTCTCCTGCACCAGAGCCCACGATCCCCACACCTAAAATCGCATTACTTTCTGGATCTGCAATAATTTTCGTGGTTCCTTCTCCACGACCCAAAGTTAAAGCACGCCCAGAAGCGGCCCAAGGGAAACGTGACACGACCACTTCTTTTCCTTCTGCCTTTGCTTGAGCTTCGCTCAATCCACACCAGGCAATTTCCGGATCGGTAAAAACCACGGCAGGAATGGCACGAGGTTCAAAAATTCGATCATGGCCAGCGATTACTTCCGCCGCCACCATTCCCTCGTGAGTGGCTTTATGAGCTAACATAGGATCTCCCGCCACATCACCAATGGCAAAGATATGTTCTACAGAAGTACGACGTTGTTCATCAACCTGAATAAAACCCCGCTCATTCACTTCCACACTGGTATTTTTCAAACCCACCCCACTAGAATTTGGTTTTCTGCCGACCGCCACCAAAACTTTATCAAAACTTTCCTCACTTTTTTCACCTTTTTCATTTTCAAAAAAAGCGACCAGTTTCCCTTCCTTTTCTTCCAGATGAGAAACTTTGGTATTGAGGCGAATACTTTTCATCATGCCTTCCAAGCGTTTGGAAAGAACCCGGACCAAATCCTTATCTACTCCAGATAACAGAGAAGAAGTCATTTCTACCACATGCACTTCCGAACCCAAGGCAGAATATACGGTTCCCAATTCCAAACCAATATAACCTCCCCCTACCACCAATAATTTTTTGGGAATTTCAGAAAGCTGCAATGCCTGATTGGAAGTCCATAGATGAGGACTTTCAATATCCAAGTTCTGGGGAATAAAAGGACGAGATCCCGTAGCAATAATGGCGTAATCAAATTTCAGTCGAAACTGATTTCCTTCCCCATTCGGCTGAACCAGCAAATGATTGGAATCATCGAAACTTGCACGACCCTGGATAAATTTTATTTTACGCTGTTTGCTGAGTTCCCCCAAACCTCCGGTCAATTTACTTACTACGGATTCTTTCCATGATTTCAATTGAGCCAAATCTATTTTGGGATTTCCAAACTCAATTCCAAAATCAGAAGCTTCTTTTGCTTCACGAATCAGCTTTGCAACATGCAACAGGGCTTTTGAAGGAATACATCCCCGGTACAAACAGACTCCACCCGGATTTTGATCGAGATCAATCAAGGTAACCTCCAAACCCAGGTCCGCCGCATGAAAAGCTGCTGCGTAACCTCCAGGACCGCCTCCAATCACTACCAATTGAGTCGATTGAATTTCTGAATTCATAAATATACCTTTCATGGAAGGCGGATAAGCTTCTTGAAGCTTGACGAGTGAACTGCAAACTCACGATATTCAACTATCTAAAGTTGAGCTACCGGAAAGGCTCCTTCAGCGAATCCGAGGATATACGAAAGAAATTATCCGCGCCTTTGTTGTCCGCCCAGTACTGCAGCCACAATGGACTCTGCATCTACCTTAAAATATTTTCTCAAATCCGCGCGACTTTCACTCATGCCCCAGCCATCCGTCCCCAAACAAATGGGTTTTTCAGGAAACCAGCGTGAAATAGTGTCCGGCAAGGCACGCACATAATCAGAAGCCAGCACGTAAATTCCTGAAGTATTTTCAAGCTGAGTTTCCAAATAAGATTTTTTTTCCTGATCAGGATGTGCCCGATTCCAAGCTTCCACCGCACAGGCATCTGTATAAAGAGATTTATAACTCGTAATGCTCCAAACATTGCAAGAAATCGAATGATCTTTTTCCAAAATTTCTGCTGCCTTCAAAACATCCATAAGAATGGGACCTGAACCAAAGAGATTGACCTGCACGGGCGCAGCATGCTGCGCCCCTACGCGAAACAAATACATCCCTTTTAAAATTCCTTCTTCCACTCCCTCGGGCATTTCAGCTTGGGGATAATTTTCGTTGTATAAAGTGATATAATAAAAATCTTCCTCGCCCTCTTCATACATTCGCTTCAAGCCATCCTGAATAATCACTGCCAACTCATAAGCAAAGGCAGGATCGTAAGCTCTTAAACTAGGCACCGGATAAGCCAAAAGATGACTTTGACCATCCTGATGCTGCAAGCCTTCTCCCGCAAGCGTCGTTCTTCCTGCCGTAGCACCCATCAAAAAACCGCGGCAACGGCTGTCACTTGCAGCCCACACGAGATCCCCCACACGTTGAAGACCAAACATCGAATAAAAAGTGTAAAACGGAACGCAGGGAACTTGATGGATCGATTCCGCCGTCCCTGCCGCAATAAAAGAAGACATCGCCCCCGCTTCATTAATACCTTCTTCCAAAATTTGTCCTTCTTTGCTTTCTTTATAATAAAGCAAACTTTTCGAATCGACCGGATCGTAAAGCTGACCCTTTGGCGAATAAATTCCACACTGTGTAAACAAACCTTCCATTCCGAAAGTACGTGCTTCATCTGGCACTATCGGGACAATATATTTTCCGATTCTTTCATCCCGCAAAAGTTTGGAAAGAATTCGCACGAAAGCCATGGTGGTGGATACTGCCTTTTTTTCAGTGCCCTTAAAAAATTCATCGAATAGATTTTTTGTAGGAGCAGACCCCTGTGTTTGTCCAAAAGAGGGCGGCCACGGGGAGCCGTACCTACGAGAAGGAACAAATCCTCCCAATTCTTTTCGTCTTTCCATGAGATAACGCATTTCTTCACTGTCTTCAGAAGGCTTGTAGAAAGGGGCATGCGCCACTTCTTCATCAGAAATGGGAATTCCAAAGCGTGTTCTAAAATCACGGAGTTCATCTTCATTCAATTTTTTCTGTTGATGCGTGATGTTTTTACCTTCGCCCGCTTCTCCCAAACCGTAACCCTTCGGGGTTTTTGCGAGACTGACCGTAGACCCTTCTTTGTAATCCAGAGCGGCCTGATAGGCGGCGTACACCTTTTCAGGATCGTGACCTCCGCGATTCAGCTTGCGCAATTCATCGTCACTTAAATCTTCCACCATTTTCAAAAGTCGCGGATCTTTTCCAAAAAAATCTTCCCGAATAAATTCTCCCGAAGACACCGCATATTTCTGATACTGACCATCCACAACTTCTGTCATGCGCTTCACTAAAACACCGTCCTGATCTTTTGCGAGCAAAGGATCCCACAAATTTCCCCACACGAGCTTGATCACATTCCAACCTGCCCCCCGGAAAATTCCCTCAAGTTCCTGGATAATTTTTCCATTTCCGCGAACAGGTCCGTCGAGACGTTGCAAATTGCAATTTACTACAAAAATAAGGTTGTTTAGATTTTCACGACTGGCAAGACCAATAGCACCCAGCGCTTCGGGTTCATCCATTTCTCCGTCACCGAGAAAGGCCCAAACTTTGGATTCGCTTTCGAAAACGGGTGACGCGACTGGCCCCCCCCCAAAGTCCGCCAGCAGCGAACCTTGTGAGCGATGCCGACTTTGGGGGTGAGAAGCGGCAGGACCCGCTTTCAATCCCCGATGCCTCAAATATTTATTAAACCTCGCCTGATAAATCGCCATCAAAGGAGCTAAACCCATCGAAACCGTCGGAAATTCCCAAAAATCCGGCATCAAACGCGGATGGGGATAAGAGGAAAGCCCTCCACCTGTCTTGAGCTCTCGTCTAAAATTTTCTAATTGTTGAAGAGAAATTCTTCCTTCCAAAAAAGCACGTGCATACATGCCTGGAGAAGCATGGCCCTGAAAAAAAACCTGATCTCCTCCACAGGGATGATTCTTGCCTCGAAAAAAATGATTGAAAGCGACTTCATATAAAGTAGCCGCAGAGGCAAAGGTAGAAATATGTCCGCCAATCCCTTCCAGCTTCCGGTTTGCACGAACAACCATGGCCATGGCATTCCAGCGCACAAGACTACGAATGCGCCACTCGATCTCGGCATTGCCCGGATAAGTGGGCTGAGTCTCCACCGGTATCGTATTGATATAAGGACTAATAAATGGACTTTTCCCCGATGACATCCTCTCAATTGTGCCTCTGAAAAGGCGCAAATTCAAGGAAGGAAAATGACGCAAAGCTTTACTCTTGCATCGCTCTATTCAAAACAAAGCAAATGGGATGGGTATTTATGAACCAAACTCCCAGTCTCCATCCACATGGACCTTGCCTGTTTTGGGGTGAATCCACTGAAAATGATATGTAGAGGGTTTTGAAGTGTCTGCCACCACTCTTAATTGATATTCTTGACCTGGCTCCACACTTCTCAAGGTTCTTACCACCAAAGCGCGTGGGCTCAGCAACGCAGATAAACCTTGTAGCTCAGGAGCTGTTCTCAACAGACTTTCAGTCTGTGCTGCAATCAAAAATCCCGGCAAATCGGCACCTCCACGCCCCGTCGCTGCCTGAACTAAGATATCGCGCTGATGTCGTGGATTGGGATCGCTCCAAGCAGCCGCTTCTGCCAAGTCTTCTCTCGACAGGGCATTAAAGGTGACATGATGCGCGCGATCAACAGGAAGCGTCTGAACAAAAGCCTCTTCAAAACTGCTTCCCTGAGCAGATCTGTTACCGCTCACTCTTAACCTTACACTTGCATAAGCAACAGGACTTTCATCTGCTGCCTCTTTTTGTACTCTCAGCTGTGCCTCAATCATATCTCCTACGCGGATCTGTTTGTCGGATGTGGCATCTCTTCTCACTTCTTGAGCTACCTTTGTAGGACGTATGTTTACCGTGTAAGTGCCCTCATGTGTGGGACTTGTCTGAGAAACTCTTCCAAAGCGGATTTCTCTCACTTCCACACGGCTTGCATCAATTCCCAATCGAGAATTGTTTTCTACTTCACCAAAAGCATTCGCAAGGGCAAATTGAATGGGACCCGTCAAGCTTCTGCCAAAATTGATTCCAAACATTCTTTCAAATGCCGCAACCCGTGAATGATGGTAGGTAATATTTCCTGCTGAAATATTTTGTCCTACCAATTCCGGATTCACTCGACCAGAATTGAGATTTTTCAATTCTCCCGTCTTGGGATTAAACTCATGGGGAATTACTACTTCTGTTCTTCCTTCTACAGGCTGACCCAGATAAATTACTTGTTGAAGCAGTGTATTACCCTCACGATTCATGACGCCTGGAGATAAACGATAACCCAAACCTTCTCCATCCGGTCTCTGCGTACGCACAGAAATCAAACGTTGATCTCCATCAACTTCCACTAACAAACGATCTTCGGCTTTCAGTACTCGTCTCAAACTATTCATCGCCAAACTTCCATAAAGACCCTGTTTAGGCAGCGACAAAACACTGCCCAAAACCGGCAACACACGATTAATCGCGGAAAGTCCCGCCATTAATCTTCCCTGAAAACCGCGACCGACTGTTACGGAACCAGCCTGAACTAAGCGTTGGCTTGAGGCGGATCCTTCTGCTCCAAAAAGTTGAGCCAAGGGTCCTTTTAGTCCTGCAAGGATTGCCTCTGCCTGAGCAGGATCCGAAGGCAAAACCCAGGTACCCGCTTGCACAATTTCACGGGCACTTTGAACATGAGAAAAAGGCATTCCTTCCTTGCTGAAGTAAATGCTTTTTCTTCCAAACCAACCCGCAAAAGAAAATAAGTGCCTCAAGAAAGCCCAGTTTGTAATGGATCTTACACTGGCACCAAAATCGTTTGTTTCCACTCTGCCAGGAGCCTGTGCAAAAGCATTGCGTTGAGCAAGCTCGGCTGCCGGAGCACTGTTTCTATTTTCCGCATGACCTGCAGCTTCAGGATTCAAAATATCGTGTAGATAAGCAAACAACATCAAACGATTGGTGAAATCCACATCAGCCACATAGATTCCCACCTTGCGTGCACCAAACAAACCTCCACGCATAATTCCACGCTTGGCTCGATCCTTGATTTTTACAAGGAGCGAAGCGGTTCCCGTCATCGGAGCAGTATTCGCAGAAACACTCACTCCTTGTTCGCCCAACCAATGATCCTGATCCACCGGTTTTGCAATTTGAGATCCCAAATAACCCGGACCTTGTGGCGGAAATACTCGGCGTCCAAACCATCGCCCTGCAAATTCAAATACACTCCGACGCAAGCCCATGAAACTAGCGGGAGTAACTTGAGGTCGGAGCCCATAAGCCATGTCCGCACGTTCTGCCACAGAATAGGGAATTTCTGCAGGCATCGATGTCGAAAGCAAATAGCCCACCGAAGCTAAATTTCCTTCCCGATGAACACGTTCCGTAATTGCCATCATTGCACCCATCAAAGGCAATGCCACATTTCCTGCATAGGCAAGATTCAACATATGAACCTTTTCACCTCGGCGACGTGCAAGATCATTAATGGTTCCTGCAATTTCTGCAGCTTGGGTCAAAATATTAATAGGCTCTTCAGAATAAATGAGAGTTCCTCCCAACAAGGGAGCCAATTCTGCCAACTCACGTACTGCCTTCGAATTGAAATCAATTCCAAAAACCGTGGCTCCGGTTTTCAGCACATCGCGGGCATTAATCATTTCAGCAATCAAACCTGAAACGGGAATAATCCTGCCTTTCAAATGAATTGTTCCTTCATGCTGTTCCGCATAGCGCGCAATCCATTGGATTTTTGCGGCAAATTCAGGGGTTACCACACCTTCAATTACCAATCGATTCGCCAAACGATCAATATCGGTCACCCCACGATACAACTTCCCTTCGTAGGGAATTTCTACTGCAAGCCCTGCTTGAACTCCCGGACGGACCGCGGTTTCACCCAATTTCTCCAAAAGACCCGGATTCGAATTTTCAATCACCGCTTCACGTAAAGTACGGCCTTGGTAACGGACATTATCGAAAAGATAATCGCGCAAGCGATTCGCCAATCGGATTCGATCGGGAGAAGTAATGCGGGCGGCTTCTAAAGTTTCAATCACTTCTGCGTAATTCCTGATACTGACTTTTCCTTCTTTATTCCTCACCAGAGTTAATTCCGGCAATTCCACTCCATCTCTTTTCAATTCGGGGGCAATGTGAGCGTACCAATCGTGAAGAAATTGAGTGGTCGACTCAACAGACAAGGCAAAACCTGCTGGAGCTGCTTTCTTGGAAGATCCTCGCTCAACTCGAGGGCTTGCCATCATTTGTAAAGCAGATTCAGAGGTAAAACGAGACGTGCTCTCAGATCTCGAAACTTGACTTTGATGGGAAAGTTCCAAAGATCTCTCCACATGACCTAAAGAAGGCAAAGCAAAGTCGATGAGAGATCGTGTCGCACTCGACTGAATATCCATCACAAGGGCGTCTACAAATTGGTTTGTCAAACTTCCATGAGGTCTTTCCACTATTCCCATAGCGCCTGCCACCTGATTCGCCAATACCATGGCAGAACTATTCATCGTTCTCTGAAGAATTTGTGATTGTCCCACACTTGCCAGGCCTGAAAGCTTCAAAGTTCCAAGATTGATTGCAGAATGCGCCCAGGCAGATCCAAAATTTTCGAACCCTTCATGACGCAACACTCTTTCACTTCCTGCAAAAAATGCGGATTCCGCAGCAAGACCGATTCCAAAACTACCCGCTCGTGCAGTGTAGTAGGCAAACCTTGATTCTCCCAATAGAGATCCCAAGGCAGAAAAACCCGCCATTCCAAACATTCTCCCCACCACTCCCCCAGCTGCTAAACCTACAAAAGTTGTGGGATTGGTCACTTGTTCTGAAAATGAATTTAATGTGGCATCAAAATTTAATTGAGTATCATTCAGTTGGGTATGGAATTGACCCAAGGCTTGACGACGTTCCAAAATCGAAGATCTCATAAGCTTTCTTTCTCCCTGTTAAAAAAGGCCTTCTTTTTGTACAAAAATATTTTAAATTTTTGAGGTAGCCTGATGTCGGAGAGCAAAAGAAAGAGTTGCTAAAAACTTCTCTATTAATAATTCACCAAAGTTACACCCTCGAGGGAGCGATTAAGAAAGTTACGGCCCACTTCCTTGAATCGGGCGGGAGAATCTGTCACGAAAAGGGTTTCGTGGCGGGGTGAGCTTTCGTTTCTTTGAAGATTATTTTCCTCGAGAAGTTTTTTGAGGGCGAAAGCGGTTTGCTCTGCACTATCCACCAAAGTCACTTTTTCCCCCATCACTTTCGAAATCATTTTTTTCAGGATGGGATAATGAGTACATCCCAAAATGAGGGTATCAATGGGAGTTTTTAAAAAAGGCGCCAAATATTTTCGTGCCACCGCTTCTGTTACTTCATCCTGAATCCATCCCTCTTCCGCAAGGGGAACAAACAAGGGACAAGCCAAACCCCAGCTTTTGATCTTGGGATTCAAAACCTGAATGGCTTTGGTGTAAGAAGAAGACGCGATCGTTGCTTCAGTTCCAATAATCCCCACTTCTCCACTCCGGGTTGCCGCTACTGCCGCAGCTGCACCCGGTTCAATCACCCCGATAATGGGAATGGAAAATTGTTTCTGTAATTCCGAAAGTGCCAAGGCAGAAGCCGTATTGCAAGCCACCACTACCGCCTTCACTCCACCTTTCATCAAAAATTGGGTATTCTCTACGGAATAACGGGTAATGGTTTCACGACTTTTGTTTCCATAAGGAACACGTGCCGTATCTCCCAGATAAGTCAAATTTTCCCGGGGCAAGGCCTCCTCGACGGCCTTTAAAACCGTGAGACCTCCGATTCCGGAATCAAAAATACCAATCGCTTTATTTACTTCTGCATTCATAAAAAAAACTCCTCATACACCCGGGGTGAATGAGGAGCTCTTAAACATTTCTAAAAATCTTTCAAGCAAAACGAAAATCCAAAAACTTTCTCAAACTTTTTATCGTTTAGCAGAACTTCGCGAAGATTTTGATGATTTGCTTTTCAGTTTCTGGGAAAGCACACTACGCTGGAGCGATTCAATTTCATTTTCAAGCTTGTGAATTTTTCGTTCCATCGCTTTCACTTCATCGCGGGTCGGGACTTCAAACATTTTAAGAACGTGATTTAATTTACCCTGGAGAGATTTTTCTACTCCGGTTTTGGCATTCAATATGGTGACCATCCCATTCAAAAACTTTTCATTCTTCATGAGCTGGTTCACAAAACGTGATTGGAAAAGATCTTCCACAAATTTGTTGCGAATTTGTTCACCTCTCTCCATGGCACTGTTCAAAAACCTACGAAGATCCATAGACGTACCTCCCGAACTTAGAATTGAAATGGTCTGCGACATAAACCTCCCTCCTTGGAATCCAAAAAATCAAAAAAATTTTCCAAATTCCAAGACCGAAATTGACATGAACGACGCTTGTTTCCTCGAAAATTACTTTAAAGGTTCTAGTGTAATTCCGGAGATGTGTCAATGAATCACTTTAAAAGACAGGTGGAGATTGACTTTTGTCGTCCTATCATTATGATCGGGGAAATTTACGGGTTATCTTCTCATTTCCAAACATTCATCTTCCAAAAGGAGAAATTTTCATGCCTTTTCTAGCTCTTTTATTGCAAATGCCGGTGGCAGACAGCAAAAGCCAAAACGTGCTCCACCTGCTTTTTTCGAGTGATCCTATCGTCAAAGCAACACTTTTTATCCTGGTTTTATTCTCGGTTTTCTCTTGGGCCATCATCTTTTTCAAAGCCCGACAGGTAAACAAGGCTAAAAAAGGATCGCGTCAATTTTTACATACCTTCGAGCAAAGCTATACCTTGGATGAAGTCCTCGCTAAAAATCCGGCACGTGAAGGAAATCCCCTGTCGGATATTTTTGGTGCCGGACTTTCAGACATTCTTCGCTATCGTCAAGTATCCGCAAAGGATCCGCGTGCCGCAAAACCCCATCTTGAAACCATCAAGCGTGTGATTTTCAGAAGAGCTTCGGATGAAATTGCAAGTCTGGAACAACTCATTCCCTTTCTTGCTACTACCGCTTCTTCTTGCCCCTTCATCGGATTGTTTGGAACTGTTTGGGGAATTTTGACCGCTTTCTGGGCTATTGGTAAGGCTGGATCCACCTCGTTAGCCACTGTCGGACCCTACATTGCAGAAGCCCTGATCGCGACTGCAGTAGGTCTCGCTGCTGCAATTCCCGCCGTCGTGGCTTACAACTTTTTTGTCAGCAAAATTAAGGTGCTTAACAAAACCATCGAAGATTTTTCTCATGATTTGTACCACCGAATTGAAAAGGAATATTTCTAATTAAGGAGCCCGCTTATGGCATTTCAAAATGGAGAAAGTAAGTTCGGTTCCGCAATGGCAGAAATCAACATCACGCCTTTGGTAGACGTAATGTTGGTGCTTTTAATCATCTTTATGGTCACTGCTCCCTTGATGACCGAAGGAATCAAAGTCGATCTTCCCTCTGCCACCACTCAGGCTATCAAAACAGAAAAAGACGAGGTCATTCTTTCCGTCAATAAAACGGGAGAACTATTCCTTCAGGGAGACAAAACCGCTTATAACCTTGTAAATCTTGGAGATAAGCTGGCAGAAGTTTACAAAGACAAAAGCAAAAAAGATATTTTCCTGCGCGCAGACAAAACAGTTCCTTACGGAACCGTCGTTCAAGTGATGGCGGCTTGCAAAAATGCAGGTATTGAACGTGTGGGAATGATCACCGAACCCGAAGCTCAACCCGGCGGAGCAGGCGGACAATAAAGATAAAACCTCTTCCTCTTAAGATTAAGAGGAATGGGAGGAGTGGTGATAATCAGACAGTGTCACAACTCCTCCTACCCCTCTCTTGATCTCAAGAGGGGGAAATTTTTTTCATGAAAAATTCTACTGATAAGAATTCTACATTTTCCCGCTCCCTTCTGTATTCTCTTGGGCTTCACGTCCTTTTGCTTCTTCTCCTTGTTTTCTTTTGGGGAAAAGGGACCCCTCCTCCTACTCCGGAACTCAAAGTGGAATGGGTGAAGTTGGGATTTTTAAATGGACCTCAAGAAGGAGATCCTTACCTGAATCGAAAAACACTGCCTCAAACTTCGATTCAGGAACAAAAAAATGCCCGTATTGAACAACCGCCTCCCACCGAACAAAAGCAAAAAGCCAAGGTTCAACCCGAGCAAAAAATCGGGGTAGAAAAAAACAAGGTGGTCATCGAAGATAAAACGAAAAAAACAAAACCCGAAAAACAGGTCAAAACGGAAGACACTTCAAAACCTGAAGGAAAATCCACCAAGGTAGATCCCCGAATCAATCAAGCGCTGGCAAAAATTAACGAAGATCTCAAAACCCAAACGGTACTTCCGGAAGCCTCGCAAATCAAGCAAGGCGGTGATGGAAGCCCAAATGGGAGTCCGGGTGGATCCAATTCCGAATGTGCCGCCTACTCCGGTCGTGTAAAACAAAAAATTATTGGTAACTGGGTTCGTCTGACTTCCGGACAAAAAGCTCCGCGTCCTCCCAAAATTTTTGTCGCCATCAATTCTTCGGGATCTGTTGTTTCAACCAACTGGCTTCAAAAATCGGGAGATGTTTCCCTGGATGGTTCTGCCATGAGAGCGGTACAAAACTCCGCTCCCTTTCCTTCCCCTCCCCTGAATTGCCAAATAGCTTTAAGTGGGGGAATCACGATACAGTTTGGACGTTAATGCTTGCAGCAAAGAAATGTTTATGAAAAATTGCATGAAACAGGAGATTTTTAGATGAAAAAAAAGATTTTAGTTTTCCTATTCCTTCTCACCTCTTTCCTCTTTCCACTTCCCTCTTCCCTCCTCTTCGCCCAAAGTGAATCTTCTCCTGCAAAACATATTTACATTATCCTCGACCAACCCAGCGCCGAAAACAAGTTTCCCATTGCCGTTCCGGATCTCCTCTACACCAAAAACCAGAATGACAAAGATGACTACGCCGTTCGCATCACGGATGTTCTCCGAAACGACATGCAACTTGCAGGCTATTTCAATGTTCTTTCCAAAAGTTCTTATCCCGAAAACCCGGGTCCTGGTCTCCAGGCCAATGAAATTGATTTCAAAAAATGGACAGGCATTGGGGCACAAGCCCTTGTCAAAGGAGGCTTACAGCTCGACGGTGGAAATCTGGTAATGCAATTGCGTCTATTCGATCCGAGCACGGGAGAAACTTTGGTTGGAAAAGAATATAAAGTCGAAAAGAAAAATTATCGAGCCGCAGCCCATCGATTCATGGATGAAATCATGCTGGCACTTACCGGTGAAAAAGGGATTTTTTCCACCAAGATCGCGGTGGCTTGTGGAAAAGTGGGACAAAAAGAAATTTACGTCATGGATGTGGATGGTCAAAACATGGTCCCCATCACCAAAAACAAATCCATCAACGTCTCTCCCGCATGGAGTGCGGATGGTACCCAACTTGTTTTCACTTCTTACATGAAATATTTTCCGGAAATTTATATCGCCCAAAGTAATGGAAAAGGTTCTATAAAGCGTGTCACTTACAACAATGCCGTCAATATCACTCCTGCATTTACTCCGGATGGAAAATCCATTGCCCTGTCCAGCAGCATGGGAGGCAATCCGGACATTTACCTCATCGATACCCAAGGAAACAAACAGGCCCAACTCACACGCAGTTTTGGAATTGATATCGCCCCCACTTTTTCTCCGGATGGTAACAGTATTATTTTCGCGTCCGAAAGAGCAGGAAACCTCCATCTCTTTGCAATGGACCGAAATGGCGGAGGGGTAAAACGTCTTACTTTTACCGGCTCCCACAATGACCAACCTGACTGGTCTCCCAAAGGTGATAAAGTAGCCTTCGCCAGCCAAAATGGATCCGGATATGATATTTTTACCATGAACGTAGATGGAAGTTTGGTTCAACGCCTCACGACCGGAGCCGGAAGCAACGAATCTCCCAGCTATTCCCCCGATGGAAGATACATTGTATATAGCAGTACCCGAAGAGGGAAAAGTGATATATACTTAATGTTATGGGAGGGATCCAATCAAACTCCGATTACAAGTTCGGGAGAATGTGTCAATCCGGACTGGAGTCCTTGGCTGCAATAAAGGAATAAGGAAAAAGGTAAAAGAAAAAAGATGCTTCCCACTTCTACCTTTCCCCCTTTACCTTTTACCTAAACTATGAACTTCGCCACGATTGATGTCGGCAGTAACTCCATATTGCTTTTGATTGCCACGGTAACAGAAGAGGGAAAAATCCGCCCACTCCTTGAAAAAGCGGAGATCACCCGCCTCTCTGAAAAAATGAATGAAAGCGGCATTATCAATCCCGAAGCCATGGAACGCAGTTTAAAAGTTCTCAGAAAATATACTGACCTTTGTCATCGAAATGGGGTCGATCGAATTGTCTGCATTGGTACGGAAGGACTTCGTCGGGCAAAAAATGCCCAAGATTTCGTCCAAAAAGTGGGAGAACTTTGTGGTTTCAAAGTTGAAATTATTTCGGGAACCAAAGAAGCCGAACTTGCTTACCTTTCTGCCTTACTGGATTTTGGGGAAAATCATGAAAACCTGGTCGTTCTGGATATTGGGGGAGGCTCTACAGAGCTGATTTGGCAAACAGAGCAGAATGGAAGCATCACCAAACTCCAAACTCTTTCCATGAAAATGGGCTCCGTAAGATTAACAGAAGAATTCCTAAAAAGTGATCCTGTTAGCCAAAGTGAATACGCCGCTCTCAGGCAATGCATCGATGACAAACTCAAAAACCATTTTTCAAGCCTGCAAATTCCCACAAAGCCGATGACTCTGGTGGGACTCGCCGGTACCATTACCACGCTCAGCTCTCTAGATCAAAAACTCCCTGTATATGATTCCGACAAAATCCAGGGAGCCAAACTGAGCCAGAATTCTCTCAAGGATTTGATTCGCAAGTTGAAAGAAAAAAATCTCGAGGAAAGAAAAAAAATGACCGGAATGGAACCCAAGCGGGCCGATGTTCTCCTCGCGGGCGCCAGCATTCTGGATTGTGTCATGAGCGCACTCGGAGTCGAAGAACTTATTGTCAGCGACCGAGGAATTCGTTACGGACTCTTCTACCAACGCTTTGTAAATCCCTAAATTATTTTTGTCCGGAAAAATGTGAAGCTTCTTTACCGAAAGGAAATGTTACATTCGCTTTGTAACGAATATTCCCTCTCCACAAAACTGCTATATCAGCTAAAAGTTCGTGCATTTGGGTATCATTTACTACACCCGACTCTGAACGAACTTGTCTGAAATAAACTTGGGTAAGGTAGCCATCTTTGTCAAACACGAAAGTCGGTTGAGCATAAATACTGAAATCCGATCCGATTTTTTTGCTGAAAGCATTTCCTGCATCTCTGGCGC
Organism: uncultured Pseudomonadota bacterium; assembly: GCA_964414715.1. Classification (GTDB taxonomy): domain Bacteria; phylum UBA10199; class UBA10199; order JADFYH01; family JADFYH01; genus CAYPXN01. The sequence continues at coordinate 12,574 of CAYPXN010000100.1, read as the reverse complement.
GTTCGGTTAGGATATTAATAAATGTATCTCTATCGAAAGGAGTAGGATTTCCGAAAGGCGCTGAGCCACCACTAACATCAAAACCATATTCTGTTTTCGTAAGAGCAGGAGTTGTTGCAGCCGCTTTAGGAGGAGCAGCCTGTTCTGCAGCAGGAGGTGGAGGAGGAGAAGCTTTTTTTCCTTCGGGAATTTGCGGTAATAACTTTTCTGCCTTCTTTGCCTTGCCTAATACAGCTTTACTTAAACCCGCATCATCCACAGAGGATAATTTCAAAGCTAAATTTAACAAGACTGTTTGACTTAAAGAATCATTGAAAAAAGGGCTTTTTTCCCAAAGTTGCATCCGGCCTTTCAGATCCGCTTCCGTTGCTTTTCCATTCAGAAAATCACGAAGTCCTTCCACCGCTTTTTTTACAGGATAAAGACGTACATAGTTTGCAGAGTCATTCCAGGCGGCAATATTCTTAGTCCCCACCACTTCCTTGTCACTCAACCAGTCTGCCACTGAAACTGTTTGGCCAGGTCTTGCAACCGGAGGGAGAGCAGGTTTTCCCGCATCCGGCAACATCACAGGAGGCTTTGCTCCCGCTTTGGCAGGACCAATATCAGAAGTATTGTAACGGAGGGCGTTCAAAGCAAGTAAAGCCCTTACTTTTAATGAATCATCCGAAACATTTCCCAAAAGTTGCAGGAGATTATCACGCGCAGCAATACTGGCAGGATCATTTTTAATATTGGAGTTATTCCAAGCCTTGATCTGATCCTGTAATTGGGAATAACTTAGGCTACAAACTCCAGACACATATTGTTTGATTGTGGAAAGAGTGGCACTCAACACTGCATACTTTTCAACATTTGCAGCATTTGAGTAAGCAGCATATTGCGAAGCCAAAATATTCTGATCACTCAAAGTTTTTTCTACACTGGATTCAGCAGCATCCAATTTTTCAGTATTTGGAATTACCGGTTTTCCCACCGTACATACACGTGCCTGTCCCATACATTATCTCCTTTAAAATAATCGAGGAATCTGACGGAATGTGCGGTATTTTTTTCTGAGGAAATCTCGCTGCAAGAAAACAGTCGAGTCGTGTGCCGCCCAAACCTCTTCAAAGTCCTTCTTTTAACTTATCGTATTTATTTATAAAGAGTTGCGAACATTGCCTTCGCCTGATTTCCGCAGTTGAGAAAACTTGGGTGTCATTGCGATCCGCCGTAGGCGGAGTGGCAATCCCGCCACAAAGTGGTGCACTATTGGGATCCTTTCACTTCGTTCAGGATGACATCCAAGTGTAAATACTTGGATTGCCAAGTGAATAAAAAAGCGGTGCGGAATTTAGACCTTCGTCATAAAGAGGAAAAATAAGGACTTGTCAAAGATTGTTAAGAGACTTCATCGTCTTCAAAGACGGCATTTTTAGGATCCGGCGGAGAATGAAGTTTGTCCGGAATGCTATATTCTCCCGTCGCCCAATTACCCAAATCCCGCATACGGCAACGCTCACTACAAAAGGGACGAAAGGGATTTCCTTCCCAAGAGGATTCTTTTTGACAAAGGGGACATTTTACTTGTTGAGGACACATCATCTCTCTCCTTACAGATCTGTGCAAAGCTTTGGCAACTTTTTTTACCAACTCTCGATATAGGCTCGTACAAGGGCACATGCAATGACACTTTCAATATTAAACCGACTCGCCTTAAGAGGGGAAGGGCAGAGTTCACATTTAAACTCGACTCAACGAGAATTCGACCAAACACTTGGATCCTTTACTCAAGAAGCATGCAATTGGAAATCCTTGGCTTCGATGACCTTGGGAGGAGTCGCCTATCGCTATGGAAGACTCGGGGCAATCCGTCTTCTGGGAAATGGTGCAAATGCAATTCCTCTTCTTGGTAAAGCATTCAGCCATCTTGCAGGTCTCGCCACAGAAGTCACTGTCTTTGAAACCAGTCAACGTTCGCTCGAAAACCTCACAGCAAAACAGCCAAATTCCGCTGTCTGGAAATTAAAAGGGGAAGAAGGACTCCTCAAAAGCTGGACGCGCTCCTTCGTAAATTTTGGAAGTCTTCGAATATTTGGAAAAATGGCGGAAGGAACGAATCCTTTCTTGAGACATTTTATTCAAGACACAGGTATGGTATTTGGAGAGAACCTCGTATTTCAATTAGGCTTTGGCGATCAAGTTCAAGGAAGCTTTCTGCAACAACTCCTTCATGCGGAAACAATAAACACACAAATGGCTGCAGGCCTCTCATTCCTTCATTTTGCCAGTGCAGGACGCATTCATCATATTGAAAATCATTTGGATCTTGAACTCTCGAGCCATTCCTACAGGATCCAAGCTCCCCTCTCTCATCCCCTTCCTGGAATTCAGACACTTCCCGTTTTACATTCAGATGCAGCAACTCAAGATAAAGCTTCGGGGGGGACTGAAGATTTTAAAGTAAATGAAGCCGCCGCAAAACTCGCATGGTCGGAAGCTTTCCGCGGCAAAAAAATTATTGAAAGAAATGACGGAATTATACACGACGTAGGCAAAGTCCTCACATCTCCCTTGATGCAAGTGGGCGTCTTGGGCCTGAAAATAAGCCGGCTCCTCATTGCCAAAAATCACACCCTTGAAGAACTCCCCGCATTTCATCAAGCGGTAGAAGCCTTACATTCAAGCTTGAAACAAATAGAAAAAATATTTCACACAGGAAAAAATAATGTCCTGAGAATCAGGGAAGAAGCGGAAAGTGCCGAAGCAATCGCGGAAACCGCACAACAAGATAGTGATAATACCCTCATAACCCTCTCGGGAGTTCTTGATCTTTTTCCGGAAGTGAAGGCTCGATATCTTCATTGCCGATTATTTCTCGATAAGAATCCCTCTCTTCGAGAAAGCGAACTGGCGACCCCGCTTCTTAAAATGGACCCTCTTCTTCAGCGTGCCGAGGAATTTATACGCGAGCAACAACGCATCCTTTTGGGAAATCAGGGTCCAGCCATTGTTTCCTTGGTATCGGTCATCGAAGAAGCATGGTTGTTTAGCGAAAGTGAAAGAAATCTTTCTAAAATTGATGGGGCGCATTTTGTCACTCCCGCCGAAGCGGTTTATTTGCACATCAACCAATACAGCCTGATGGTATCTATCCTGAATTTATTGGTGAATGCTTGTCATGCCATGAGAGAATCCGACACACGTCATCTTCATTTAAAAGGCTCCGTCGACGGGGAGAATGTACTGATTGAAGTACAAGATTCCGGCATGGGAATTAAAGATGAAATAAAAGACCGGATTTTCGAACCCTATTTCACCACCAAACCCCTTGCACATGAAGTTGGCTCTCACAATCCCGAGCAAGTTCTTGGAACCGGCATGGGGCTTTTCATGGTTTCTGAAATGATTCAAAGATACGGTGGAAAAATTGATTTAGAAACAGAAGTGGGAAAAGGAAGCAAGTTCACAATCACTCTTCCCAAACTCGACCCTAGACGAGGCACAGAAGATACCATTCTCGATGGACACGATCTTCATCGAGAACGAGAAGAAGGCCTGCTGGGGAGAATCTATCCTCAAATCTCCTTTGAAACAGCCCGTTCTATTGCAAGAAAAATTATTGCAAAGCATGTCGAGCTTCCTCCGGAAAAAACATTAGAAACTCCTCAAATACAAGGACAACTTCTCGCAAGAGCCACAAAAGCGGTCTTGCTCCACCAGCCTTATCCTGCCTGTCTCCGGGAACTTTATGAAATTCAGAGAATGTTGGAGTTATCCTATGTACATTTTGATTTTGAAATGTTGGAAGCGTATCGCAAGGAATTAGATCCGGATACAGAGCGTTATGTGAAGGTTCTCCTCGCTCTGGCCAACAAACAATCGGGGCCTGAAGATCACGCATACTCTTTGGATGACATGCCCCTGGATTTACCCGGAGGAAGAATTGTTCCCCGCATTGACCATGTGAGAATTAACCTTACCACGCAATTTGAACGCGCCACTTCACGGACTGTTGCCGAAACCAGGGACTTACTCACTTTGGAAGCAGCTCCGGCAATGGCCATGGCTTTTATTAATACTTTTAAAAACAGACTCTCCGTCATTAAACTCAATCAGCAAATTTTAAGAAGAAAAGCCCCCGAAGCTTCACTCTCTGACATATTAAATCCAGATTCCTCAGATCCTCGAATTCCCCTCCTCTCTCGAGACCTCCTTTTAAAAAGCTTGCAGGAAGCCAAAGAATACAAAAGAATCTTCATGGATGATCGAGGCATTTATCACGAAACTTTCCTGCAAAATGCCTTCTTTAATGAAGGGTATAACCTGTATGCGGACTATTTACTCCTTTATGAAAGTATTCAAAGTCTCGATCCGGATTTAAGAGAACGCCTGGGAATCGAAGAAATTCCGCATCCCGATGCAGTACTCGCCCAAATTTCGCCCGAAAAACGAAAAGCGCCACAAAAACCAAATCTCTAATTTTTTGATTGCTGTCAGGAAAGCCCCTAAGTTAGGTATTCCGGGTATAAGGTAACTTTCGCGGGAATAACTCAGTTGGTAGAGTGCAACCTTCCCAAGGTTGAAGTCGCGGGTTCGAGTCCCGTTTCCCGCTCATTACTTTCACGAGGGATACAAAAAGGTAAGGAAAAAAACGTGAGTCGAACTCATTCTTCAACAAGCATCGCACCGCGAAAACTCAGCAAAGATGGAAGCATTCATGTCACGGATGAATTCTATAACTCTCTCATTTCAGGCTTCGGGGCCTTTCTTGCATTGATTGGGTCTTATCTGTTGATCTCTCATTCTCTGCAACAACACAAATTCTGGCACCTCATCGGATTTACAATTTACGGACTCGCCTTGTTTAATCTTTTCATTACCAGTGCTCTCCACCACGGGGTGAATGCATCCGAAAAAACAGAAGCCCTGTTGCGTCGTCTGGATTATTACGCCATTTTCCTGATGATCGCAGGTTCCTTTACTCCTGTTTGCCTGATTCTTTTTCGAAACACCCTGGGCTGGAGCATTCTAAGCCTGGTTTGGGCAGCTTCTCTTTTTGGAATTTTCCTCCAAATGTATTTTCCCGATCTTCCCAAATGGATTTCTCTTTCTCTTTACATTGGAATTGGTTGGTTGGGAGTTCTTCTGGCAAAACCGATTTATCTTTTACTTCCCCAAGTCCTCTATCTGCTCATCGGAGGAGGACTCTTTTTCACCTTCGGTTCTGTCATCTACTTTTTTGAAAAGCCGAATCCTTTTCCCGGAAAATTCGGCTTTCATGAAATTTGGCATCTTTTTGTGTTAGCCGGCGCCACCACCCACTACTTCATCATGTATTCTTACTTGCTTCCCTATTCAGGCTAATTATAAAAATTTCCCCTCGGGAGGATTTATGAATAAAAAAACACTCGCTCTTATTTTGAGTGCCTTTCTTTTTTCTTTTAGTGCTTGCAAAAGCAAAAATCAAAATCAGAACACAATTAAAGTGAAAACGGAAACCCCTGCTCCTCCGAGCATTTCTTCCGAAGCCACTCCTCCTAGCATTGCAATTCCAAATACCCCTGTGGAGTGGCCGCAAAAAATAGAAGGAGCCCCCGGTTACAATCAACCGAACCAATATATTACTGTTCAAACCACTTCTCTCGCTGACAACATGGAACCCGTCATTCCTCACCCTACCCAGGAAGCAGAAGCACGACAAAAATTGGCCAACCTGGAATCTCGTTTCAAGAAAAAACCTAATGTCATTATTTTTCTAATGGATGATGTGGGCTGGATGGATCCCGGTTTTAATGGAGGCGGCGTGGCAGTAGGAAACCCCACTCCCCACATGGATCAGGCCGCTTCCCAAGGTCTTATTCTTACTTCCACCTACTCTCAACCCAGCTGTTCTCCCACACGCGCAACCATCATGACGGGTCAACTTCCCATTCATCGTGGAATCCTGATTCCACCGATGTATGGCCAGCCCGGAGGACTCGCCGGAATCACCACACTTGCAAAACTGATGTCTGATTTGGGTTATATCACCCAAGCCATTGGAAAATGGCACATGGGTGAAAATGAAGGTTCTCAGCCACAAAATGTGGGATTTGATGATTTTCGTGGATTTCTTTCGGTTTCCGACATGTACACCGAATGGCGTGATCCTCATTACAATCCGGAAGTCGCACTCAGCCCCCAAAGAACCCAATTCATGCAACGACTTCCTTTCGACAAAGATGATGTTCATGCTGTGAAAGGGGGAACGATTGAAAAAGTTCAGGAAATCAATTTAGAGACCATCAAAAATCTCGACCGAGAATGGGCAAAATACGGAGAAAATTTCTTACGCAAAATGGCAAAAAGCGACAAACCTTTCTTTCTTTACTATAACACGCGAGGTTGCCATTTTGATAATTACCCGAACGAATATTATGCAGGCCGATCTCCCAGCAGAACCACTTACGGTGATTGCATGATCGAAATGGATGATATTTTCGGAAAACTGGTCAATGCACTGAAAGAAACGGGACAACTTGAAAACACGCTCATTGTTCTCAGTTCTGATAATGGCCCAGAACAAGAAGTGGCTCCCTATGGCCACACCCCTTTCCGTGGTGGTAAAGGTTCCACCTGGGAAGGCGGCGTTCGAGTACCAACCTTTGTTTACTGGCCTGGCATGATTCAACCCCGAAAATCTGACGGCTTGTTTGACTTGGCAGATTTGTTCAACACCTTCATTTCTCTTGCGGGAAAACCGGGCGCCGAGTTGGGAAAACTTCTCCCGCCTGACCGCTATACGGATGGCATCGACCAGGTGTCCTTTCTCTTGGGAAATCAGGGAGAATCCAATCGACGCAGCGTTATTCACTACTGGAACACACAACTTTCCGCTATACGCATGGATGAATTCAAGGCCCTACGCTTAGCCCAACTTCCAAACTCTCTCACACAACGGGGAGAAATGGGCGGATTTACAGGTACCGTTGCTCCGACAGCAGGGGCTGTCATTTTCAACCTCTACACGAATCCGCAGGAAGACGAAAGCGTGGGCATCCGACACATCCCGATGGCTCTACCTTTTGATGCTGAAATCCAGCGCTATCTGGAAGTCATGAAAAAATATCCGTCCAAAGTACAAATCAGTTTTTAAAAGGAAAAATATTTGAAACTCCTTCGTCCCTTCTCAGTTCTTGGAATTTTCTTGTGTGTGGTTTTGATAGGCTGCGCAAAAAAAAATGACACTTCCATAAAATCTTTTCCGGGTATGCGCTTGATCCCCGCCGGAACTTTCCTCATGGGAACCGATGACAAACGCAGCATGCCCAACGAACGCCCTGCTCATAAAGTACATGTCGACTCATTCTGGATGGATGAACACCCTGTCACCAACACCGAATTCGAAAAATTTGTAAACAACACCCATTACATCAGCACCGCCGAACGAAAACCGGATTGGGAAGAATTAAAAAAACAAGTTCCCCCCGGCACGCCCAAACCCGATGAGAGCTTGCTCGTTCCGGGATCCCTCGTTTTCGTTCCACCCGCAGGACCTGTTCCATTGGATAATCTTGCAAACTGGTGGCGATGGACGCCGGGGGCTTCCTGGAAAAATCCTGAGGGAATTCAAAGCAATCTCATAAACCGTGAAAACCATCCCGTTGTCCACATCTCCTGGGAAGACGCAAACAATTATTGTCAGTGGACGGGAAAAGGTTTGCCCACGGAAGCAGAATGGGAATATGCCGCACGGGGAGGATTGGAAGGAAAGCGTTACAGCTGGGGAGATGAATTCCAACCCCAAGGCAAACACATGGCCAATACTTTTCAGGGAGATTTTCCTTATCACCCAAAATCCGAAGACGGCTATTCGGGAACTTCTCCGGTCGGCGCCTTCCCCGCAAACGGCTATGGACTTTACGACATGGCCGGAAATGTTTGGCAATGGACAAAAGATTGGTATCGCGAAGACACCTTTGTGGAAGATTCCAAAAAAGAACTTTGTCACAATCCGGAAGGACCTCTCCAAAGTTTTGATCCCCAAGAACCCCGGGTTCCCAAACGCGTAATCAAGGGAGGCTCTTTTTTATGCCACTCTTCTTATTGTGAAAGTTACCGACCCAGTGCACGCCGAGGCATGTCGCCGGATACTAGCAGCTCCCATGTGGGTTTTCGTTGTGTGAAATCGATTTAAAAAGCATCAAGGTTCCCACACGAAAAGTGAAAAGTGATTTCCACTCAAGATTCTCACAATCATGCTTGCACCTTGGGGAAAACCTCCCCAGAATGGCAACCACGCAAGTGCCACGAAGTGAAAAGTAAAAATCATGGAAGCCGCATAAGTGGTTTTTGGAAAACGTCTCGAGGTCATTTGCAAGCGTCTGAAAAAATTTCCTTCCTCGAAATTTTCCACTTTTTTCCAGAATTGTTTCCAGAGCCGCAAAATGCACATCCCGATTCCGTGCATCAGCCCCCATACGACAAAAGCCTTGCTGGTCACATGCCACATGGCTACAAACATGAAAAGAATCAGATAATTGAAATAGACGTGCTTGCGATTTCCCCCGAGAGGAATGTAAATATAATCCCGTAAAATATGCATGAGACTCATGTGCCAAGAGCGCCAAAACTCGGCCAAGTTTCTGCGAAAATAGGGATAGTTATAATTTTCAGGAACCAGGAAACCACCCAAGCGACAAGAAGCGATACTCAAATCATTGCAGGCAGAAACGATGAGATAAAATCCGATGGCTCGCGCATACATTCCCCACCATAAATAGCCGTAAGAAAGATCCTGCGGATAATTGAAATAATGTTCCCAATCCAGTTCAAAAAACTTTTTGGCAACAATGGCTTTTAAAATGCCTCCTGCAATCCTCAAAAAATTTTTGGAGTAGATTTGAAAATCGAGTTTCTGCCTTTGATGAAGATTATTCTTCAAGAAATCTTGATAGCGGTCGATAGGCCCCTGAAAAAAGGTGGGATAGAAAAAAGCATAAGACATAAACTCCAGGGGATTTCCTGTGAGAGGCATTCCTCGCCCCACATCCACCGTAAAAGCAATCCAACGAAACAAGGTATAAGAAATTCCGAAAGAATGAACTTTGTCTGCAGTCCAAGGGCTCTGCAAAGCCGGCAGATTCAGGAAAAAGAAAAAAGCGGTAATCAAAAGTCCGACGACTATCCAGGAGACTAGACCTCGATAAGATTTATCCTGAAGCCAATAATGAAAATAATAAAAAACAAACGCGACCGCGACGAAGTACAAAAAATAATGGATCGAAGCAAGCACCCCAATAAACACAAAGGAATACAACAAAAGCAGGAAGGAGCGTGGAACACGTGGCAAAAGCCAGGCGAATAAAAGTAGTGGAATACAAATCGCCAATTGCCAGTCATAAATCCAGTGATCCCATACCGGTGTATGAAAAAAATGGTCTACGGATTTTACCCAATAAGAATAGTTTTCGAGCATGATGAAGAGATATGCGAAAAGAAAGGCAGAAGGTCAACAAGGGACTTCTAGTGAATGGTATGAGTATCCTGGAGAATCCTCATCAGCGATGCAAGTTGTCCGCTAAAAGCGAGCCCTACTTCCGCATGGGGATGGGCGGGGATACTCATTTGCCCCCATCCATCAATCCTGTTTTTGGGCATCGTAATACGGTCATGTCCATCCAGAGCATTGCCCGCTCGTCCTTGCAATATATCCTGACCCAGAATGGCTTCTGTGCTGGGAGAAGCAAGAACACTTCCCTCTGGAAACAACTTGGAAACAACTGCCGCATAACGGTGGGAAAAATCACGAGCCTTATCATAGTAACCATGTTCCAAAGAGAGTGCCGCCTTGGGCATTCGAATGTACAAGTTATGATCCAAACTCATTCTCGGGGGATCATAAAAATTATTTCTCAAGGGATTCATGTGAGTAAAAGCGGCTGCCGGATAAGCATCAAAAGGATAAAGCAGCATGGGAATATCTGCCAAAAAGTTCCAGTCGCTATTCAGGGCACGAACTTGATATCCCTTTGCATGCATCTCCTGCATTTTTTGGATGAAACTTTCCTGCGCCGTACGAGATGAATGTCGAAATACATCCATCAGGAAATAAATTCTGGGAATTTCACGGGAAGGTGCAAACATTTTTCCAGGATTTGCACGGACCATATGGGGATCATCCCCTATGCGCCGGGTCAGGGCATAAGCAAGATCCATCCCATCTTGTGGATGCAAAGACAAAATTCCCACGCGATCCAAAAAGCTTGCAAAAGGAACCATGTTTTTCGTGGAGATCAAAGCTCTGGGAGGTACAAAACCAAAAATTCCCACGGCTCCTGCAGGCGCAATTACAGAACCTCCCGTGTCTGTTCCAATTCCGATTTGAATGGGAAGATTCTTCAAACCCACCACATGCGCAGTTGCAGAAGAAGAACCCGCGGGATCAAATTCTGCACGATTTGGGTGAGGAATATATCCAAAGCCGGCATGATCTCCCGAACCTCCATTCGCGGAAGCCACCATCCCCACAGGAATCGGAATGGCTCCCATTTCCAGCAGAACATCCACCACAGGACTTTTACCTTCCACTGTAAGACGGGCAGTTTTGGATCCCACCTGCATCACACCATCTACCCCCGGAAATAAATCCTTTACCGCAATCGGAATCCCTTCAAGAGGTCTTGCCTGCCCTTCACGAAATCGTCGGCTACTCTCCCGTGCAAGACCACGCAAAATCCTTCCCAAGGATCCTGTCTTCAAATCTCGGGGAAACAAGGAGCCATTTTCCACGGCCGGATGATTGAGAATTTCATCCAAAAGATGTTCCGGACTAAAAAGATTTTTCTGAAAAGCTTCCAAGAAGTCTCCCAGATTAAACTCTGAATAATCTTGCATCACCAATTGAAGCTTTCCTTTTGTGCGAGCTTGAAGAACTTCTGCAACATTGGCTTCTTGAATAAAATTTGTACCAGACTCTTCCAGCACATGAGGAGGATGCAGCTCCGCTTTCTCCAGCATATCTTGAACCTTTGCGAGATCTCGCTCTGCCTGAAGTACAAAAGCTCTTTCGTCATGATGGGTCAAGGGAGCATAGGCTTTACGAAGTCTTTCCAACACTCTTACCCTTAAAGAAGGATTGTTATAAGCCTGTTCATTCAAATCCTGGCTCATGGGGGCTTCCATTCCGTAACGATGGCTTCCGCGTGCTCCGCGATAAAGCAGGGTACTCATCCCAGGACCCATTTCGAGCAACACTTGCATCCCAAGTCCCAAATAATCCGAAATAAAAATATATTCTCCCGCCGCTTTTCTTCTACGTAATTCGGCTTCACCCAAAGCCAAATGAGAAATTCCGAGCAATGCGGATCCTCCCAGCAAAAAACGATTACTCCAGCGCCCTGCCTGAAAAATTAAATTTCTTTGTAACAAGTTAAGCCCAGGTTTTTGACGGGCAAATTGCATCCAAACTTCAGGATCATGAAAAGCTCTTCGGACCGCATCCGCCCGCAATAGAGCCATGTCATGTGCAACAGAAGGAATTACTCCTTGTTGAACAAAACGAGTTCGCCAGTTCAAATAGCTTTTGCCTCCGTAGAAAAAAGAACCTACGCCTATAAAAGTTCCCAGAAGCCCCAGACCAAAAGAAGCAACTTCAACCCCATTTTCAAATCTGCTGCGTCCATGAGAATATTCCGAACTGAAAAGTCTCCTCAAAGCATCTTTTGCTGAAGGAGCCTGCTGACAGAGAGCGTAGGATCCTGTCGCCAATAACAATGCTGAAACTTTCGGAGCTGACAATATACGAATTCCCGCAGCTGAAAAAGGTCTGAGAGCAGGAATAAAAGTGGAAAGAATACTGACCGCGCTCAAAATACTCGCTACTTTGTTTGCACGGTCACAAAAAAAATCTAGGTTGGATTGATTACCCCGATTGACAAAAAAGGATGTGCTGTCTTCGAGCAGAGCATCCATTTCCATTTGGCTTGCATTTAAATGAGATGTCTGCAGATCGGCAGATCGATCTAAAATCGACTGATGTGTGCGTGACGTTTGGGCCGCAGTCGGATTCATGAAGTCTCCTACGGCCTATCCCCTATATTTTCTTATCGTCACAACTTTAGGGAAGTTGTCAATCTTTTTATGCATCGCATCAATTTTCTAAGCTAGAATGGGCGCGCTTTAGAGACTTTCACAGTTTTTTTTCATTTTAAACCCTTTAAACCTCCCTCCCATTTTTCATTTGTACTGAAACCAAGAGTCCATTATGTAGGCACGATGGAAATAAAAGTCCCAAATCCGGCGGCTCATGCCACATCTGCAGAAACTCCCTGGGGAAAATGGGAAGTTCTTCTCGATGAAAAGTGTTGCAAGGTAAAAAAAATCACTGTTCTCCCCGGCAAAAGACTCAGCTATCAAAAACATTTCAAACGCCAAGAACATTGGATGGTGGTGGAAGGTACTGCAACCGTCACCCTCAATGACGAAATTAAAACAATCAAAACCGGGGAATATATCGATATTCCTCAAGAAGCAGCTCATCGTATTGCAAATGAAGAAAATGAGCCCATGGTTTTCATTGAAATCCAACGTGGCACTTACTTTGGAGAAG
>CAYPXN010000099.1:0-9576 GCA_964414715.1 uncultured Pseudomonadota bacterium | reverse complement strand
AATGTTCAAAAAAATTCTCATCGCTAACCGGGGAGAAATCGCCCGAAGAATCATCGCGGCTGTCAAAGAAATGGGCATTGCCACGATTGCAATCTACTCGGATCCCGATCAAAATGCCCTGCATGTTCAAGAAGCGGATGAAGCCTTTCCGCTCGAAGGAATCGAATCCAAAGAAACTTATCTGGATCTTGAAAAAGTTCTCAAAATCGCCAAAGAAGCCAAAGCGGATGCCATCCACCCAGGTTACGGATTTCTTTCTGAAAATGCAGAATTTGCAGAAGCCTGCAAAAAAGCCAAAATCAAGTTTATCGGACCTTCTCCGGAGTCCATGAAACTTCTCGCCAGTAAAGTCGCCTCAAAAAAACTGGCTCAAAAAGCAAAGGTCCCCACCGTTCCCGGTTACGAAGGTGCTCTTCCTAAGGGAAAAGAACTGGAAAAACTGGCAGAAGAAATTGGATATCCCCTCCTCCTGAAAGCCGCTGCCGGCGGAGGGGGAAAAGGAATGCGAGTGGTTCATAAAGCGGAAGAACTGCACGAAATGGCAGAAGGCGCCGAGCGGGAAGCCCTCGCTTTTTTCAAAGACAAAACTCTCTTTATTGAAAAATACGTCGAAGAACCGAAACATATCGAAGTACAATTATTGGGAGATGAATTTGGAAATCTTGTTCATCTCTTCGAAAGAGAATGCTCCATTCAAAGACGGCACCAAAAAATGATTGAGGAGAGCCCTTCGCCTTCCCTCACTCCAAAAATCCGTGAACAAATTTGTGAGTCTGCTCTTCGCATCGCAAAGGAAGCAAAATATTTTTCAGCAGGAACCGCAGAATTTTTATTGGACAACAAAGGCAATTTCTACTTTTTGGAAGTAAACACCCGTCTTCAGGTGGAACATCCTGTTACAGAGCTTGTAACTGGCATGGATCTCGTCAAAGCCCAAATCCGTATTGCTGCAGGGGAAAAACTTTGGTTCAAACAGGAAGACATTCAACAACGAGGTCATGCGATTGAATGCCGTCTTTATGCGGAAGATCCTGAAAACTCTTTTCTACCTGCGGAAGGAAAAGTGGGACTTCTCCATGAGCCTCAAAGACCCGGTGTAAGAATTGACTCCGCACTTCAACAAGGACACGACATTCTTCCCTATTACGATCCCATGCTCGCCAAACTGATTGTGTGGGGAGAAAACCGTGATGAAGCCATTTTAAAAATGCAAAAACTTCTTCGTGATTACGTTTTATTGGGAACACGTCACAATCTGGATGTACTTCACTTTCTCATTGATACAAAAGCCTTCAAAAGCGGAAAGTATCACACCCATACCGTCACCGAAGTTCTCGACGAATTTATAAATAATAGAAAAACATGGAATGAAAAATTAAAAGGCCTTGCTCCTCTGATAAAATTAAAGCCTCAGCTTTCAATCTCCCAAGGTAAATCCGTTTCTCATTCCTTACTCCATTCATTACAAGGGTTCCGAAATGTCTAAAGTTGATTCCATTGAAATTCTTGAAATGAAAGATTCCACCCTCAAGTTTCGCCTGGAGGGTGAAATCAGAGAAGCCTCTTATTATCAGGGAAAAAATTATCTAGATCTTCATCTTCCGGAAGGCAATTTTCGTATCGCTTTATCGGACGGGAAAAAATCAAAAAACAAAACCCAGCATGAAGGCGGCTTACAGGCTCCCATGCCGGGGAAAGTCGTCAAAGTTTTGGTGAAAGAAAATCAAAAAGTATCCAAGGGAGAACTTCTCCTGATTTTAGAAGCCATGAAAATGGAGCATAAAATCATTGCTCCACACAATGGGATTCTGAAAAAGATCTTTTTTCAAGAGGGAGAAAGAGTATCTCAAGATGACGCTCTTGCCGAAATTCAGGAGCAGACATGAACACCCCCAAGAAAGTCATCATTACCGAAGTGGGAGCCCGAGATGGTTTGCAGAATGAAAAAATGGTTCTCGCCCCCGAAATCAAAGCGCGCTTTGTAGACATGCTTTCAGATGCCGGATTTCCCCAAATTGAAGTCACCTCCTTTGTAAATTCAAAATGGGTTCCTCAAATGGCAAATGCCTCGGAAGTCTTCAAAAAAACGCACAAGAAAAAAGGAACTCGTTACATCTCCCTGGTTCCCAACATGAAAGGGATGGAAGAAGCCCTTAAATCGAAAGTGGAATCGATTGCCATTTTTACTGCCGCTTCAGAAAGTTTTACTAAAAAGAATATCAACATGAGTATTGCAGAATCTTTTGAAGCTTTCAAAATTGTGATGGATGCGGCAAAAGCTTCCGATATTTGGGTACGAGGTTATATTTCCACCTGCTTTGCTTGTCCTTATGAAGGCAAGATTGCCCCTGAAAAAGTAATAGATGTCGCGGAAAAACTCATTACTCTCGGAGTCGATGAAATTTCCATTGGTGATACAATCGGAGTAGCAACACCCAACCAAGTGACTCATCTGATCAGTCTTCTCACGAAAAAAATCCCCAAAGACAAAATTGCCCTTCACTTTCATGATACCCGAGGGACAGCGCTTGCGAATGTCCTGGCAGGTTTACAGTCTGGCATTTCAAAATTTGATAGTTCTGCAGGCGGGCTAGGCGGATGTCCTTATGCACCGGGCGCAGCAGGAAATCTTGCCAGCGAAGATTTAGTCTACATGCTTCAGGGTATGGGAATTGAGACGAACGTGAATTTAGACAAACTCGTCGAGGCTTCCAAATTCATTTCCAAGGCCTTAAACCGCACACTTCCCAGTCGTTACCTGCAAGCCATCACCAAAACTGCTTGTTAAACTTGTTATCGGTAAACTGTGTTTTTTCTCAGACCCATCTTGGTCTGCCGTGTGCCCCGATCTTCCCGCACATCTCTCGATTGTGAAAAGTTTTTATCTTTTTTTCGGCCTTTCACTGCCATTTCATTCTGGTTAGCCCCTCTTTTATGTCCTTTTACTTTTATACCCACTCGACTCATTTTATTCTCCTTTATTTTATTATATCGCATTTCTTCTAATCTCCCATGATTTTAATCATCCCCTATTGATTTCTGATACTTTCATTCCCAATTAATAATCTAATGGAAACTACAACTGTAAAACTTGTTAAGACAGAAGCCTTCCCCACCCAGTATTGGCATAAATTGGAGGATGGTCGCATTCAATGCGATGTCTGCCCCCGCTTTTGCCGCTTGCAGGAAGGACAACGAGGCTTTTGTTTTGTGCGTGCAAATCAAAATGACCAGATTGTTTTAACCACCTATGGTCGCTCCAGCGGTTTTTGTATTGATCCGGTTGAGAAAAAACCTTTGAATCATTTTTTACCCGGAACTCCCATTCTTTCTTTTGGCACCGCAGGCTGCAATTTGGGTTGCAAGTTTTGTCAAAACTGGGACATCAGCAAATCACGAGAATTTGACCGACTTCAGGAAGAAGCCAGTCCTGAACTCATTGCCAAAGCGGCAAAGGAACTTCATTGCAAAAGTGTCGCCTTTACCTACAACGATCCTGTTATTTTCATGGAATATGCCATCGATACCGCAAAAGCTTGTCATGAACAGGGAATCAAAACGGTTGCCGTTACTGCCGGGGAAATCAATCCAGAGCCCCGCAAGGAATTTTATCAATACATGGATGCTGCAAATGTGGATCTCAAAGGCTTCACGGAAAGATTCTACAAACAAATCTGTTTTGGAGAACTTGCTCCCGTTCTGGATACCCTGAAATATCTCAAACACGAAACAAAGGTCTGGTTTGAAATCACCACCCTTCTCATCCCAGGAGAAAATGATTCCGAAAAAGAAATTGAGGAAGAAACCCAATGGATTATGGAAGATCTGGGTCCGGATGTGCCGCTTCATTTCACAGCCTATCACCCCGACTACAAGTTTAATTCTGCCCCTCCCACTCCTCCTCGCACTCTCACGCAAGCAAGACAAATAGCCCTCAAGAATGGAATTCGTTACTGCTATACCGGCAATGTTCATGATGCTGCGGGGTCAAGCACTTATTGCCACAGCTGCAAAAATATTCTCATTGAAAGGGATTGGTATACGATGGGGCAATACAACTTAACAAAGGACGGTAAATGCAAATTTTGTGGCACAACTTGTGCCGGAGTTTTTGAAGAAAAACCGGGACATTGGGGAGCTCATCGCCAGAATGTCAGACTTCGCGCCCTGGAATAAATCCAGGACTTGAGCAAAGGGAGTCCGCCTCAGGCGGACCACTTTGGAAACCCCATTGGATAATGATTTATCCATGGTAGTTCCATGAAAAGGGCACATAATGCGTTTCAAAAATCGACAACATGCGGGAGAACTTCTCCTGGAGCGCTTATCAAAATATCGCAACACACAGCCCCTGGTGCTGGCCGTCCCTCGAGGGGCGGTTCCCATGGCAGCCTTAATCGCTAAAAATCTGGGGGGAGACCTTGACTTAATTCTTGTACGAAAAATTGGAGCTCCCTTTAATTCAGAATATGCAATGGGCGCAGTCGATGAGGAAGGAAATGTACTTCTTAATGAATCTGCAAGATACTATCAGATTCCTCAGGAACTTATGGAAGAAGAAATACAACAAGAAACGGACAGAATCAAAAAGCAGCGAATGCTTTACACCTCTGGACGTAAAATTTTTGAAGTCAAAGATCGAACCATCATCTTGGTAGACGACGGCATCGCAACTGGCTCCACTCTTTTAGCTGCCATTCATTTTTTAAAATCAAAAGGAGCCAAGAAAGTGATCGTTGCTGCACCTGTCTCTTCATTGCAAGCTGCACGAAAGCTACAACAAGCCTGTGACGAATTTATTTGTTTGGAAGAACCCGAAGATTTTCAGGCGGTTGGACAATTCTATCGTGATTTTTCACAAGTCAGTGATGAGGAAGTAATTGAGATCATGAAACACTCTTCATTATAGAGAGGTTTTTTGGGCTTTTTTGACAACAAAGAAGTAAATTAGTCCTCCTACCCAGCCGGCAAAAATAATCACCAAAATCCAAACAATTTTTGCATTCTGATCTTGGGGAGGAAATTCACGTTGAATACAATCGACCAACATCCATATCCAAAAAGCCACAATGGCCATCACAAAAATGCCAATGACGGACATGAAAGCAATGCCAAACATCCCAAAAATTAATCCTGTAGGATCGGAATGCATATTAAAGCGCCCTCGGTTTAATATTTTGGCCAACCCATTCGATGATGCTTTTAATGGGGGTACCCGGGGTAAAAATTTCCTTCACGCCTTTTTTCTTTAATTCTTCTATATCCTCATCCGGAACAATCCCTCCGCCAAACACGCACATATCACTAATGCCTTGTTCATTCAAAAGTCGAATGACTTCCGGAAAAACAAAGTTATGAGCACCGGAGAGAATTGAAAGACTGATGGCATCGACGTCTTCCTGCATGGCTGTGTTCACAATCATTTCCGGAGTTTGATGCAAACCCGTATAAATCACTTCAAAGCCTGCATCTCGTAAAGCACGAGCCACCACTTTTGCCCCACGATCATGGCCATCAAGACCGGGTTTTCCGACTAAAATTCTGATTTTTCGTTCCATATAATAGAGCCTTTTTCCTTCACCCCCTCTTAATTTAAGAGGGGGAACAGGGGGAGTTATAACATTTCTTCATAACTCCTCCCCTCTGCCTTCGGCAGAGGACCTCCTCTTATCTTAAGAGGAGGAAATATTGTAGCAATCTATAATATACACGGATCATGATATTCACCAAACACTTCACGCAAGGTTCCCATGATCTCGCCCACACTGACATATTCTTTTACAGCTGCCAAGATATGAGGAAGCAAATTTTCTGTCCCCTCTGCAGCCTGTTTTAAATTTTTCAACAAGCGGGAAACTTTTTCGGCATCCCTGCCCGCTTTCACTTTTTTCAAAAACTCAATTTGTCCCTTCTCCACACTATCATCAATTTTCAAAATCGGGAGCGATGTTTCATTTTCCACTGTAAAATCGTTTACCCCTACAATGACTCTTTCATTATGTTCTACCTGCCGTTGAAACTTGAATGAAGCATCGGCAATTTCTTTCATGGGATAACCTTTTTCAATCGCTGAAACCATGCCACCCAACTTGTCGATCTTATCGATGTAAATATTCGCTTCTCTTTCCAGATCGTCCGTCAGCTTTTCCACATAATAACTTCCTGCCAAAGGATCTACCGTGTTGGTTACTCCACTTTCATGCGCGATGACTTGCTGGGTACGCAATGCAATCTGCACCGCTTCATCGCTCGGAAGTGCCAAAGTTTCATCAAGGGAATTGGTGTGGAGAGACTGTGTACCTCCCAAAACAGCGGCGAGAGCTTGCAAGGCAACACGAACAACATTGTTATAGGGTTGTTGCGCGGTGAGAGAAACTCCCGCGGTTTGGCAATGAAACTTCATTTGCATCGAGGCTTCTTTTTTGGCTCCAAAACGTTCCTTCATGATTTTTGCCCACATACGACGAGCAGCACGCATTTTGGCAATTTCTTCAAAAAAATCGTTATGAACATCCCAGAAAAAAGAAAGTTTGGGAGCAAAATCATCCACCTTCAAACCACGCTCCACTCCCGCCTGAACATAAGCAATTCCATCCGCAATCGTGAAAGCCAGTTCCTGAACAGCAGTCGCCCCTGCTTCTCGAATATGATAACCTGAAATACTGATGGGATGAAACTTGGGCACTTCTTTCGTACAAAATTCAAAAGTATCAATAATAAGTCTCATGGAAGGACGTGGCGGAAACACATAAGAGTTCTGCGCAACATATTCTTTCAAAATATCGTTCTGTATCGTTCCTCCTACTTTCGAAAAAGGAACACCCTGTTTCTCCGCAACCGCCAAATACATGCAGAGTAAAACTGCGGCAGGAGGATTGATGGTCATGGAAGTCGTTACTTTATCCAGGGGAATGCCATCAAAGAGAATTTCCATGTCTACCAGGGTATCAATGGCCACTCCACACACCCCTACTTCTCCGCGTGCACGGGGAGAATCCGAATCGTAACCCATCAAAGTGGGAAAATGAAAAGCCGTGGAAAGCCCTGTTTGACCATGTTCCAGAAGATAATGAAAACGCTTGTTCGTATCGCGTGCGGTACCAAAACCTGCGAATTGCCTCATGGTCCAGAAACGGCCCCGATGCATGGTGGGATAAATGCCGCGAGTATAAGGATATTCACCGGGAAAACCGAGTTTTTCCACGTATTCCTCATCCAAATTTTCAGGAGTATAAAGTCGCTCTACCTTTCGATTGGAAAGAGAAATGAACTCCTTTTCCCGCTCTGGATGTTTTTCAAGCCAGGCTTGAGTTTTGTTCTTCCAATCTTCGAATTTCTTTTTGAGGTCTTGAGTCATAAGGGCTTGAAAGCCTTTATCAATCCCAGAAGCCAGGGTCAAGAAAAGGATCCACTAATCCTTTTGTATCCAGGGTCCCACAAAAATTTGAAGAATCAGGGCCCAGACAGCAAAAGGTACAATGAGTAAAAAGGAGTGATTCAAAAAAGCCGCGACAAAACCATAAATGGCGACACTTTCCGCCAAAGCCATGCGAACAATCGGTTGCGACATAAAAATAGAGAGGGCTGTAGAAGCGAAAGAGGTTCCAATCAGTGTAAAAAAGATAATTTTGTTTTCAGGTAATATTCGAAAACCCATTTCCCATCCAGCAGGATCTGATTGCATGAGAAAAAACAAAACTCCCACATACATCAAAAGCGACATGTGCAACGCAATCGCTACAATTTTTAATTGATTTCCCATATTCCCTCCCAAGATTTAGGAAATTTCTTTGATTAAATGACGACAAATTACCAAGCGCTGAATTTCACTCGTGCCTTCGTAAATTTCTGTAATCTTTGCATCCCGAAAATGACGTTCAACGGGGTAATCTTTAATATACCCATATCCCCCATGAATCTGAATCGCTTTATTGGTCACATACATTGCGGTTTCAGACGCAAACAGTTTACACATGGCTGCTTCTTTACCAAATGGCTGTCCCTGATCCTTCAAGCAAGCCGCTCGGTGTATCAACAAGCGGGCTGCATCGATTTGAGTTGCCATATTCGCCAAGTAATTTTGAATATCCCCAAACTCGTAGATTTTTTTACCAAAAGCTTCGCGCTCCGTGGAATATTTACGGGCCGCCTCGAAAGCCGCTCGGGCAATACCCAAAGCCTGGGTTCCAATTCCGATACGCCCACTATCCAAAGTGCTCATGGCGATCACAAAACCTTTGCCTTCTTCTCCCAACAAATTGGCAAGAGGCACTTCACAATTATCGAGGATAATTTCAGAGGTCGAAGAAGCACAAATCCCCATTTTCTTTTCAATTTTTCCGACTGAAAAACCAGGGAAATTTTTTTCGACAATAAAAGCACTAATTCCCTTGGAACCTTTAGACTTGTCCGTCATGGCATAAACGACCATGGCGTCTGCATGAGGGCCACTGGTGATAAAATTCTTACGTCCATTCAGAATATATTTATCACCTTTTTTGACTGCGATTGTTTGTTGATTGGCAGCATCAGAACCCGTACCCGGTTCGGATAAAGCATAGGCACCCAATTTTTGTCCTGAAGCAAAAGCTTTTAAATATTTTTCCTTTTGGGCATCGGTTCCGTGCTTGCCCAACAAACCACAATAAAGGGAATTATTCACCGACATGGTCACTGCAGTAGAAGCGCAAGCTACAGATATTTCTTCCAAAGCCAACACATAAGAAAGAGTATCCAAACCCGCCCCGCCCCACTGTTCGGGAACCATCATTCCCATCAAGCCCAATTCGGCCATTTTGGGAAGAAAGCGGGAGGGAAATTCTCCCTTGGCATCCAATTCAGCAGCTGCAGGAGCTAGCTCTTTCTGGGCAAATTGGCGGGCCATGTCCCGAACCATTTTTTGGGTATCGGTGAGTTTGAAATTCACAATGATCTCCTGTAAGAGCGGTTCCCTGTGGCCGCCCGGGCAGGCACGGAGGCCTGCCCCTACAATAATTATCTTCCCTTAAATTCCGCTTTGCGTTTTTCAAGGAAGGCAGAAATTCCTTCAAGCTTGTCTTCAGTGGAAAACACGGTGGGGAACAAGGCTTGTTCAATGGCAAGACCGGAATTGATATCCAAATCCGTTCCTTCATTGACAGCTTGTTTCGCAAGTTGAATCGCAATAGGACCTTTCTTCATAATTTCACGAGCTGTCACTTCTACTTCTTTCAAAAGATCTGCTTGTGTGGTCACTTTATTCACGATTCCCCAAGTAAGCCCTTCCGCTGCAGAAAGCATTTTCGCGGTAAAAATTAATTCTTTTGCTTTGTTCTTTCCAATCAAGCGAGACAAACGTTGAGTTCCGCCAAAGCCGGGGAAAATTCCCAAATTTACTTCAGGCAATCCCAACTTTGCATTCTCGGAGGCATAAATAAAATCACACGAAAGAGCGAGTTCCAAACCACCGCCCAAACAAAAACCATTCACCGCAGCAATCACGGGCTTGTGAGCATTTTGAATTTGCTTCATCACTCGATGACCCAAATCACAAAACTGTTTCGCTTCAATCGAAGTCATATTTTTCATGGCTGCGAT
>CAYPXN010000098.1:0-6188 GCA_964414715.1 uncultured Pseudomonadota bacterium | reverse complement strand
GGATTAGCTGGCCTAATGTTGTGCCAAGAGGCAGCGCTGGTGTCACTTGGTTTGCCGTTGTTTGCGCCATGATCGCAATCTTCACCTTGTTCGGGCTTTCCATTACCGCAAGTGTTGTGACAAGAGGCATCGCAGGTGTCACCGGGTTTGCCGTTGTTTGCGCCATGATCGCAATCTTCACCGGCATCATGCATACCGTTACCGCATTTATTTTGACAATTCTGATCACAACTATCAGAAGCTGTTCCATTGCTTGCGCCATGATCACATTGTTCACCGGGATCCGGCTTTCCATTACCACAAGTGTTATGGCAAGAAGCATCGCAGGTGTCACCGGGTTGACCGTTATTGGCACCATGGTCGCAATCTTCCCCTGGATCTGGCTTTCCATTACCGCAAGTAGGACTATCCATGTTTGTTTCATAAGCTCCAATATCGCAAGCGGCACCATTTTTACGTGGAAAACCCTGACCTCTTTGGTCGAAATCCAAGGCTTTGTTGGTTGTTGAATCCTTACAACCCAAGTCAGAACCTTTATCTATGGCGGGACTTCCTTGTAATAATTGGTAAGTCAAAGTTGGACCACCATAATTGGAAAGAGTGTTCAGCATAGGATCCACGATAGCGGAATTTAATTGGGAACAATTTGCATTTTTCTTTTCAAATTCGATATTGTTTGCACCTTTTATTTCATTAATATTTCCACTGCAGTTTGGATTTAATCGATTGAAGAGAATGGTGTTGTCCACCAAAATACTTCCATTTTGTGTGTTAAAAAGAGACCCTCCGGAACCACCATTAATTACTTCATTGTTTACAAAGGTTGAGCTGCGAATAACGGCACGAAGTTTCTTGTTGTTATAGACAGCCCCTCCTTCAAAACTTTTATTCTCAGCTAGGGTGCTATCCAGAAGATTGAGATTTCCTTGATTGTTATAAATTCCACCCCCTCCGTCAGAAGCTGCGTTTGCGTATAAAGTGGAATTGGTTACATAGGAGCTTCCCTTGAAATTATTGTAGATAGCTCCACCAAATCCCTTCATTATTCCTCCTGCTGTGTCTGAGATGAGAGGGTCTGATTTGGCAATATTGTGAAAAAAGGTACTATAGAAAATATATGCAAGACGGGTATTATAAACGGCACCACCTTGTACGGCGCTATTGTTTCCGAATACCGTGTAGTAGGTAAGAAGAGAGCCTGCATTTAAAATAGCCCCTCCGAGTTGCTCTTTTCCACCTTGTAATTTAATGCCTAATAAAAGCAGAATTCCATTATTATCGACGTTGAATATGCGTTTTCCGGGAGCTGCTTTCAAGACCACCTTGTTTCCGTAAGACTGGCCATCATAATTCCCAGAGATATAGACAGTTTTATTAATGAAGAATTCCTTGGAAAGAGTAATGGGACCGCAATTAGGTTTGAAATACACCCAAGGATCTGCAGAGGTGGCAGCACTAATTCCTGCAATTAATCCATTTTCATTACAATCTTGAGGAACGTTGGCGTGGGCAGTTTGCGCAAAGACGATAAGAGCAAGTTGAAAGAATAAGCCTAGTAGTAATAAAGCAAATTTTTTACTACTGAACCCGATTTTACATTTTTTACTTAAATTAGGCATAATAACCCTCCAAAAGGTTTAATCCTAATGAAAGGTAAATGCCAAAAGGGTGCCATGTGTTATTGTTAAGAAATGTTAAGAGTTATTGAGTATTGTCAAAGTGAAAATGAAATAAATGTATTTTTTGAAATTTCATTTTTTACAAAAGGTAATTTTTTACAAAAAAATAATCTATTTTTTGAGACCCAGATACTTTAGCAAAATTGTTTTACTTTTTGGAATTTCGTGTCGTTGCATATGTGTATAGAGCGTTTTGAGACTGATTCCCAATTCCTCCGCGACCAATTTTTTATCTAAATTATGCTTTTTAAGGGCATCTTCGATCATTTTTCGTTCGGAAATTTGTTCAGAGGAATGAGTTTCTTTAGTCTCTTTGCTTTGTTTTGTGGCCGGGATTTTTGTTTGGAAAAGATTTTCGTTAATTGAAAGCAGTTCTGGAGTAATGGGATTACCATTTGAAAAGAGTAATAAGTTTCTTAAGGTTCCTTCAAGTTCGCGAATATTTCCAGGCCATTCATATTGAAGAAAAAACTGGAGGGCATCAGGGTTGACTTCGCTGGGTTTTAGGTTGAAATTTTTGGATATTTTTTTCACCAAATAATTGACCAACAAAGGGATGTCTTCTTTTCTTTCTCTGAGTGGAGGTAATTTGATGGTCAATCCATTGATTCTGAAAAACAGATCCTGCCGGAATTTCTTATCTTCGACCATTTTTTGAAGATCCTGATTGGAAGCGGTGACAAGTCGGACATCGATTTTGATTTTTTTGTTGGATCCTACAGGACGAATTTCCCCTTCCTGCAATACTCTGAGAAGTTTTGATTGCATGGCAAGGGACATGTCTGCAATTTCATCCAGAAAGAGAGTACCTCCATTAGCCTGTTCAAATAAGCCCATGCGGTCATGAGTGGCATGAGTGAAGGCGCCTTTGGTATGACCAAACAATTCACTTTCTAATAAAGTTTCAGGGATAGCACTCACATTTTCTGTAATGAAGGGTTGATCTCTTCGAGAGCTGTTAAAGTGAAGAGATTTAGCAATCAATTCTTTTCCCGTGCCGGATTCTCCCAAAATCCATACTGGAATGCTCGTTTCCGTCACTCGATCCAAAAGCTGAAAAACTTTCATGATGCTGGGAGATTGTCCTATTATTTCTTCATAACCATAACGCAGATTGTCTCGAGCCTGAGATAACTCATTTGAAAGTGTTTGAATGTGTTTTGCTTGGCTATCTACTTTTTCTTCGAGTTTTTCTTTTGCGTTCTTTAGCTCCTCAATCATTTTTGCTTTTTGGATAGCCAATGCTGCTTGTCCTGCAAAAGCGGTAAGCAGGACTACATCTTCTTCAGAAAAACATTCGGGTTTATATCTGTGGTCCAGATAAATCACCCCCAGGATTTCTCCTTCTAATTCCAAGGGGACAACTAAAATTGATTTTAAGCTAAACTGACTCACGCTGGTTTTGTCTTGAAGGCGGGTGTCGTATTGAGCATTGTCAGTTAAAAGATAAGTACCCAAATTGACTGCTTCTTCCACCGCAGACATTGAAAACTGGAATTCGCTTTCTTTTAAGGCTCTCTGGTTAAAATGACGGGCTGTGGTGACATTAAAACTTTCCAATATTTTTTCATTTGTGGTTGAGGGCGTTTTGAGGAGCAGAAAGCCCCTTTCGGCATGAGTGATTTCAATCGCTGCATCCATCACTCGTTCCAGAATTTCATCAAGGTCGATTTTTTTGGCAAGTTGGCAATTGATTTCGTTGAAACGTTTGAATTTTGTTTCGGAAATTCCCCCATTGGCAGCGTTTGGGGTTTTGATGGAAGATTTATTTTCTTCGGGAGAATTGTGGGGAAGTAAATTGTTTAAATGTTCGTCGAGAGATTTAAGGCTGCGGTTTTTTTCGAAGTCCATTTTTAATTCCTCCGGTAAAAATTGAAGTATTTTTTTTGTTTCGGTTTGAGCACTTTCCCAAAGCCGATTGGATAAATGATGGAGACCCTGTCTTTTTATTTCAATTGCTAAAATCGAATACAAATCGATTCGAAATTCTATTTGTTCAATATTTTTGATTTTTTCCAAAATTTTCAAAAAAGTGCTCTGTGGAATTGAGGAGCCAAATCCTTCTGTGTAACACTCAAGAATGTTTTTCCATACTTGAATGTGGGGAATGGTAATTGGAGAAATAAGTAGAAGGAGGGATTTGGAAAAGTCTTTCACTTCAGCAGAACAGAGTCTTATCAAGCATTTTGCCAGTCCGATGTGTGCATTTAAAATATTTTGATTCAGTTTTTGTTTTTTTGAAATTTCCAGGATGGTCTCAAAATTGAATTTTGCTTCGGAATATTTTTTTTGAATATAGGCATGTTCGGCTTTCAAGAATAAAAGAGGGATTTTATAAGCCGGACTTTGATGGACGTCGGAATTTTTTTCTAGTTCTTGGATGATTCGAGCGCTCCGATCAGTATTTCCGAGATAACAATAAAGTATGGCAGAATGTATTTTACTGAAATAATGGTCCAGATTTTCCCCATATTCCTTGAGAATATCCTGGGCGTCTTCCATTTCATTAAGGGCTTTTGCGTATTCCGCCTGATCAATATGGATGAGTGCCAGATTTTCCAAATATCTGCCTTGTTGGAGTAAATCCCCTCCTTTCTGAGAAAGAATAATTGCTTCTTGCATGTAATTGGCGGCTTCTTTGGTTTTGCCAATTTCTTTCAGTAAAAGGGCAATGGAATGATAGGCAATCGCTTCCGCTTGGGGATTATGGGTCTGTTTGTAATCATTTAATGATTTTTGATAATGTTTCAGTGCTTCATGATAGTTTAACTCAGTCTGTTCTATACTGCCGAGTCTTTGCTCAGCTTCTGCCAAGAGAAGAGCATCTTCAATAGAAACTGAAAATGCCTGTTCCAGATATTTTTTTGCTTCCTGGTAATTTTCATTTTTTTCCTCGAGAGCAGCTAGAAGAGTGAGGGCTCTGAAATGATAAAGTTTCAATCTTTCGTGCTTTTGAGAATTTCCTGTTTTAAGACAGGTTTTAAGATGTGTGGCTGATTCATTAGAACGTCCCCAGGTAAAGAGAACCAAGCCCGAATATAAGTGATATTTCACTGTTTGCACTAAGGTTTCATTGTGGGAAGTATTTTTGATTTCATCAAACCATTGTTGATAGGCGAGAAGCGCTTCTTCAAACTTTCCCAAACGATACAAAAGAGGTGCTTTAAAAGCAAAAAGATAAATGCGTTCGATGTTTGTTAAATTTTCTTTTTCTAATCTTTCGTAACATTTTAAGGCATCTTCTTCTTTTCGGAGTTGAACCAGGGTTTCTGCTGCTTTCCATGCCCATTCTTTAAAAATTTTTTTGTTATGAGATTGATATGCATGTTCAGTAATTGAAATAGAGGCGGGAGTTGTCTGGACTTGGTTGTTAAGTTTCTTCAAGAGGTAATTCATCCATTGCTGATGTGCATCCAAGATGAGGTCTTGAGGAAGTGAATGGTAATAAGCATTTTTCAAGGAGGGAATGCTGAGAAGAATTTCTTGAGAGAGAGAAGAGGAATTTTTCACGATCCCTTTGTTTTCAAGCTCTGAAAAAGCTTCTGACAGTGTTTCCCGATTTTTTTTCCAGATTTGTTTGATGTCTGAAAAATATACAAGTTCCTGAGAACTCAAAAGAAGGGCGAGCAGATGTTGAGAGTTGATGCTTAAAGAATTTACTTGTGATTGGCAGACTTCATCAAGGTTTTTGGGAATAGAAAAAGAAGTATTATTTTTTAGATTTTGAAGGGCTGCAATAATTAAAAGAGGGCGGCCTCCTGATTTTTCTGCAATTTCCTTTTTTGAAATTTCAGATAACGAAGTGTCCAAGCTTGCTTGTTCAATTAATAAAATACTTTCGTTGTATGAAAAGTCTTTGAGTTCACAAATTACAATTGAATCAGATTGATCTATAGATTCTTGAAGACTTTTTAAGGCGGGTTTTTCAAAGTCTGTATTGTATTCAAAAATAAAAATAAAAGAGGAAGAAGATCTTTGGGAAATATTAATAAAAAGTTGCAACTCTTTCAATGAATGAAGAGGCCATTCGTGGAGATCTTGAAAAGCAATCACCATGTTTGAGTTTCCGAATGTGGATAAGAAATGGTGAATTTTGGAAATAAAACTTTTATCTTCCAGGGAAGGGTTATGGTTTGGGAAGATTCTGCTTGAGATTTTAAAAAACCAATTTTCCGAATCTTTGGGAGAAATAGAGTAGTAGCTATAGCCATCCAATTGTAATTGCCATTTGATTTCTTCCAAAAAACGGCTTCTACCAACACCGGTAGGGCCTGTAATGTTAATCCATAAGGGGTTTTTGAGAACAGGCACTCTTTCTAATCTCTTCCGAATAGTTTCCAATTCTTTTTTTCGGCCAATCCAGGGTGGTTTTTGAAGTATAAATCCTGAACTTTCTTCTTCTATCAATTCAAAAGGTTTTTCTACGTGTTGGTTGA
The DNA here is from genome assembly GCA_964414715.1 of uncultured Pseudomonadota bacterium. GTDB lineage: Bacteria > UBA10199 > UBA10199 > JADFYH01 > JADFYH01 > CAYPXN01. The sequence goes on along the minus strand of CAYPXN010000098.1, from coordinate 73 downwards.
TATACTTGATGACTGAAATAGCCGAAGAGGGGCGTTGCGTTGGATTGAGTTGAATCAGTTTGTCAATCAGATC
>CAYPXN010000097.1:0-15248 GCA_964414715.1 uncultured Pseudomonadota bacterium | reverse complement strand
CTATCTCCATCAACATGAATGGATCGGCTACTTCTTGGGGGAAAGGAAGGGCAATTGTGTCGCGCGAGGCCGCATGCTTCTGGCCTTGATTTCCGCTTGCGGCATCGCGCTACCCGAAGGCTATCGTTATGGCATCGAATTATATAAAGACCACATGCAAGCCTTGGTCCTTGATGAAAGAAATCCGGAAGAATTAAGAAGCTGGAACTTGATGAATAGCGTGAGCACGGACCAAAGAATCGATTTTAGGGTAAATCAAAGCGGCCCTCCCATCTACCATCCCCTGCTCGAAAGGTACGCCTATCTCCGGCGCCAAGGTATTCAGCCCCCTCTGCCAAACCGAGCGCTTTTGCTCTATGATGAAGAGAGAAGTGGAGCTCCTTCGAATCCCCTTTCCGAAACGATGACGGCAAGCATCTCCGGCGATGGTTACCCCGAGGTTTCCGTGGAATATAGTTCTGCAGCCATCCCGGATTATCCCTTCGAGGACGAGGGTGACTACGGAAACTCCAACAGCCCCGTAGAAAATCAAATGGAAAACTTTGATCAGACTTATTTAGGGCCTCAAAACCCAAACCATGAAAGAGTCGCAAGCATCATGGATTCCAAGCATATCGATTTTTATATCGATCCAAACTCCCTCGGGAATTCCCAAGCTTTGGTCGTTTTTCGGCATGCCCAACAAAGCCGCCATTACTACGGCTTGCAAACAGTCCAAGAAAAACGAAATTATCTGGGCTTTCTCTTTCGCCAAAGCCTTGCCTATTATTTCAACCAAGCCAATGTGCAAAGCCTCTTGCGGAATTTATCCAGCACCCAAAATTTGATGGCACACCATCCCCGCTTTTGGGATGCTCAGGCTCCCCTCGTCATCCTTTCAGATCTCCTGCATAACTTCGAACATGCCCTCTCCCTTCTTTTTCCATCATCCAATAATACGATTCTCACATCCAAGCCGTTTTTAGAGTGGATTTATCACGAAAATCCGAATCTGGCGGAGCTGAGGGAAAGATTTTTGAGCCTCTCTCGGAACATCCTGGCAAACCCGCGCGCTTTCCTGGAGCTTTCAGAACAGACACCACGAGAACAACGACGCTTCGCCTTACTCACTTTGGGCATGATGAGCCATCCTGACAGCGTTCTCTTCGTGTCGTTGCAAGAAGTAGCTGAAATTAATATTTGGGAAGCTTTGAAAGAGGAAATCTTGGGCGCGGAAATTATGGAGAACTCGTCTCCGCTTGAGGACGCATCCGTACCACAAAGTCCCCTCCGTGGAAGCGCTCCATTGCCCGAACGCAGAGACGCTTGGGGAGAATGGGATTACTTCCCCTCTTCCCCAAGGACCCAGCTTGCTCTGAATCGCGCCCATCTTCGGGATTTGATTTTGATTTCCAATATACAATCTTACAATTTTCAATACAGTCCAGGCATGAGGCTACCTTCTTCCTTCACTCATTTATGGACGCCCTCAATGAGCGAAGCTTATTTGCGGGAAAGCCATGACATGCTCGATCATTTCATCCTCGCTGCCGTGGGTCTGAGCCTCCATGACAGTCGCGGACGACAAAGCATCCAGGATTTAGACCGCATGCTTGTTTCCATCCCACTGGAAAGCCTCCCCTTCATGGACGAGATCACCCGAGGCAATTGGGAGATACTCCTGCGCTCCTTCTCACGAAGAAGCGGAATCCCCTACAGGCGCTAAACCCTTTTCTTGCGAAAAATCAAATAGTTTGGTTTTATTGCGCCTAAACTTGGAGACTGAACTATTTTGCAAAAAAATACACGTCGAAAAATTAGGACCTGGATCATTTTGTTGGTGGGAATTACTTCCTTTCTGGCTCTTTTTCATTGGAGTACCCACTCTCAAAAAGGAATTCAGTTCACCTGGGCAAAACTCCTGAAACTGGTACCGGGTCATATTCAATGGGAAGAACTGCATCTCAATTTTTCCGGACGAAGTCTTGAAATCAAAAACCTTGAATACACAATGCCCGGTGGTCAAAAAGTGGTGAAGCTTGGTTACCTTTTCGGAAAAATTCGCTGGAGCTCCATTCTCCGAACACGTGTCATGCTCAGCGATCTCCAGGTAAAAAACCTGACCATTGATGTTTCTGGACTCCCTCCCCGAAAAGAAAAACCGAACCTGTCTCCCATTATGCGCTCCCTCTCACGACGCCTTGCCATAGAAAAATCAAATTTTGAAAACATCGAAGTCATTCTCAAAAACGGTTCCTTCAATTTTCCTACGGGACATTTACTCTACCATCCCAGTCTCGTGGGTAAAAATATTCTTCAGTTTGAATTCGACAACTCCCAAGGAAATATTGCCAACTCGAACTTCCTTCTTAACAAAATCACTTATGACGGTGATTTTTCTGTCCCTGATGTTGTAAAAGAAGTTTTCTTGTTTCGGGAGGCCAGTGGAAAACTCAACTTGTACGGTATTCAATTTGGCCCCTGGAAAGTATCGGACATTTCCACCCAGGCAAATTTCAATGGTGATGTGATCGATTTTAAGGGAATTGAAATCAATCTCGAAAAATCAAAATATCTTCTCAAACTAAAACTCGCCCCTTTCGATCAACATGCAGAAGGAAATCTTTCGAGTCAGGGCTGGATTGAATGGGAGGACGTGCCCTTCTTCAAACAAAGAATTGCCCGCATTTTTGACAAACTCAATTTCTCCCTGGATTTTGATCTGACCGGATTTGTTTTCAAGGAAATGGAAGGAAAAATTTCTGCCAATGTAAAAGCACAAGGAAATCAAATCAACCCTCAAGTGCCTACTGCAAATCTCACGCTCTCCTCTAATATCAAACAAGGCCGATTTGATCTCACAAACTTCAATATTCAAACTGAAAAAACAAAACTCAATGCCAAAGGTTTTGTAGATCTAAATCAAATGACCCTCAACACCCATGTCAATGGAACAGATCTGGATCTCCATACCCTCATTTCGTTTTTCTCGGATCTTGAATTGATCGGCTATGTGGATTTCGACGGAAGCATCGAGGGAGATCTGAAAAACCCTGATTTCAAATTCAAGGCAAAAGCAAAGGAAACTGGCTACAAATTCATGCGTTTTTCGGGGAATGAAGGAGAGTTTGATATTCTCAAAGGAGATTTGCACTACAAGGGTCGTCCCAGTGCAGATGCCGGATATTCAGGCAGTGTAGAAATTACCACCCAGGAAATTTTTAAACCCAGTCGCCGCACCACACTCAAAACCACTTTTGATCAGATCGAAGTTTCTAAACTTCTCGAAAATCCGGACATGACCGGGAAAATTACCGGCACCTACGACATGCAAATTGGAAACGAACAGATCAATGGCAAAATGAATGCTTCGGTAAAAGATTTTCACTTTTACTATTTTAACTTGGGAGATGTCGAAGCCGAAGGTGTGGTCGCCAAAAATCTTTTCAAGCTTCCGAAAGTGACCCTTCATCCTCCGAAAATTGAAAAATTACAGGTCCCAGGGGAAATTGCTTTCAACTTTTCCGACGCAGGCTTTGTTTTCAAAGGGCCCCTGCTTCCTGGAATGCAAGTGGAAGGCAAAGTCGATTATTCCGCTCCCAAAATTATCAATGCAAAAGTAAACTGTACACATTGCTCAACACTTCCTCTTCTCGCCGCTCTGGAGTACGAACCCCTGGAAGGTTATTTTGATGCTCACGCAAACTTCCAGATGAACATCGCAAACTTTCAAACTTCGGTGATCGAATCCGTATTTACCCGCCTAAATTTTGTAATGGGCGAAACTGATTTTTCACAAGAAAATCCTCTCAAAATCAGTTTCCGTACGGGAGCTTTCCATTTCGACGATGTCACGTTAAAGTTCAATGATCGAAAATTAAAACTTCTGGGATCTTTTGACCCCAAGGGTCCTCTCAATTTGCAACTCGACGGAGATCTTGACCTGGGCCTTCTTAAAAATATGAAAACTTATTTCCGGGATGCCTCGGGCTTTGCAAAACTCAATATCAAGGCAACAGGAACCCTCAAAGATCCGCGGGTTCTGGGAAATATTGAATTCGACCAGGCCAGCATTACCCCACGTCTTTTGGGAAATGCCGTAGAAGACTTGAAAGGAAAAATCATATTAGAAACTGACAAGGTAATGTTTGATAATTTTGAAGGATCCGTTTTGGACGGTAATCTCAAACTTGCTGGCTATGTGAATCATGATAATTTCAAAAAAATCACAAAAGCCGATCTCAAAATTGATGCCCGTGAAATTGCCTATACAGACCCGGGAACTCTCAGACTCTACATGTCTGGAAAACTCAATCTCACCGGTGGAGATCCTCATCTCAAGCTTAGCGGCAATCTGGATATCACCGAAGGAAAATACATTAAAAATTTTGACATGGCCAATTTCATTTTGACCCCAAGCAAAACACCCCAGCTTGAAGGCAAATCGAGCGAGTTTGACGATGTGGAAGTGGATCTGCGAGTAAAGAGTCCAGGCGAGCTCATGGTGAAAAATAATCTGGCCGAAATTTATCTCAAAAGCGACCTCCATATATTGGGGACAAAAGCAAAGCCAGTTTTCGAAGGTGCCCTTTCAGTCCTTGATGGACAAATTAATTTTTTTAAAATCAATTTTGAAAATGCAAAAGGCTTCATTGACTTCAGAAACCCCGTCAAAGGAGTCCCCTACGTAGAAATCACTGCCAACAAAAATTTCGACCGTGTTTCTGAAAATCCTGTGGTCACGGCTAAACTGGAGGGTTACACCGACAACCTGAATCTTTCTTTCGATTCGAATCCTCCCCTAGAAAAAAGGGAAATTCTCAGCCTCATTTTTACAGGCTACCTCCCGGAACAACAACAAAACATCGCCGGCGCAAATATCGCCAGTTCTGTTATTGCTAGCCAAGTCACCAGCTTTCTTGAAAAACCGGTTTCGGCTGCTACTCATCTGGATATTTTTAAAATGGAAGCTTCAGACCCAGATGCCAAAAGCCTTTCCTCTTTGGTGGTAGGTAAAAAAATTACCGATCGACTTTCACTGGAATTCAAAACAGATCTTTCCGTAGAAGATACCGTCACCAATTTGCAGGCAGAATATATTGTGTTAGACAATTTTCTCTTTAAGGCATCCAGATCTTCAACCGGACGATATCGCTTGAATTTGATTTTTAGGTACTCAGGATATTGATGAAAACAAGGCTACTAAAAAATAAATTGCTCCTGATCTTTTGCCTGCTTTGTGTTTGCTGGTCATCCAACCTGAACGCCTCAAAAACTGTGCCTGAAAGCCCGGAAATAATTCGCTCCATCAAAATCGAAAACGATATTCCTTCGCGAGTTCCCGATATTTTAAGTATTATCCGAATGAAGCCCGGGAATGAATTCAAACCTGAAAAACTTGAAAATGCCATCAACGACCTTAGAAAATGGAATATTTTCAAAAAGGTGGAAGTTCTCGTGGAACATCAAGGCAAGGAAGTGGATCTTGTCTTTCAACTTGAAGATGCTTTTTTGATTCGCAACATCGAAATTCATGGAAATTACCCCCTCCTTGAAAGTCGGGTTCGACGAGCCATTTTTTTCTCAACAGGCGATATTTACGAAAAAGAAAAGTTGAGTGAACAAATTGAACGCCTGATCGAGTTTTACGAAAAAGAAGGTTATCAAAAAACCTACGTCTTCATTGAAGAAAGCACGGATGAAAAAGACCGAATGGTCACCCTCAAAATCAATATTCATCGGGGCAGAACCTACCGAATCGACAAAATCAACATCGAAGGCAATACTCTTTTTAAAAACCTCCGCATTGAAAACAAAATCAGCCGATTCTTCGACTACAAACCGACTCGGGTAAAAGCAGAACTGGCAGAAATCCAAAAATTATACAGATCGCATGGATATCCCCGTATTCGAGTCAAACTTTCCAAAGTAACTTTTAATGATGAAAAGAAAACCGTGGATCTTACCATCGATGTTCATCAAGGCAAAGAAGTCACCATCCTGTTTGAGGGCAACAAGAATCAATGGCGACAAAATTTGATGAAGGTTATCGACGTCGCAAAAAACGGCGATACGGATGACTTTGAACTTGAAAACTCCAAAAACCAACTTATCGACCATTACCAAAAACTGGGCTACGAAGATGCAAAGGTTCGTTACACGCGCAAAGATATTAATAAGGAAAAAACCCAGGTCACTTTTTTTATTGAGGAAGGTCCGCGACGTGTCGTGAAAAAAATCGACTTCGAGGGAAATGAAAACATTTCTCCCGATAAACTGCGTGAGGTTATGCAAACCAAAGAAGAATCACTGAGTAATCGCGGAGTTTTCTTGAGTGAAGTCTTCAAACAAGATCTCGAAAAAATTGATAATTTCTTCGTGGAAAACGGTTACCTCGATTCGAAAATCAAGGAATGGAAACGATACTTAATTCCCACAGGAGACAAATACATCATCGATATCGATGTGGATGCGGGAAAAAGAACCTTCATCAATGAGCTTAAATTTGTGGGCCTGAAAAAGTTTGATGAAAAGAAACTTCGAAAAGTTTTGAAGGCAAAAGCAGGCGACGTCTATTCTCCCTCACAAATTGCCAACGAAATGCGTGCTCTTCTCACCTATTTTTCTAACAATGGGCACCCCTACGCAGAAATAAAAACAAGCTTGGAAGAGCCAAGCCCCAAAAAGGTAAATATCATTTTCAACGTGGATGAAGGGCCCGATGTTAAAATTGGCGAAATTCTCATCGTGGGAAATGTAAAAACCCAGGAAAAAACAATCCTGAACACTCTCAAATTCAAGGAAGGCTCCGATTTCAATGCGCAAAAAATTCTGGATAGTCAAACCACGCTACGACGACTCCAAATCTTCGATGCCATCGCTTTAGAAACCTTGGGTCTCCAAGGAAAAGAAGATGTCATTCATGTCGTGGTAAGAGTGGAAGAAAAGAAAGACAACGTTTTTGATTTCGGAGTTTCCTACGATACTGACACCAAGCTTCAGGGGAAAGCCACCTTTACCAAACTGAATCTGTGGGGTTTGGGGAAAAGCATGGATTTTAAAGCCATTGCGGGTTTCAGAATTAATCGGGGAGAAATCATGTATACCGATCCCCGTTTTCTTGCTTCCGACTGGCAAATGATTACTAATGGTTTCATTGAATACGATCGAGACCCTTTCTTCCAAGACATTCAGGAGGGAGGCGCCATTGCTTTCCAAAGACAAGTCACCAAAAAACTTTCCCTTCTTACAAAATACGAAATGGTAAGAACCGATTTCGTCGAACAAAAAACCGACTTCCAGGAATTGCGGCCTGGAACCCGCGATAATACCACCGGCAAGCTCGCCTTTGCGGTCACCTACGACAAACGTGACAACTTTGGAGATCCTCACAAGGGTTATTACACCTATGGTCGTACCGACTTTGGTCAGGAATTGTACAGCGGATCACTGTTCTATAAAATCCAGGCAAAATTTGGGCATTGGTATTCCCCTTTCGAACGCTTTACCATTTCAAACACGGTTCGAGGACTTTTCGATATCCCTTTGAACAACAAACAAATTCCCACCCAAGAGCTCTACTTCCTGGGAGGTGATGATACGATTCGCGGCTTCGCTTATCAGGAAATGAATCCGGCAGGAGGACAAGTCGCTCTGATTTACAACCTGGAATTTATTTTTAGAGTATTCAAAAACTTTCAATTTGTGGGTTTTCTCGACACCGCGAGTCTCACCAACAACCTTTCAGAAATCAACTGGGGGGAAATTCGCAACTCTGCCGGACCCGGCATTCGCTATGCCACTCCCGTCGGGCCTCTTCGCTTAGAATACGGTATTTTGCTGGATCGACAACCTGGCGAAAACTTCGGACGCCTTCACTTCACTTTTGGTTATTTCTTTTAGACCTCTCCCCTTTCCTTAGCAAGGAGAAGGTGTCGGATCCGTCTCAGGCAGAGAGGACGAGTGAGCTCTGTCTTTTATTGGACTCTTTTGTCAAATTTCGTTAAAATCTAAGGTCAATGAAAAATTTTCTCCGAAAAATGATGCAATCTGCCGGTAAAGTAGTTGAAAAAGTAGGCAACGTGGCCGCCTCCACAAAATCTGCTTCCAAAGCGGGCAAAAAGGAAAACCCTGAAGAATCGGTCAACTTTCAAAATCCCTTTCCTGCAGAAAATCAACTTCGTAAATGGATCGAAGCCTTTGAAAATAAGGAAATTCCTTCTCTTCTACCAAACCTCTCAGGAAAACAAGTGTTGCAAATTACAAGTTCTGGAAACCGGATTTGGGAAAGTCTCCAACAAAAAGGAGCCGAATCCATTATTGACTTTGACGTAGGGCATTTTGAAGGCTCTCCTCCCTCACAAAAACCCCCTCATCTTCAAATGATCAAAGGAAATCTAAAAGCTGCTCCTTTCCCTTCTCAAAGTATTGATTACCTCATTTTGCTGGGAGCTGGGGTGCGAAGAGAAAATCCGTTGGAGTGGATGAAAGAAATTTCCAGAGTTTTAAAAGATGGTTCTCGTGTCATCCTGAGTTTCATTCATCCTTTCATTGAATATCGTTTCAACCCTTCCCGGGGAATCCCTCATCGTTTTGATGAATACTTCATGGCTCTTAAAAAATCGGAAATTTACGTGGAAGAAATCCGTGAATGTCTGGCAGATGAATCCTTGAAATCAAGTTTGGGCCTTTCCAAAAATGATAAAAATTTTGCCCAAGTAAAGGAGTTACCTTTGCTTCTCATTTTCAGGGCTGTTCGCCTCAAAAGGAGATAATGTGGACGCCAACTCAGCCGATGCAAAACTGAAAGCTCTTAAAATTCAGCTCACCGAACCTTCCGCTCCTGAGGGTGGCTATGTTCCTTGTGTAAGAACGGGAAATCTTCTTTTTATTAGCGGTCAGCTCCCCAAAATAGGTCCTCAACTCGCCTTTAAAGGGCGATTGGGGAAAGAGGTCAGTATCGATAACGGCCAAAGAGCCGCCAAACAAGCCTTGGCCAATGCCCTTTCCGTAGCAAAATGGGAGCTGGGATCCTTGGATAAAATAAAAAAAGTAGTTCGCATGACGGGTTATGTAAATAGCTACCCCGGTTTTACAGAACAGGCAAAAGTAATGGACGCTGCCAGCGAAATGCTCATTCAAATATTTGGAGACGCAGGCAAGCACAGCCGTGTATCGGTGGGAGTAACTGATTTGCCTCTTTTGGCCACCATCGAAATCGATCTTATATTGGAAGTAAAATAGTTATTTAGAAAGATTTTTCCTTTTCAAACTTGAATTCAATTTTTCGGGCAAGCGAAGCGATATGAAAAGGTTTTAAGATGTAGTCATCAGCCCCTGCTTCCAAACAACGCCGTCTGTCTACCTGACCATCTTTTGCGGAAAGTATAAAAACCACAATGTCTTTCGTCTGAGGATTTTTTTTAATTTTCTCGCAAACTTCCACCCCGCTCATTTCTGGCATCATTAAATCAAGCAAAAGCATGTTGGGTTTCACCACAGAAATTTTGTCGAGCGCTTCTTTCCCTTGAGAAGCCGCATGAACTTCATAAAGCTCTTCATCTAAAAGACGACTGACAATTCGATAGACTTGCGGATCGTCATCTACGACAAGAATTTTTCTCTTATTCATAAAATCCCTCGGAACTTAACATATTGTAATCTCATAATTATTTACTACAAACAATTTTTTACTTTATCTTTCATCTTTATCATTATATACACTCCCAAATCTGTTTTTTGGGGTCCTTCTAAAAGAAACCAAATAGGATATAGGCCAGAACCTAACGCGTCGCATTATCTGCTTGACAGCTTTGGGCTCTGAGGCTAACTAGGCCGCCTTTGCGTCCTTGTTTTATGTAGGTCTTTGAAAGTTGAATAAGAAAGTTAATAAAATCTTATTATTTATTAAATGATTAGACAGATGATTAAGCTTGTATAAATATCTTGAAATTATCTATAATTATAGATAAAATTAGTTTACTTTAAGTGAAATTAAGTTTGAATTAAATATTAACAGAATTGAACAAGTGTTTAACCTTATATATAAAAAGGAGAGGAAATCATGAAAAAACTAGCTTTATCAGCTCTGGTGATTGCCACCGCCTTCGTGGGCGTGGGTTCACTTCAAGCTGGCGATAAAGGAAGTGCCGCGGGGGGCTTAGAGCTCAGCGGTAACGTCGATGTTGTCACAGGTTGGCAGCATGACAGTAAAAATGCCCAAGGACTTTTAAACGGCGTAAACGATCTCGATAACGCAGGTTTACTCGGCGAAGGTCAATTGGGTGATTTTAGAGGTCAAGGCGCCGCTTACCGCGACACCTTCAACTTCTACATTGATCAAGTAGAACTTGATATCAATAAAACCTTCGGAGAAAACATCCGAATCCGTGCTGACCTTGATTTTGGTCGTGCAAACTCTGGTTCACAACGCGTAACTGGTGCCAATAACTTCAACCTTGAACAAGGTTATGTCACCGCGAACATTCCTGTAGGAAACGGCCTTGAATTCTTGGTGGGTCGCTTCAACATTCCTCTTGGTCTTGAAGCTGTAGACAGAGCAAACAACATCGCTCTTTCTTACACCAATCTCTATCGTTTCCTCCGTCCTCATAACACCACTGGTATGAAACTCTATTATGCCTTCAATGATCTTTTTGATTGGCATATTTATGCAGTAAACAACCTTTATTATGGAATCAGCTTAACTGGTACTTCTGGAATCGGAAGCATCGGCGTGACTGATACTCCCATTCCTTCTTGGGGAACTCGTTTCGGTTTCACATGGGGTGAAAAAGGCAAAGAAAGCACCGTAGGTCTTTCTTATGCTGGTGGACCTGAAGGTGGAGTATATGGCATCAATGCTATGAGACATTTCACCAACATTGCTGACTTGGATTTCTCAATTCATGCAACTGATAACTTCATCATCGCGGGCGAAGGTATCTTCAGACAAGACAACCTCGGTGGAGCATGTCTCCCTGGTGGATTCAACCAACCCGCTGTTGGAACAGCAATCCCTGTACAAAACTGTCGTGGTTTCGGTGGTAACTTGTTGTTAGCCTACAACTTCAGTGAAACTTGGGGAATGTATTTCCGATACGACTACCTCTATGATCGTAGCGGAAACTACATCAATCCCGCTAACTACGCAGCAACAACCACTGCTGGTAAAAGACAAATCCATGACTTCAGCTTGGGTGCTTCTTATCAGATCACCGAAGGTGCAAAGTTGAAAATGGAATACCGCTTAGATATGGGACTTATCCCTGCTAACGGACTGGCCGCTGGTGCTGGCGGAGCAAAATCTTGGAACAATGCTTTTGCTCTCGAATTCGCTTACAACTTCTAAGCTAGAAATTGTTTGATCAAAAAACCCTCTCTGCCTCAAGCGGAGGGGGTTTTTTTTTGCTTTTTTTAAATTTCACAAATTTTCCCTCATTAAAAATTTAGGCGACTGCTTAAATTTTAAGCTTTATTCTATATTATTTTTCGTCTCTCACTTCTTTAACCCATTAAAATATCTATAAAATTTCAAATTGTTCTTTGGCAAATTCTTTGCATTCATGTATTTGAACAAAAATCTTTCAAGGGAGAATATGAAAGGAGTAAAGGATGAAAAAAATCCTATCGGCAATTTTATTTTCTAGTTTCGTTGCATTATCTGTATCTTCAGTCAATGCAGGGGAATCCAAAGCAGGGGGACTCGAACTCTCTGGTAACATCGACGTTGTCACAGGTTGGCAACATGACGGCAAGAATTCTGCGGGTGATTTTGCGGGAGGCCAACTGGGTTGGTTCCGCGGATTTACAGCACCGGGCCGTGACACTTTCGACTTCTACGTGGATCAAGTAGAACTCGATATCAACAAATCTTTCGGAGAAAATATCCGAATTCGTGCCGACCTTGATTTTGGTCGTCAGCTTTCAGGTTCAGGCAGAAATACAAACACTGCAAATCCTTTTGCGATTCCTGCTCCTGCAAACAATTTTAGTACAAATTCCAATTTTGAATTGGAACAAGGATATGTAACCTTCAACCTCAAGGGTGCAGAAGTCTTGATCGGTCGTTTCAACGCTCCGATTGGTTATTATGTGGTGGATCGTGCAGACAATCCCACCATTTCTTTCTCTGAAAACTACAACTATCTTACTCCTACCAACATTACCGGGGGTAAAATTTACTATGCTTTCAGTGACCTCATTGACTGGCATGTATATGTTGTAAATAATTTGGCAGATTCTATTCCCTTTGGCTCTAACCTTCCCGCTCCTACCGCAAATGGAAACTTAGGTAACCCTGGCGGACTCACAAATGGAGCCTACAGCGCAATCCCTTCTTGGGGTGAACGTTTAGGTTTCAACTGGGGAGCTGATGATACTAAGAGTACTCTGGGAATTTCTTATGCCGGTGGTCCAGAACGTTTCGGTTGTAACTTCAACCCTGCTGCTTTGACTGCAACCGGTTGTAATCGTCATCTGACCACTATCGTTGATTTAGATTGGGCGGTAAAATTCACCCCTGCTCTTTTATTCGCAGGTGAAGGCACTTTCCGTCAGGACAATGCTATTTCAGGCCCGAACGACAGAGCTTATGCTGCCTTCGGCTTGCTGAACTATGATATCAACAGCAACTGGAGAGTTTATGGTCGTTTCGGTTGGATGCAAGACAGAAACGGCTTCTACACAGGCGCTTTAAATCCTGTAACCGGAGCTCCCATGGGTCAAAATATCTATGATGGTGCTGTCGGTTTTGGATATCAAATCGCAGAAGGTGCAAAAATGAAGGTGGAATATAGCCCCACCGTGTTTGTACCTCGCAAAGCTCCTGGAGTGGGGACCGCATGGTCTAATGGCTTTGCTCTCGAATTTGCTTATAATTTCTAAAGCATTTCAACAAAGTTTTTTTCTTCCTCTCCGCAGATTGAAAAACCCTGTCCGCCTTAGGCGGACAGGGTTTTTTATTTCCTCAAACTCTATATCTTGACTTCAAAGAAAGGCTTTGAGAGCTTAGTTTTATGTCACTGTTTATCACTTTTGAAGGTACGGAAGGTTGCGGCAAGTCCACCCAAATTGAACTTCTTTCTCAATGGTTAAAATCCAAAAACAAAGAGCACATTCTCTCGCGTGAACCGGGAGCAACTCAAGTTGGAAAACAAATCCGCTCATTATTGTTAAACAGAGAAAGTACCGACATTGTTCCTCTGACAGAACTTCTTCTCTATGCCGCAGATCGCGCTCAACATTGTGAACAAATTGTCCGACCTGCCTTGAAGAAAAATATTATCGTCCTTTGTGATCGTTTTTACGATTCTACTACAGCCTATCAGGAAGGCGGAAGACAACTCTCTCCAAAACTCGTCCAAGAAATTAATCAATTGGCGACTCAAGGCTTAAAACCCAATCTTACTTTTTTGCTCGATTTACCTGTTGAACTGGGCCTCAAAAGAGCCCTAAAAAGAGGGGAAGCACAACAAGACAAAGAAGATCGTTTTGAAAGGGAAAAAATTGAATTTCATGAAAGGGTACGAAAAAAATATCTGGAAATTGCCGCTGAAGAACCCAAAAGAGTTTTTAAAATAATTGCCGATCAAAGCATCGATAAAATTCACGAAAATATTATCAACATTCTAAGCCCCATTCTCGGTCAATTATGAAAATTGTCGGACATCAAAAGCAAATCGCTTATATAAATCAATTGATTCATGCTCACAAACTCCCTCATGGGCTTCTCCTGACGGGGCCTCAAGGCATTGGCAAAAAACTCTTTGCTTATCACCTTGCTCAAACATTGTTTTGCGAAGATAAACAGAATGCCCCTTGTGGAAATTGTTCCCACTGCCTTCGAATCAGCGAAAACAAACATCCGGACTTCACTTTTATTCAACCTGAAAATCATACCATCAAGGTAGAATTCATTCGAGATTTGAAACAAAAGCTTTCTTTACAGGCCTTGGAATCTGAATACAAAATTGCCATCATCGACGACGCAGACACCTTGCACCCCAGCGCCGCAAACGTCCTTTTGAAAACTTTAGAAGAACCTCCTCCTCAAACCTTGATCATTCTCATTAGCCCTTCACCCCACAAACTTCTGAAAACCATTCTTTCTCGTTGTCAAAAAATCACCTTTTCTCCTCTATCGCATGCAGAAATGAAAGAAGTCCCGGCATTGAAAGAAAGCAATTCTCTGAGCAATGAAAAACTAGATCTTTCCCAAGGCTCTCCTGGACAGTTCTTGAAATTTTCAGAAGAAGCTTTTGAAATCGTTGAAAATGAAATTATTCCTTCTTTGGAATCTCAACCCAAAGACCTCATGAAACTTTTACAGATCTCCGAAAATCTTTCCAAGGAAGAAGAACTCTCAGAGAGTGTTTTAAATCTCCTTCTCCTCAAATGGGGAAAAAACATTCCACAGCATCCCCAATTAAATTATGCCCTCAAGACAAAAGCTCTTTACGAAGCTGGTAGAAAACTTAGAGAAACGCATGCAAATCCACAGTTGACCTTTGAAAATCTATTTCTTAAGTTGTGCCTTTGACCGAGTCCGGGTACCCAGCTTTGCTGGGTGGACGAGGGAATGGCGTGAAACTGCCCCTCTTTATGGGGTTGTAAGCGTAGCCGAAAACCATGACCCTATTAAAAAATTATGACCAAAAAATTCTACATCACCACTGCTATTGATTACGTAAACTCTTTGCCTCACATCGGCACCGCTTATGAAAAAATTGGCGCCGATGCCATTGCCCGCTTCATGGGCAGCATTGGTTTGGGGCATGAAACCGGAATCGATATCAAGGGCGAAAAAGCTGGGGTGTTGCCTTCTCCGGAGTGGAAGAAAAAACGTTTTCGCAAGCCGGAAATGCAGAAATGGTATGCCGGCGAAACCGTCAGTATCGGTATTGGCCAAGGTTACAACAGCTACACGCCGATTCAGCTTGCCAGTGCCGTTGCCACATTGGCCAACAATGGAGTGATGTACAAGCCACACGTCGTCAAATATGTGGAAGACGCTGTTACTGCAAAGCGCCGCCCAATTGAGCCGATTCCGCTGAAAACCTTGCCTTGGGCGCAAAAGAATATTGATGAGGTTAAACGCGGCATGGTTGGGGTAAATATCGAGGGTACCGGTGCCCGGGCATTTGCCGGTGCTGGCTATGTCGCTGCCGGGAAAACCGGTACCGCACAGGTGTTCAGCCTCAAAGGTGCAAAATACAGCGAACACGGCACCAAGGAGCACCTGCGCGATCACGCGCTGTACGTGGCATTTG
>CAYPXN010000096.1:0-17924 GCA_964414715.1 uncultured Pseudomonadota bacterium | reverse complement strand
CAAGTGAGTGCATCTGTGGCTGAAGGATCAGCGGCTACGAAGGCGATTTTATCTCGTAGAGAATGAAAGCCCGTTTCTTCGGTTTTTAAAGAATATTTTTTAAGAATGGAATCTACAGGATTGCTTGGTTTTTTAATATTTTTATTAATGTTTGTGTTATCGGTGAAAGCTTTAATGAGTTCTGCTTCTATATTGCTGTAGTTTTGGCTCTCTGCATTTTTAGATTCCAATTTGTTTGATTCAGCGTCTTTTTTGCTGATGATAATTTTTTGAAGATTGAGTTCTGTGTTCGCAAGAAGGAATTCTCTTTTTAATTCCTCATTACTCACGCTGGCGGATTCCTTGATAAATTTTTCGAATTTGTCAGCGAGGATATCATTGCGGAGGCTCTCTTCATAATCTTTACCATTAATTCTTTCATAATAAGGCTTGAATTGGTCCAGATAAAATCTTTTGTTAAAAAGCCCATCTTTGTAAAAGTTTGGGTTAGATGTGATTTCTTCTGCAAGTTCTTTGTTGGAGATGGTCATGCCGATAGATCTTGCCTGTTGAGCCATTAGAATGGTGTCGATAAGGTGCTTTAATACGCCTGTTTTGATATTTTGAGAAAGAGTAGGAGGGATATTTCCTTTGGTAATTTGCTCGTAGAATTTAAGTTGAGCTTCGTAGGCTTGTTGAAATTGCCCTTCAGGAATGAGTTCTCCATTTACTTTAGCAATAGTTTCGTGTTCGCCAAAATTTTCACCTTTTGTAGTTTTTCTAAGCCCAGAGTAACCAAAGAAGAGAACAAGGCCTACGGTCATGAAGGCGAGAATAAACTTAATCATCCAACTTTTGGAATGTTTGCGTAAGTGATCTAACATGGTCTAATCCTTTATTATAATTACCAATCAATTCTTTGTTGGCTCGTATTGGGGATCATTGAGCCAATAAACTTAAAAAAGCCAGAGTGTTTGTTTTCCTTAAACTCTCGTTTGGCGACACGCGCTTTTACTTTACCTTGATCCGTTCCATCCACAAATTCTACTTTCTCAAGGTCTAAATAGTTCAAATCAATGTCAAACATTTTGCGAGAACCAAAGGTCCCATAAATTTGGACTTTGTTGAAGTCGTCTACCACTAAGTTGCGATTAATGCGAGAATTTCGGATTCTAAAAGAAAATCCTGTGTAAAAAATTAAGTCTTTTGCAATTTGACACATTCCCTGATCCCAAGCTGAAAAGCCTTTACCTTCATTGACCGCGAAGCGAACTTCCGGTTCTGAAAAGTCGACGGTGTAATAGGGATTTCTTTGAGGGTCATCGAGTTGAAGTGTGACGCGTATGATTTTTTTAGGAAAAGCAGGATCTGTAAATACCCGTGCTGCCATCAGCACCTCTGTAATAGAAGGAGGTTCAACAACAATGGGAAGCTCCTGCTTGTTGACGTTGTTTTGTAGTAGGAAGAGAAGTTGAAAGAATTGTTCAAGTTTGGTTTTTTGAGGAGTAGATTCGAATATTTTTTTTAACTGGGCTTCATTCTCAGGATTTGTCTTGTAAAGTGCTTTGCCTTCCGTGCTTCGAATGTTCTCTAAAGCTGCCGTGATTTTATTTAAATCAACTTTTAAAATAGGAGTAGGGGGTGCTTTCGCTCCGGGACACTTTTCGTCGATATCGTCCGCCCAGGTATGAGTATGTGTAAAAAATATGAAAGAGAAGGCCAGAAGCAAAAATGTTTTTTTCATTGATCGATAACCTTTTGTTTGGACTGCCTATTTATATCTTTCAGGAGAGTGAGGCAAATCCTTTTCCTTTTTAGGTTAAAAAAAACCCCCTCTGTTTTCACAGAGAGGGTTTTTGAGTCGTTCAAAATTCAGCTTATTGATCGACAACGTTGAATTCTACGCGACGATTTTGAGCTCTACCTGCTGCTGTTTTATTGGTCGCGATAGGTCGGGTTTTACCATAACCTACAGGTTCCAATTTGGTAGCAGGAACACCCTTGTTGGTAAGGTATTGAACTACGGCTTCAGCGCGTTTTTGAGAGAGTTTCATGTTGTATGCTTCTGAACCGATAGCGTCAGTGTTACCTTCAACCTTGATCTTCTTAATTTGAGGATTTGCTTTGATAATCGAAGCAACGTCATCCAAAATACCATAAGAATCAGGTTTAATGTTATACTTGTTGAATGCAAAGTGAATCATCTTGTCGATGACAATTTTCTTTGCAGTAACTTTGGGTTTTGCTTGTCCGACATGATACCAGCGAGCTTTTTCTTCCAAATTTCTGCGATCATAAAGCCATGCGGTAGGATCGGGATCTTCTGTAAGCTCATACCAGCGGTTGCAAGGTTCACGATCTTTACGATCGGCTTGACAAGCTGCAGGGCTACTCGCTTGTGGAACAATAGTATTGTCGGTTGCACCGACGCGTTTAATGCCTCCTGCAAGGGATAGGGCACCAAACAAGGTGACGATACTGACCAGTGCCAGTTTTTTCATTTTTTCCTCCAGTTAGGTTTTAAGACTATGTAAGTAGTTAAAATTTATGTAAATTTTAACAACAGCCGAAACAAATCTTTATCAAATTAACTCTCATGATACCGTTCTACAATGATATCATCAACTTAATTTTTTATGTAAATCAAATATTTCTTAAATATCTTTGTTATCTTTAGCATATTTTAAAGAAATTTAAAAATATTTTTTTAAATGATCTTTATATTATATTTAATTATATCTAATTGTATCCCCACTCGAAAGGTGATGCTTCTAAATCCCAACAGATCGCATTCGTCAAGAAAAACACATTTATAACAGAAAAATTTCAGAACATGTGAGGTGTTTTGAAAAGTATTTTTTTTCTTTTTGCTTTTGTCCTTGCCAGTGAAATTCCCGGAATGATATTTAGGTGTAAATTTTTCACCATCAGGGGTTTTCCCATTTTAATATCATTAAAAAAGAAGAGAGTGTTTTGTGATTTTAGATAAGCTTTTTGGATTATTTTCCAGTGATCTTGCTATCGACTTAGGAACTGCAAACACCCTTGTTTATGTAAAGGGGAAAGGGATTGTTTGTGCAGAGCCTTCTGTGGTGGCAGTTCAAAAAGATTCTAAGGGAATGAAAAAAGTTTTGGCCGTAGGGCGAGAGGCTAAAGAAATGCTGGGTAGAACCCCTGGAAATATTGAAGCTATTCGTCCTATGAAAGACGGAGTGATTGCCGATTTTGAAATCACAGAAGCCATGTTGCGCTATTTCATTCGTAAAGTTCATAACCGTAAAAATTTGGTCAGGCCCCGAATTATTATCTGTGTTCCCTTTGGTATTACAGAAGTAGAAAGAAGGGCTGTGAGAGAATCAGCCCAATGTGCAGGAGCTCGTGAAGTTTATCTAATTGAAGAGCCGATGGCGGCGGCGATAGGTGCTGGTTTGCCTGTTACAGAAGCAACAGGAAACATGATTGTAGACATTGGGGGCGGAACTACTGAAGTGGCAGTCATTTCTTTGGCAGGGATAGTTTATTCCCAGTCGGTTAGTGTGGCAGGTGCCAAAATGGATGAAGCCATTATCCAGTACATCAAACGCAAGTACAACTTGTTGATTGGTGAAAGAACTGCAGAAATGGTCAAGATAGCCATTGGAAATGCCTATCCAAATGGTGAAGTAAAAACCCTTGAAATTAAGGGGCGTGATTTGGTGGCGGGTGTTCCAAGAGTTATGCCGGTAAATAGCGATGAAATTCGTGAGGCAATTGCCGAACCGGTAAATGCAATTGTGGAAGCGGTACGAATAGCACTCGAAAAACCCCTCCAGAACTCGCAGCGGATATTATGGATAAGGGAATTGTACTGACGGGAGGAGGGGCTTTGTTGAAAAATCTGGATGTTTTGATTCGTGAAGAAACAGGCCTGCCTGTGAGTATTGGGGACGATCCTTTGTCTGCAGTGGTTTTGGGAACAGGACGTGCCTTGGATGAGTTAGACACTCTACGTGGAATTACTGTCAACTAGCCTCATTCTTTAATAGAGAAATGCAAATATCATGAAATCTGCTCCCAAGAGATTCCGTCTTACCTTTGGTAAGTTTTTTATCATTTTATTTTTTATTTTCGTATTGTTGGGAAGATGGTTTGAACCTTTGGGTAACAAACAAAGTCTCTTGGTTCAAAAGACTCTTTATCCTGTCTTTTATCTCTCCAATGCAATTTGGCGCCCCTTGGAAAATATTTGGCATCGATATTTCTATCTTGTCGGCTTGGAAGCAGAAAATCAAAAACTGAAAAATGAAAACAGGGAACTTCTTCAGTCTTTGAATGAATCTCAAGCTCAATCGCAATCTTTAATCCATATTCAATCGATTCAAGATTTATATAAGAAAAACTTCAAACATTTGGAGTTTGCCCAGATCATTACTTATGATCCTGTCGATCCTTCTCAGGGAATATGGATCAACAAAGGAAGTGATCAGGGTGTGTTGGTGGGGCAAAGTGTTTTATCTGAAGGGGGACTGGTGGGAGTTATTTCTAAAGTTTACCCCCAGACTGCGAAGGTGATTCCTTTATTGAGCCCTCAGTCCGTGGTCGATTCCGAGATTGCAAGCAGTGGGGTACGTGGAACCTTGAAGGGTGAGCAAAAAACTCTCGCTTGGGATCGACGATATTGGGTGACCCGTATGGAGTATCTTGGAAATGCAGAAAAAATTGAGGTGGGAGATTTGGTGACAACTTCAGGTTTGGATAAAGTTTTTCCGAAGGGTTTGTTGATCGGAAAGGTGGAAAATTTGAAAAAGGACGAAAAAGGTCTTTTTCTTTCTGCAGAAGTATTGCCTGAAGTAGATTTTTCAAAATTAAGAGATGTGGCGGTTGTGCTACAATGAAAAATCCATTTCTACTATTTTACACATGGCTTATTCTCCTTTTTTTTGCCTATTGCTTCAGGTTTTATGATTTGGGGTTTTGGGCCTTTCTCTTGGGAATATCCTATATTTTTTTAATCTCTTCATTTTGGTTTTCCCTCGGAGTTTTAAGTTTGTCTGTATTTGTTTTGGGAGCCTGGTCTTCCTTGGATAAAGAATTATTTTTCTTTTTAAGCTTCCAGTATTTGATGATGCTATTTCTCCGTTATCGTATTTTGCGTCCTTCACTTTACACGAAAGTATTTGTTTCTTATTTAGGGGTAGGATTGTTTTATTTCTATTTGCATAAATCGAATTTTGAAAGCTTGCAGAATATTCAGGGAAAATTTATTTACCTACTTCAGGCATTCCTTTATTACCTTTATGCATTAGGTTTTTGGTATTTTATGGATGAATGGGGAGCTCAGTTTGAAGAAAAATATTTTGTTTCCCGTGAGCAGGATTCACAGCTCAATTTGTTTACAGTGCGACAATTAAAAAAAATGGAACGTTCCTCTCCTTTTAAATTTCAAAAAAGAATCCGTCGTCGTTTTGGCTTGAAAGATTGGTAGCCAAGTTTAATATCCAAAATACATGTTTTTTGATCGCTCAAAAATATTCTGGGCTGCTTTGGGAATTCTATTTTTCTTTGTTTTGGTGATTTCGAGATTGTTTTATCTCCAGCTTATACAAGGAAATAAATATACCCAATATTCAAATGCTTTTACAATCAAGGAAGTGCCAATTCGGGCTCCCCGGGGAAATATCTATGATAGACGGGGAAATTTATTGGCAAGTACTCGACCTGCTTTTAACCTCTTTGTAAGCACTAAAAAAGCGAAAGATTTAAGCGCTTTGTTCCGAGAGCTTTCTCCAATTTTGAACGTCAGCGCGGACGATCTTCAAGAAAAAGTGGCCGCCTCCAAAGACGTAGCTCGATATCGTCCGGTATTGTTGGCTTCAGACCTTTCTCGAGAGGTAGTCACCCAAATACAAATGAAGAAAAATCTTTTGTTAGAATCAAACTCTGCAGGAGAGTGGTCTGCCTTGGATATTCGGGTGGAACCTGAAAGGCATTTTTTGGAAGGGGAAGCTTTTGGACATGTGTTGGGTTATTTGCGAGAAATCAGTGATGAAAAGTTGAAAGAATTACAGAAAGAGCATCCCAATCGATATGAGGCGGGAGATATTATCGGAGCCCAAGGGATTGAAAGACATTTTGACTTAGAACTCCGAGGTGAGGATGGAAAAGAAGAAGTGATTGTAGATGCCTTGGGAAGAGAAGTAAAAGATCCTGCCTTTGGATTAGATAAGGAAATATCTCGGAGTATTCCAAAACCAGGTTTAAACCTCCACACAACCTTGGATAAAGATCTTCAAAAAGTAGCCTATGATGCCCTTGCAGGCAAAGAAGGGGCTGTGGTGGTTTTGCTCGTACCTTCAGGAGAGGTTTTGGCTTTGGTGAGTGTCCCTTCCTATGATCCTGAAAAGATGGGTGCCAATTTGAGCAAAGCTTATTGGGCTTTCTTGAATCAGGATGAAAGAAAATATCTCTTAAATCGTGCTACACAGGCGGCTTATCCACCGGGCTCTACCTTTAAAATTATTACCGGACTTGCGAGCTTGTCTGAAAGTTTGATTCGTCCCGAAGATAAAATTTCTTGCCCGGGATATTATGAGTATGGCGGAAGAAAATTTGGTTGCTGGTTGTCAAAGGGGCACGGGGCCGTCGACTTCTATCATTCTTTGGTGCAATCTTGCGATGTTTATTTCTATAAAATGGGAGAGCGTTTAGGAATTGATCGCATTTCAAATTATGCCAAACTTTTTGGTTTGGGAGCAGAAACTGGAATTGAATTAGATTATGAAAGAAGCGGATTAATTCCTGATTCAGTTTGGAAAATGAAAACTAAAAAAGAAGAATGGAATCCTGGAGAGACTCTTTCAGTAGCGATTGGTCAAGGCTATAATCTTGTGACTCCTCTCCAAAATGCCTTGATGATTGCTCGCGTGGCGAGTGAAGGATTGGGAATTACTCCAACCTTGGTGCAATATTTTGAAGATGGAGAAGGAAAAAGAAAAAACCCTTCGCGCTTGTTAGCCCAAAAAGCAGAATTGTCTTTAGATTCTGAAAAATGGAAAGCAATTCACAAGGCTTTGGAGGGAGTGGTGCAAGATCCTGGAGGAACAGCGCATAAAATTAAGCTTCCAGGAATTGGCATTGCAGGAAAAACCGGAACTGCCCAGGTGGTAAATTACGACACTTTTGGTAGAAAAGCTCAAAGCAAAAGTCGGGAAGATCACGCCTGGTTTGTGGCTTATGCCCCCACAGAAAAACCTGAAATTGCAGTGTCGGTTTTGGTAGAACATGGAGGACATGGCGGTGCGGCAGCAGCACCTGTAGCTCAAGCCGTAATTAAAAAGTATTTCGAAATTTATCATGACTATGGGAAAAAAAGTTCCCCCTCACCTCAGCCTTCTTCCTTGAAGGAAAAGGGCGTCCATTAGGACGGGTGAAGGTGACAATTTGGAGGAAATATGAGTTTAAAAGAAGGGGATAAAGCCCCCGAATTTGCAGCCTTGGATCAAAATGGTAAACAACATTCTTTGGCATCTTATAAAGGGAAATGGGTGCTTTTATATTTTTACCCAAAGGATGACACTCCGGGTTGCACAAAAGAAGCCTGCTCATTTCGAGATGAATTTTCAGACTTGAAAGGAAAGGTTGAAGTGTTGGGTGTGAGTCATGACCGTGTGGAGAGTCATGCAAAATTTGCAAACAAGTATCAGCTTCCTTTCGTCCTTTTGTCTGATCCCCAAAAAAGAATTATTGAAGCTTATGGAGCAAAGGGCTTTTTCTTTACCAAACGGATTTCTTATTTGATTAATCCGGAAGGTAAAATCGCAAAATATTATTCGAGTGTTTCCCCCAAAGGTCATGCCAAGGAAGTTTTGGGAGATTATCAGAAATTGAAATAACTTTATGCAACTTCCTCTCTTTACTGTTCGTAAAAGGATTTTTGGCCATTTTCCCTGGGGTTGTTTTACACTCCTGATGATATGGTCTCTTTTGGGACTGGTTAATTTGTATAGTGCCACTTATAGAGTGGATTCCACCAGCTTACCCATTTTGTTTAAATCCCAATTAATTTGGTTTGTATTGGGCTTGCTGTTCCTATTTTTCATGACCCTGTTCGACTATCATTGGTTGGAGCAATGGGCTTATCCCTTTTATGGGATTTCAATTTTTCTTCTGTTACTTGTTTTTGTTTTCGGAAGAAGTGTTGCAGGACAACAGAATTGGGTGAGCATTTTGGGATTTTCTTTTCAGCCTTCCGAAATTGCAAAGCTGGCACTCATCCTTGTTCTTTCTAAATATTTTTCTTCTTATCCACCAGACAGAGTTTATGGTTTAAAGGAATTGCTTCCAGCAATGGGTTTAACTTTTATTCCTCTGATCTTGGTCATTCTTCAAAAAGATCTGGGTGGTTCTATCTTTTTTGTTCTGTTATTTGCGAGCATGAGTTTTTTTCTGAAAGTAAAGTTAAGAATGTTTGTGGTTGCAGCTTTGATTGCTTCTCTAGCGAGTGTTTTCGCCTATAATTTTGTTTTAAAGAATTATCAAAAAGACCGGGTAAAATCCTTCATGAACCCAGAAGCCGATGCGAAGGGAAGAGGATACCATCTTGTGCAATCAAAGATTGCAGTGGGATCTGGCGGTTTGTTGGGCAGGGGATATCTAAAAGGGAATATTAATAAATTAAAGTTTCTTCCGGAAAGGCATACAGATTTTATTTTTCCGGTTTTGGCGGAAGAATGGGGTTTTGTGGGCAGTTTTATACTTATCCTTTCCATGAGTTTATTTTTATTTTTGGGATTAGATTCGGCCTCTCAATGTAAGGATTTTTTTGGTGCTTTGTTGGCAGTGGGAGTTGTGAGTCTTTTGTTTTGGAATATTGTGATTAATCTTGGGGGAGTTTTAGGGCTCATGCCTCTCACAGGAGTGCCACTTCCCCTGATGTCTTATGGAGGCTCATCTTTGGTGACCATGTTGATGGCCATAGGGGTTCTATTTAATGTAAGAATGAGACGTTTTGTTTTCTAAAATAAAAAACCCCGAGCTTCCTCGGGGTTTTTTGTTTACAGTCAGAATCAATAATCTCTTAAAGATGCTTTTTAATCATTTCTTCTAAAGCAGATTTGGGTACCGCTCCAATAACTTGATCCACCTTTTGTCCGCCTTTAAACAAGAGAACTGTGGGAATGCTGCGAATGCCAAACTGCGTGGGTACATTAGGATTTTCATCCACATTCATCTTATAAACTCCCACTTTTCCTTGATATTCCGCGGCCAATGCTTCGATGGTAGGGGTTAAAGCACGGCAGGGTCCGCACCACTCTGCCCAAAAATCTACCAATACGGGAGTGGAGCTTTTTAAAACATCCGAATCAAAGTTTGCATCACTTGCAATTTTTACTGCATCAGAAGCCATATTTTTGCTCCTTTTGAATTATTCATATGAACTTTTTTGAAGCTTTGTCAAGGTGACTCAATAACAAGCAAAAAAAAGACCCGCACACAGGCGGGTCTTGAACAAGAAAATGAATTTTAATTTGGAGCATGAATGGTGTTATAGCAAGAATAGTACTCCACAGGAGCCCAATCAAGTGAGTTCATGCAATAATCCTGGTAGGGTCCCACTTCAATTTTAATACTGGGAACGCTTTCTGCTGTGGTAGTACAGTTATCTGCTTCATCTCCTGTGAAAGAGTTTAAGGTGTCGGGAAGAGGGGTGCTGGGAAGGTCAGGCACTGAATAGTTGGAAACCAAGCTGAGGAAAGTTTCTCCTGAAAAGTTTTCTGCACCTGGGTCAGGAAGTAAGGTGTTACCATCCCATGCCTCTGTAAAGGTGCTATCATAATTGAGACTGGAATTTCCTGTGGTGCTACTTTGTGCTCTCATGACTCCCCCTCCATTGGAGAGAAGCATTTTTCCAATGTCATAAACAATCGCATCGGTATTGCCATTATTGATATCCATTAAAGAATGGGTTTGGGTTTTACTGATAGTCCCGCCTTGTTGATAATAGGTGTAACCTTGATAAGTTAAAGTATCCAAGGTTTGGTTAAATTCATTGCCACTATAAAATGTATCTCCATCGACCTTAGTTTGTTCTACAGAGATAGTTTTGCTTCCCGTAAAGGTCCCTGTTACAGAATTTGCATCTGAAGAGTTGCTTTGAGTGAACTGAAGCTTGCCAGAGATATTGCCCAGATGCCAACCGTTGGGTTGCCTTCCGGGTCCTGCTCCATCGGAACCTTTGAGTTTCATATTGAAGCTTCCATCTACTCCTATGGAAAGGGAAATATAATTAAACTCTCTAAAATTACCATCAGGAGGATTTGTTGTATTTCCGCAAACATACACAGTAAAACTTGTAATAGCATTATTTTCTGAGTCACGGACAACTCTTGCTTTCACTCTAGCGCCTGCTTCGGGGATGGGTGTTCCATTTTGAGTAAATTGGAGATCAAAGACGGTAAAGTTTCCACTATATAAATCCGGGATAGATTGTTCAATTTCTGCTCCCGCATATTTGAGTGCGCAATAAGCAACTTGAGTTCCATTGACAGCATCCAAAGCTCTCAAAAATTGCGTGGTGCTTTGACAAGATAAGAGAGAACTTTGACTGGTGTAAGTATTCTCCGTAAATTTATTGAGTAACATGCCGGATGTGGTGGTATCTGCACTATTTGATCTGAGTGCAGAATTCGATGAGCTGGCAGAACTTGATTGAACAGGATCAAAAGGAAGGGGAAGGTTGGTGACCGTAGAAATACCGATGTTTGCTCCACTCACCGTTTGTGACCCCGAAGAGCCACTGCCACAAGCAGAGAATGTAAATGGTAATAATAAAACAAAAATCAGTAAGAAATCTTTTCCAAGATTTTTTTGCATATGTACCCCTTCTTTATTTGAAATTGGCTTTGCTTTAAATTTTCTCAAATTCATCTGGAAGTCACAATACACAATCAGACAAGACGTCATTTTTCCGTTTAACAAGGATTAACAATCTTTATCTCCGCCATTGACGCAAAGCTTTTGCTGCCATAGAGAAGTCTAAGTGAGATATTATCCGATAAATTTAGACCTTAAAAATAAGAAGGTTTTGGTGATTGGTGCCGGTTCCGTTGCCTTTCAAAAGATAGAAGGCTTAATGAAGGCGGGGGCCAATATTTGTGTTGTGGCCAAACAGGCTTCGTCCCCGATACGAGATTTGGCAGTTCAGGAAAAATTAACTTTGGAGTTGCGCGCTTATCATAAAGAAGACTTAAGAGATGTGTTTTTGGTTTTTGCAGCTACGAATGATTCTGAGTGCAACCGTCAAATTTATCAAGATACCCGAGAAATGAAAATTTTATTAAACGCGGTGGATCAACCAGAGGAATGTGATTTCACAATTCCAGCTCGAGTAGAAAAAGGAGATCTCTTATTGACGATTTCAACCGGAGGGAGAGGGCCTTTTTTTTCAAAAATACTAAGAAAGTATTTCGAGAAAAAATTCTCAGACGAGTTTGAACAAGCTCTGAATAAAATTTTTGAAGTTAGGCAAAAGATGATACAACTCGGTAGGGCAAAAGAATTTGCTCTCTATATGGACGAAAAAGGTGAAAACGTTTGTGGGGAGTTAATGGGAAGCAAACCTTTTCATTGTGTAGAGAAAATCATCGGGGATCTTGGATTGGATGATAAACATGCTTAATTTTTATTTAGTGCATATTGCCTTAGTAATTTATGCTTCTTCGGCGCTTTTTTATTTTTCAAAGTTGGTTTTTAGAAAAAAGATCCTTTCGGCTTTAGGTAAAAGATTTCTTTTGATGGGTTTTTTGCTTCAAGCCATTTCCATTGCTTACCAGTTTTTTCAAACAGGCTATCCATTTATTCTCACTTCGGGGGATGCTTATTTTTTAAGTGCCTGGATTTTGGCCGCAGTTTTTTTGCTTTTGACAATAAAATATCCGATGGATTTGGCAGCTTGTCTTTTCTTGCCTGCAATTTTAATTCTTTCGATTTTCGCCCATTTTCGTTCTGTAAAATACTCCTTTTCAAATGTGGTGATGCAATCTCCTTGGGCGGCAGTTCATATTGTGTTTGCATTTCTGGCTTTTTCCGTATTCTCGCTTTGTTTTATTATGAGTATTTTGTTTCTCTTTCAGGAATACCAGTTAAAGCATAAGAAAATGTGGTCTGAAAAACTTCCTTCTCTCGACGTTCTAGAAAGTTTGCATTACAAAGCCTTGAGTGTTGGCTTCGTGTTACTTACCTTGGGAATTGTTTCAGGTTCAGCCTGGGCAAAAACGGTGAAAGGGGTTTACTTTTTCGACGATCCTCGCCAGCTTTTTACTATCGTTGCCTGGTTGCTTTATGCCTTCTTTTTTCAACTTCGTTTTTCTGCAGGATGGAAGGGTAAAAGGAGTATTTTACTATCCATTCTGGGTTTTGTGGTCATTCTTTTTACATTTCTTGAGGTGCAACATCTATGAAGCTAGTGGTGGTCGGCCTCAATCATAAAACGGCTCCTGTGTCTGTTCGGGAAAAGATTGCATTTTCGAATGAAAAAATCCCGATGGCTCTTTCACAGCTTCTGGATTTGGATATTTTGGAAGAGGCGATGATTCTCTCCACCTGTAATCGTGTGGAGGTTTACGGAGCGACTCTGAAAACTGAAAGTTCCATACATCAAATTCAAAAATTTTTGTCTGATTTTCAGAAGGTTCCCCTCGAAGAAATTCAAACACATCTTTATTCCTGGAGTGGGGATCAGGCGGTGTTGCATGGTTGTCGAGTTGCCTCGAGTCTTGATTCAATGGTTTTGGGTGAACCCCAGATTATGGGGCAAATGAAAGAGGCTTATGAGTTGGCTTCCGAGTCGGGAACTCTGGGAAGTTTTTTGAATCGCTATCTTCATCGGGTTTTTCATGTTGCAAAAAAAATTCGCAGTGAAACAGAAATCGCTTCAGGTCCGGTAAGTATCAGTTATATGGCGGTCATGTTGGCCAAAAAAATATTCGGTGACCTTAAGGGGCGAAAAGTTCTTTTGCTGGGAGCGGGGAAGATGGGGCAATTGGCTTCCAAGCATTTGAAAGGGCAGGGGGTTGCAGAAATTTGGGTGGCCAATCGTAATTTTGAAAAAGCCAAAGAGATTGCCGCTGCTTGCGAAGGAAAACCGCTTCATTTTGAAGACTTTTACTTTTCCCTTCCCATGGTGGATATGGTGATTACTTCCACCGCAGCAGAAGACTACATTCTAAAACCCGATCATATTCATAAAACAATGAAGCTTCGCAAAAACAGCCCCATGTTTATTATTGATATTTCTTTGCCAAGGAATGTGGATCCAGCGATTAATAATATTTATAATGTTTATCTTTATGATCTGGATGATTTGAATTCGCTCGTGGATGCCAATCAGAAAGAACGTTCTCAAGAAGCATTAAAAGGTGAGGAAATTGCAAGGCAGGAAACTAAAAAATTTATACAAGAACTTGATCATTTATCTGTAACTCCCACCATTCATTTGTTGGCCAAGAAGTTTGAAAAAATTCGTGAGCAAGAAATTCAGAAAGCTCTTTCAAAATTGAAAGATATCACTCCCGAGCAAAAGACGATTTTGGATTCGATGAGTAGTGCCATTGTAAATAAGATTTTGCATGATCCGCTTTTAGCTCTCAAGACACAGGATTTGGAAAAAGAAACGCATCCTCATACTTATCTGGAAATTATCCAGAAAATTTTCAGGTTGGATGAAGTGTAGGGAGTGTTTTTATATTACTTCCATTTTCTTGCAAAAGTGAAAAATGCTTTATAATTTCATTTACTCTCTTCTTTTTTTCGAGTAGTCCTCAATTCGATTTATAGAGGATATTATGGCCACTTACGAACGATTACCCCAAAAGAAAAACAAAAAAGACGATGAGTTTATTTCTTTTTTCGATTCCCTATATCACAAAGCTTACGCCAATGGTCCTATTGTAATTGCAGTTTTAGTGATTGCAATTATCGTGGGCTTGGGAACCGTATTCTGGAGCGCGTTTCATGCGAAGCGTTCCGATAAGCTCGCTGAAAAAATTTATACCGCTCAAAAAGCGGGAAGCGAAGCTGAAGACCAAGTCCTGCAAGATATTCGTAAATCAAATCTCTATGCGCCGATTGGAATTTGGGCTTCTCTGGAATTATCCAATGATGCCATGAAAGAGGGAAAATGTGACGAGGTAATTAGTGATTTGGATAAGTATGTGGGACATGGTGAAAACCAGGTGCTTCGCAGCTTGGTTTATATGAAAATGGGAGTTTGTTACGAAAACAAGAAAGATTGGAAGAATGCAGAGTCTTTATATGATCAAGCCTCCTCTGACTCCAAAAACTATCTAAAAGATTGGAGTTTATTACGTTTGGCGGCGGTTTATCAGGCTCAAAATAAGACTGAGGATGCTAAAAAAATTCTTGAAAATTTGGTCAAAAAGGATTCCGAAGCAAGTCCAGCAGTTCGAGAAGAAGCTCGCAATCTCTTGTTAATTCCTCAAACGGACACCTGAAATTAAATACAAAATCCCCCTTGAAAATTATGATTGATTCACATAAGGAAGCATCCTAATGCACTGCATTATCCCTTTGATATTCAAGGGTCTTTAAAGAGAAAAGGATTAAAATGACTTCAGAACCCCTTCCTCAAGCCAAGAAATTAGAAGAAAAAGAAGATGTCGTAATTCGTTTTGCCGGAGATTCCGGTGATGGAATGCAACTCACAGGAACACAATTTACAAGCACTACGGCAATCTTTGGAAATGATTTGGCGACCTTGCCAGATTATCCTGCTGAAATTAGAGCACCTGCCGGCTCTCTTGCAGGGGTGAGTGCTTTTCAATTGAATTTTTCAAGCAAAGAAATTCGTACTCCGGGAGATCAACCTGATGTTTTGGTGGCAATGAATCCAGCTGCTTTGAAGGCAAACTTGAGAGATGTCCCTCCCGGTGGAATTATCATTATAAATAAAGACGCTTTTATAGATCGTAACCTTGAACGTGCAGGCTATAAATCTAATCCTTTAGAAGATGGATCTTTGCAAGCATACCGGGTATTTCAAGTTCCCGTTACTTCTTTGAATCAAACTGCTTTGAGTGAATTGCAATTAACCGGAAAAGAAAAAGATCGTTGTAAGAATTTTTTCGCCTTGGGAATGATGTATTGGATGTACGATCGGCCCATGGACGTTACTATTCAATGGATCCAAACTAAATTCAAAGAACCTGAAGTGGCAAAGGCAAACATTCTAGCTTTGAAGGCGGGTTATCATTACGCAGAAACCAGTGAAGTGATTTCTGTCCATTACAAAATTTTGCCCGCCAAATTGAAGCCTGGGAAATATCGCAACATCATGGGAAATCAGGCGACAGCTATTGGATTTGTCACTGCTTGTGAATTGGCAAATTCCCCCCTGTTTTACTGCAGCTATCCGATTACACCTGCTTCTGACATTCTACATGAACTTTCTAAGTTGAAAAATTTTGGAGTAAAAAGTTTTCAGGCTGAAGATGAAATCGCCGCAATAGGAGCTGCAATCGGAGGAGCTTATGCCGGTGCGATTGCTCTTACAGGAACCAGTGGTCCTGGTCTTGCTTTAAAGAGTGAAGCTTTGAATTTGGCA
Organism: uncultured Pseudomonadota bacterium; assembly: GCA_964414715.1. Lineage (GTDB taxonomy): Bacteria > UBA10199 > UBA10199 > JADFYH01 > JADFYH01 > CAYPXN01. The sequence goes on along the minus strand of CAYPXN010000096.1, from coordinate 2,347 downwards.
ATTATGGCTGAGTTGCCTTTGATTGTTGTGAACGTCCAAAGAGGGGGGCCGAGCACAGGGTTGCCTACCAAAACAGAACAGGCGGACTTGTTACAAGCGATGTATGGAAGAAATGGGGAAAGCCCGATTCCTGTCATAGCTCCTGCAACACCTGGTGACTGTTTTAATATGGCTATTGAAGCCGTGCGAATTGCCGTGAAATACATGACTCCTGTTTTATATTTGTCGGATGGTTACCTGGCAAATGGAAGTGAACCCTGGTTGATTCCTTCGATTCAAAGTCTTCCTAAAATTGAAGTAAAATATGCCCATAAAGACTCGATTCAAGGAGACAAGTTTCTTCCTTACCTGAGAGATCCAAAAACCTTGGCAAGACCTTGGGCCATTCCGGGTACTCCAGGATTGGAGCATCGTATCGGTGGTTTGGAAAAAGAAGATGTGACAGGGAATGTAAGTTATGATCCCATGAATCATCAAAAGATGATCAACTTGCGAGCAGCAAAAATTGCAGGAATTGAAGCTGACATTCCTGATTTGGAAGTCTTTGGAAAAACGCAAGGAGATGTATTGGTTCTCGGCTGGGGAGGAACTTATGGTGCCATTACTTCTGCCGTAGAGCATTTGCAAAAGCAGGGTCTGGCTGTAAGTTCGGCGCATATCCGCTATTTAAATCCTTTCCCAAAAAATTTAGGGCAAATTCTGAAAAACTTTAAGAAGGTTCTTGTCGCGGAGTTGAATCTCGGACAATTGAATGCCATGCTTCGTTCCAAATATCTTGTCGACTCAAAGAGTCTTTGTAAAGTTCAAGGAAAGCCCTTCAAGATCCAGGAAATTGTGGAAGCGGTTCAATCCTTATTATCTTCAAGCGTTGAGGTGAAAAATGTCGCAGCCCTCTAATAATGTTGTTCAAACAAGAAAAGATTTTATCAGTGACCAGGATGTTCGATGGTGTCCAGGATGTGGTGACTATGCCATCCTGGCACAAATTCAAAACGTATTACCTAAATTGAATATTCCGAAAGAAAAATATGTATTCGTTTCTGGGATTGGTTGTTCAAGCCGTTTTCCTTATTATATGAATACCTTTGGTTTTCATACTATTCATGGCCGTGCTCCGGCAATTGCAACAGGTGTGAAAACTTATCAACCTGATCTGTCTGTTTGGGTGGTTACGGGAGACGGAGATGGTCTGAGTATCGGAGGCAATCATCTCATTCATGCCATCCGAAGGAATGTGGATTTAAAAATTCTTCTTTTTAACAACCGTATTTATGGTCTTACCAAGGGACAATACAGTCCTACTTCTGAGATTGGAAAGAAAACCAAATCTTCCCCCCAAGGAAGTGTGGATTATCCCTTGAATCCTATTTCACTTGCTTTGGCTTGTGATGCCACCTTTGTTGCTCGAACAGTGGATACTGATGTGAAGCATATGGGTGAAGTTTTTGAAGCGGCAGCCAAACACAAAGGGATTGCTTTTGTAGAAATTTTTCAAAATTGCGTAATTTTCAATGATAACGCTTTTGGAGACGTTAGTGATAAAACAGTAAAAGATGATCATGGAATCAAGCTTGTAGCAGGAAAGCCTCTTGTTTTTGGTAAAGACAAGAACAAAGGAGTTCGAATGAATGGACTCGTTCCTGAAGTGATAGAATTCGATCCTGCGAATCCTCCCGCAGATTTGATTGTCCATCAGCCTGATTTGAATGACATGTTTTATGCAAACATGTTGGCGCGTATGAATATGCCAGAATTTCCCATTCCTTTAGGTGTTTTTAGATCGGTTACAAAACCTACTTACGAAGAAATGGTGGAAGGTCAAGTGAAGTATGCTGTCACAACTTATGGAAAAGGAAATCTGGAGAAGTTGTTGAATAGTGGTGAAACCTGGACGGTTTCCTAATTTTTCTTTTTTTCATTCCGGATTGTGAAGAAAATTCCTGCTGTAAAAAATAATAATAAAATATAAACAGGATGAGTTTGCTTGCTGTTTTTGTTGAAGCTACATCCACCCGACTGGGCTGAAATGTTGGAGTCAGCACTACTGTTTGCATTACTGCTTTGATTTGCGGAGGGGAGTGTGCTGGGTGATTCTAATAGATGCCCTCCTGCTGCAGGAGAAGCTTCGACTGCTTTTCCAATATTTAAACGACCTCCCGTCAGTGTTTTTCCAGATAAAGAACTTTGGGAATCTGTTGTCTCTAGAATGAGTCGTTTGACTTCAGAATAATTAAGGTCAGGATTTAAAGACCAGATTAAAGCCGCTGCACCTGTTACGTGAGGAGCTGCAGCAGAAGTACCTGTAAAATATTCGTATCTGTGAGTAGGGTGCGTGCTGAATATTTCC